>DATFRA010000241.1:0-3664 GCA_035263705.1 Allostellaceae bacterium
GGCAAGACGGTGCGCGATCACGGGCCGGGGCGTTCAGGTCGGCCACAATGTGAGCCACGCCAACAACAAGACCAAGCGCCGGTTCCTGCCGAACCTGCAGACGATCTCGCTGCTCTCCGATGCGCTTGGCGGCGCCGTTCGCCTGCGGCTCACCGCCCATGGCATCCGCACGGTGGAGGCCAATGGCGGCATCGATGCTTATCTCCTGGCGATGCCGGACCGGAAGCTCCCGTCCGAGGCGCGCCGCCTCAAGCGCCGCATCGAGCGTGCGGCGGAGCGCAAGAAGGCCGCGGCCGCTTAACCCTCCTGCGCGACGGCGCGCAGGATCTCTAGGAATCTCTCGAGGCTCTCGGCGACTGTCCCCGTCGTCGCGATGCGCGTCACGTCCGGTCCCTCGACCACGACCGGACTTGCGCGCGCGAGCCGATCGGCGATCTCGTCGTCGCTCTCGCGACCGCGCGCCGCGAGGCGCTCCTCCAGAACCTCAATTGGTGCCCAGGCCTCGACGACGTGGACCGGCTGGTAGCGTTGGCGCGCCTCGGAGATCACCGAGCGCGAGACATTGATCACCACGTGGCGGCCTTGACGGAGCGCCGCCTCGATCGCGATCGGAATGCCGTAGCTGAGTCCGTGCGCGCGCCAAGCGAGCGCAAATGCGCCGGCCGCCATCGCTGCCGCGAAGGCACCCGGCGCCATGGTCACGCTGTCCTCGGTGCCGACCACCTGCGCCCGCGTGATGGCGCGGCGCGGAAACACGAAGCGAACTTCACCCTTGAGCGCCACGCGGGCGCCGGCGATCAGTGTATCCTTCCCGGCGCCGCTCGGGCCCACCACGAGGATCAGCGTGCCGCTCGACGTGATCACCATGGCGGCTCAGGATCCGAGGCCGATGCGCGCACCAGCGTAGGCAACGACCCCGCTCGCAAGATCGACGCTCATGAGGTCCTCGCCGATCAGCACGGGCCCGTGGTAGTCCCGCCGTACCTCCGCCAGCACCGCTTCCTTGTCGAATTTTGTGGGCACGAAGTGGTTGAGCAGCACGCAGCGCACCCGCGCCTCGGCCGCGATCTTGCCGATTTCGCCGGAGGCGGTGTGGTAACGCGCGACATTCGCGAGCCCCTGCTCGGTGCGCACGCCCGGCTCCGGCCGCATGATCCCGTGGATGAAGCACTCGTGCACGAGGAGGTCAGCGCCGCGCGCCGCGGTGGTGAGCGCTGGGCAGGGCGCGGTATCGCCGCTGAAGACCGCACGCGTGCCACCGGCCTCGACCACGAAACCGAAGGCCGGCTTGACCGGGAAATGGTCCACCGCAACTGCATGCACGACGATGTCATCGAGGCATAGCACCTCTCCCTCGCCGATCTCGGTGACATCGACTTCGAGCGCTGCCGTCGAGGGCCGGACCTCATGGGCGATGCGCTGCTCGAGCTCGGGGCGCCACAGCGCCATCAAACCCTCGACGAACCGGCGCGTGCCCTCGGGCCCGTAGATCCGTTGCGCCCGGTCCCGGCCCTGGTGCCAGCTCGAGATCACCAGCTGGAAGAGATCGACGATATGGTCGGAATGCAAATGCGTGAGCAGGACCGCCTCGAGCGCACGGCCACTGCTGCCGGCGGAGACTAGCCGCTGAGTGGCGCCCGAGCCCACGTCGATCAGGAGCTGTCGGCCCCCTTGCTGGACCAGGCTCGCCGGTCCCAGGCGGTCGGGGTCGCATTGCGGACAGCCGGTCCCGAGCAGGGTGACCCTCATGGCGCCCCGGGCCTCCGGCTTTCGTCAGTCGAGCGCGGGACGCGGCGCCGGATATGTGCGCTCGAAAGCGCGCGCCGCGCGCAGCACCAGCGCGTCCTCGTAGAGACGGCCGACGATCTGCAGTCCGATCGGCAGCCCCGCCGATGTCAGGCCGCAGGGCACGCTCGCCGCCGGTTGACGAGTCAGGTTGAAGGGATAGCTGAACGGCGTCCAATCGATCCATTCCTTCTGGCGCGCGGGATCGTGGACGTCGGTGCCGACCTTGAGCGCCGGCACTGCGGTGCTCGGCGTGATCAGGAGGTCGAAGCGCCGGTGGAACAGCTTCATCTGCCGCCCCAGATCCGTGCGCGCGATGTCGGCGGTGAGGAAATCGGTCGCAGAGAGCTTCTCGCCGCGCTCCACGTGGACCAGCAGGCCGGGATCGAGACGCTTGCGCTGCTCGGCATTGAGATGGCCAAGCGCCTTCGCGGCCCCCGAGTACCAGAGCGTGAGCCAGGCGCCGCGCGGATCGGCGAAACCCGGGTCGACCACCTCGACCTCCGCGCCAAGCTCCGAGAAGGTCTTCGCCGCGTGCTCGACGGCGGCCGCCACCTCTTTGTGGACGTTGCCGGCGTAACCGAGCGTCGGGCTATAGGCGATGCGCATGCCTCTGACGCCATCTTCGAGGCCAGAGCGATAATCGGCACCGTCGCGCGGCAGCGCGTAGGGGTCGCGGTCGTCGGCGCCGGTCAGCACGTTGAGCAGGAGCGCGCAATCCTGCACGGTGCGCGCCATCGGCCCGGTGTGCGCGAGCATGCCGAAGGGGCTCGCCGGATAGGCGGGGACGCGGCCGAAGGTCGGCTTGAGGCCGGGAATGCCGGTAAAGGCGCAGGGAATGCGGATCGAGCCACCGCCGTCGGTGCCCAGGCCCATGGGGCCGATGCCCGCCGCAATCGCCGCCGCCGCGCCCGAGCTGCTGCCGCCCGGGGTGTGCTCGAGGTTCCAGGGATTGCGGGTGATGCCGCTCAACGGGCTGTCGCCCAGCGCCTTCCAGCCGAACTCCGGCATGGTGGTCTTGCCGAGGAAGACCGCTCCGGTCTCGCGCAGCCGCGCCACCGGCGGCGCATCCTCTTCCCAGGGCTGGTCGCGATCGATCAGCGTGGAGCCGCGGAGCGTCGGCCAGCCGCGAGTCAGGAACAGGTCCTTGATCGTAACGGGAACGCCGTCGAGCAGGCCCAAGGGCTCGCCTTTCTGCCAGCGCGCCTCTGAGGCGCGCGCGGCCTCGAGCGCACCCTCGGGATTGCGCAGCGTGAACGCGTTGAGCTTGGGCTCGAGCCGCTCGAGACGGCGCAGGATCGCCCGGGTCACGTCGACCGGCGACAGCGTCTTCTTGGCGAAGCTGTCGATCAGGTGGGTGGCGGAGAAAAAAGCGAGCTCGCGGTCGGCGGACGCACTCGTCAAGGTACTCTCCTCTGCGGCGCACGCGGGTTCCCGGAAGACCGCCACTATCTGGCAAAATCCGTGACGGGGCAATTGCGCGGGGGCTCGGCCCTGGCACGGCTTTCGCGGAGCGGGGCTGTTGCGGGCCGTGGCGAATGGCGTAAGGTGCGCGAGCCCGAAGGATCATAAGACCTATAGCGGGAGGCATCATATGGGACTCGGTCGAACGCTGGCTTGGCGCGGCATCCTGGCGGCGGCGCTCGTGGCGATGGTCACGCCCGTGGCGTCGCATGCGCAGTCATCCGGCAAGACGCTCAAGTTCGTGCCGGAAGCCGATCTGCGCAGCCTCGATCCGATCTGGACCACGGCCTACATCACCCGCAACTACGGCTACATGGTCTACGACACGCTGTTTGCGGTGAACGAGAAGTTCGAGGTCAAGCCGCAGATGGTGGACAAGTGGGAGGTCTCGAAGGACGGCTTGACCTACACGTTC
>DATFRA010000242.1:0-3131 GCA_035263705.1 Allostellaceae bacterium
GCACGCCGGTCCGCCGCGCGGAGGTCGTGCGCGGCCTCGAGCGGATCGCGGCGCTCCTCAAACGGCCGCCCGAAGCGGATCTGTCGGTGATTTAGGCTAGGCCGGCAGCGTCACCTCGAGCAGCGAGAGATCGTCTGCGCAATCGCCGAGCGCATACGGTAGTCCCGCAGGGATCGTAACGGCGTCACCAGGTGAAAGCGAATGCGTGCCCTCGCACGCGAGCGTCGCGATGCCGTCCAGCACGAAGAAGAACTGGAACTCGCGGGCGTGGCTCGCGGGCGGCGTCTCCGATGCGCCCTTGGGCCGCACGACGCGCGCGCCCGCGAGGCCCTTGGTCGCCTCGCCCATGCCAGTCTCTCGGCACTCGAAGCCGGCGATGCGCCAGGGCTGCCAGCGAGCCTTCGCCGCGACGTGCCAGAGGAAACGCTGGCCGCCGAAATCGCGAGTTGGATCGAGGCGGCCGGTCGGCAGCGTGATCGCGTTCTCGGCGAAGGTCTCGTGCACCGCAGGACAGGCGATCTCGATCACCTCGAGGCCGGGCGAGCTCTCAAGCACGCGATGGCGGATCTGCGGCGGCTGCAGCACGCAATCGCCGGCCGCCATGACGAACGGTGGGCCCTGGTCCTCGTAGACAAGCCGCGCCCAGCCCGTCCGACAGAAGATCATCTGGAAGCGGATCTTGTGGAAATGCACGTAGTCCGGAACCGGCCCGCCCTGTGGAATCCGGATGTGCGAGGCGATGAACCGGCCACCGAGCCGGCTGGGAATGAGATCGCGGTAGAGCATGCCCGCGCGGCCAGCGTCGAACGCACCCGCGCCGTCCATGCGCGCGATCACGAGCTCGGGCTTGAGCGGCGGCAGCACGACCGGCGTCTCCGCCTCCACGAGCTCCACCCGCGTGCCGTTGGGCGCCATGAGCACCAACTCGCCGCCCGCGACGGCGGAGGGCTCGCGGCAGAGCAGACGAAGGCGCCCCGGCGCACCCGGTGCATCCCGATCGAGCCTCACTCGCAACCCATGCCCCGCCAGCACCGCCACCGCCGGCGCATCCGCCGGAAATATCGCTTGTAGCTGAAACCCCAAGCGGTCTCGGAAGAAGCCGAGCGCCGCCTCGAGATCGGTGCAGGGCAGCACGACCTCGGCGCCGGTGACCTGTTGCTTGTCGATCGCGATCATGAGGCGACCTTAGCATACTCTCGACCGCCATCGCCTTGCTCGCGTGAGCACGCGCCGCAGGATCCGCGGCGCTTCTCAGCCGTGCGCTCCGCGGCCGAGGCGACCGCTCCCTCATGCCGTGGAGCTACGCTGCGGTCTTACCTACTGCGTGCTGGAGCCCGGGGATGAGGGCGGACGGACCGGCGCGAGCGGCGAGATCGGAGAGCCCGGTGTCGGCGATCCCGGGGGCATGTTCTGCAGGGCGCGCGCGCGAGCCGCCTTCTCGTCGGCTTCCGCCTTCTGCACTTCGAGCGTCTTGAAGGCGGGCGCGGCGCTCAGCTCCTGTTTGGTGGCCTCGATCTTGACCACCCGCTCCTCACCATAGGCCTGGCTGATGTCGACGCGATCCGGCGGGAGCGCGACCGACTTCGAGCCGACGCCGAGGAAGCCGCCGACGCTGACGATAACGCCGGCCAGCTTCTGGTCGCGATCGAGCAAGAGATCGTCGACCTTGCCCACAGTCTGGCCGTCCGGCCCCACGACCTTGCTGCCGACCAACCGATAGACCCGCACCTGCGAATTGTCCTGCTTGGTGATCACGTCTTGCTGCGCCGGCTGAGCCGCTGGGCTCACCGGGCTCGTGGGTGTGCTCGTCTGCGCCAGCGCGGGAACGCTGGCCACCAGGAACACCGTCGTAACGAGAAAATGGCGTACCATTCGACACCTCCTGGCACAATCTCGGGAGATGACTGTCGATGTAAGGCGCGACGCGCGGCCACACGCCCGTGCCCGAATCTCCTCACAGTCGCGGGCTTTGTGTTGCGGCGCGACGCACCGTTGTGCGGTGCGGGATCTAACGAATAAGCGGCACCAGCCGCTCAGCCCGCGCCCCACTCCTCCAGGCAAACCGTGTGCGCGTGATCGAGCGGGCCGTGGCCCTGGCCGTAGCCGGGAGCGCTCTCGAGAGCCGCGATGAGATAGCGGCGGGCGCGCTCGATGGCAGGGCGGAACGCCATGCCCTGCGCGAGACCGGTCGCGATCCCAGACGCGAGCGTGCAGCCGGTGCCGTGGGTGTGGCGCGTCTCGATGCGGGGGCTCGAGAGCGTGTAAACGCCATCCTCGCTCGCGATCAGATCGCAAACCGTCTTGCTGTCGAGGTGACCGCCCTTCACCATCGCGACCTTGACGCCGAGCTTCACCAGCATCTCGGCGGCGCGGCGCATATCGTCGATGTCGCGCACGGTCATGCCGGTGAGCGCCTCGGCCTCCGGCACGTTGGGCGTCACCAACGTCGCGCGAACGAGCAGGGCGCCCTTCAGCGCGTCGACCGCGCTGCAGTCGAGGAGCCGCTGGCCGCTGGTTGAGATCATGACGGGATCGACGACGACGGGCGCACCCGGCGCCTGGGCCTCGAGCGCCTCCACCAGGGTCTCGATCACCTCGGCGTTGCAGAGCATGCCGGTCTTGATCGCATCAGCGCCGATGTCCGCGAGGACCACGTCGATCTGCTGGCGCACGAAGCTCGCCTCCACCGGCACGATACCGAAAAGGCCGAGCGTGTTCTGCGCGGTGATCGCCGTCACCGCGGTGGCCGCGAAGCCGCCCAGCGCCGTCACCGTCTTGATGTCGGCCTGGATGCCCGCGCCGCCGCTCGAGTCCGAGCCGGCGACGATGAGCACCCGCCCGTTCATGCGGCGGCGCTGCCTTCGGCGATCACCGCGGCCGCGATCTCGTCGACGATGGTGGCGACGAGCCGCTCGTCCTCGCCTTCGGCCATGATGCGGATGAGGGGCTCCGTCCCGGACTTGCGCACGACGAGGCGGCCCGCCTTGCCGAGGCGCCGCTCGCCGGCGCTGATCGCTTTTTTCACCGCTGCCGTCTCGAGCGGCGCGCCGCCGGCAAAGCGCACATTCTTGAGGAGCTGTGGCACCGGCGTGAAGATCTTGCAGACGCGGCTCGCGGGCGCCCCGGTCTCG
>DATFRA010000243.1:0-3493 GCA_035263705.1 Allostellaceae bacterium
AGGCTCGTACCCAGGAACATCGCGGCGGTGATGAAGAAGGTCGAGGCAATGCTCATCCCGGTGTAGACCAGGAAGATGCCCGCAAGCGACAAGCCGACCGACCCCGCGTAGATCCAGAAGGTGGTCTGCGCCGCCGCGAGGCTCATGCGCTGGATGCGGAAGCTCAGGAAAAACACCATGCCGAGCGGGGCCAGCATGACGATCCACATCAGCGGCGTCCGGTAGATCGCTTGATAGAAGCCCGAGGCTGCCGCGAAATAGGCAACCACCCCGGTGAGCGCGAGCCCAGCGCCCATGTAGTTGTAGACGCGGAGCATGTACTGGCGCAGGCCGGCATCGACCTCCGCCCAAGTGGCCGGACGCACCGCGGCGCGATTCTGCCAGTCGTAAGCCATTGATTTTTCCTCTCTGTTCAACCCCAGCCGGCGGGATTTTCTAGCGCAGATATTGGCACAACTTCCGGAAGTTTCAATGACGGGCCGGCGCTAGTCGTTCCGGAGGTAGGTGGTGGGCGAGGCGCCGAGCGCACGCCAAGTGCCGGCGTAGCCGAGCACCAGGGTAAGGACGAGCGCCGCCGCGGCCGAGAGCGCGGCCGCGCCGGGCAGGAACACCCAATCGGTTCGCATGATCTCGGTCAGCACGAGATAGGCGGCGACCGTGCCCAGCACGCTGGCCACGGCCGCCGCCAGGAGACCCAGGAGCCCGTATTCCAGCAGGAACGCCGCCACGAGGTCGCGCCGGGTGGCGCCCAGCACCTTGAGCACCACCGCTTCATAGAGGCGCCGTCGCCGCGACGCCGCGAGCGCGCCCGCGAGCACCAGTCCGGCGGCTCCGAGCGCGATCGCCGCCGTCACCTTGAGCACCACCGCCACCTGCGCCACGATCTGGCCCACCGCCTGGAGCGCGTCCTTGACGGGGATCGCGGAGATGTTGGCGAAGCGGTCCGTGACCGCCTTCTGAAGCGCCGATTCTTGCTGGGGCGGCACGCGCGCCGTCGCGATGAAGGTCTCCGGCGCGCCTGCGAAGGTGCCGGGCGAGAATACCAGGGCATAATTGATCCGGAGCGAGGTCCAGTCGATCGTCCGCAGATTGGCGATCTCGGCCGTGACATCGCGCCCCAGCACGTTGACGGTAAGCGTGTCGCCGATCTTGAGGCCCATGCCGCGGGCGAGCTCCGCGTCGAAGGAGACCAGCGGCGGGCCCTTGTAATCGGCTGGCCACCACTTGCCCTCGACCACGCGCGAGCCTGTGGGCACGGTGGGCGCATAGGTGAGCCCGCGCTCGCTGCGCACGGCCCACTGCGCGCCGGGTGCCACCGCCGCATGCTCGACCGGGACGTCGTTGAGCTTGACCAGGCGGCCGCGCAGGCTCGGCACCCGCTCGACGTCGCTCACACCCGCGAAACCCGCCAGCAGCTGGTCGAAGCCCGCGACCTCGTCCGGCTGGATGTCGATGAAAAAAAAGGACGGCGCGCGCTCCGGCAAATCCTTGTCGAGCGTGAGCGCAATATTGCCTTCGACCAAGGTCAGCGCCACCAGCACCGTGAGGCCGAGGCCGAGCGAGGCGATCACACCGGCTGTGTTGGCGCCGCGCCGGCCCAGGTTGGCGAGGGCCAAGCGCAGCAGCGGCTGCCGCGGCCGGCCGATCCGGCGCACCGCCGCGATGGCGAGCGCCGCCGCAAGCCGGAACACCACCAGCACCGCGATTGCCCCCAGCACGGACCAGAACGCCATGCGATGGTCCACGGTCGTCGCGATCACCAACGCCGCCAGCGCCGCGCTGACCAGCGCCTGGGCCGCAAGGACGCCTTTGCCGGGCCATGCAGGGGGCGCGTCCGCCGCCTCTCGGAAGAGCGTCGCCGGCGGCACGGCGCGAGCGCTCGAGAGCGGCCCCAGCGCGAAGGCGAGCGTGGTCAGGGCACCTGCGGCCGCGGCGATCGCCAGCGGCACCAGATAGAGCCCGAACCGCGCCGTCACCGGCAGGTCCGCTGGCAGCAGCCGTTCCGTCACCACCGGCGTGAGCGCACCGAGGACGAGGCCGAAAGCGATGCCGAGGGCCGCCAGCACCGCTATCTGCAGCAGGTAGGTCCAGAACACCAGGCGTCCGGCGGCGCCCACGGACTTGAAGATCGCGATCGAGAACGTGCGGGTCGCGAGATAGCCGCTGACCGCATTACCGACCCCAACGCCGCCCACCAAGAGCGCCGTCAGGCCCAGCAGCGTCAGGAACAGGCCCACGCGGTCGAGCAGCCGCCGCAGGTTCGGCGCGGCGTCGGCGTAGTCCCGCACGCGCCAGCCGGCGTCCGGGAAGGCCGTCTTGAGCTGTTCCGTCCAGCCATCGACGGTGACGCCTGCCGGCAGCCGAACGCGGTAGCCGTAGCCGATGAGGGCGCCGGGCGCCACCAGCCCTGTGCCGGCAAGTGCCTCCTTAGCGATCATGAACCGCGGCCCCAGGATGAAGATGCCGGTGACCGCATCGGGTTCGTGCGTGAGCGCGGCGCGCAGCTGAAAGCGCGCCTCGCCGATCCGCACGATGTCGCCTGTCATGAGGCCGAGCCGGTCGAGCAGCGCCGGCGCCGCGACCGCGCCCCAGAGCCCGTCGTGCTGCGCGAGCGCGTCGGCGAGCAAGCCCGCGGGATCGAGCGTCACGCTGCCATAGAGCGGATAGGCGCCATCCACCGCCTTGAGCTCGATCAGGCTCCGCTGCGCATTGTCGTCGCGCCGCACCATCGCGCGCATGTCGATCACCTCGGCGACCTTGCCGTTCTGGTCGAGATAGCGCCGCTCGGCCTCGCTCGCGGGGCGCAGCATCAGGTTGAGCTCGATATCGCCGCCCAGCATGGCGCGCGCATCGCCCTCGAGCCCCGCGCGGATGCCGGCCGCCAGCGAGCCGACGCCCGCGATGACGGCCACGCCCAGCGTCAGGCAAGCGAGGAAGATCCTGAACCCTCGAAGACCGCCGCGAAGCTCCCGGCGCATCAGGCGTGCCGCGAGGGGGAGAGTGGTCATGTTTGGCTCATCGGCACGCAACTACCCTCACCCTCCCAGCACATGGGTGACCTACCGCGCAGCCGCTGCGGCCGCGAGCGGCCGCGTGCGGTCGCCGATGATCCTGCCGTCCGCGAGCTCGATGATACGGTGCGCGCGGCGCGCTAGGTCGAGCTCGTGGGTCACCAGCAGGAGCGTGGTGCCGCGCTCGTCGGCGAGGCGGAACAACAGGTCCATCACCTGCTTTCCCGTGGCGCCGTCGAGATTGCCGGTGGGCTCATCAGCAAGAATCAGCTTGGGCGAGGCCGCGAAGGCGCGGGCGAGCGCAACCCGCTGCTGCTCGCCGCCCGAGAGCTCCGCGGGATAGTGTCGGGTGCGCGCTGCGAGACCCACCGCCGCCAGCGATTGCTCCGCGATCTCGAATGCGTCGCGTCGGCCCGCGAATTCCAGCGGCAGGGCGACATTCTCGAGCGCGGTCATGGTTGGGACGAGGTGAAAGCCCTGGA
>DATFRA010000244.1:0-3102 GCA_035263705.1 Allostellaceae bacterium
GGGCCACTGGGAGAAGTTCCGCCAGAACATGTTCACGGTGAAGGACGAGGATGCGGAAGCCGGTCACGAGCACATCCTCGCACTCAAGCCGATGAACTGCCCGGGCGCGGTGCAGATCTTCCGCCAGGGCCTCAAGAGCTACCGCGATCTGCCGCTGCGCCTTGCCGAGTTTGGCTCCTGCCACCGCAACGAGCCCTCGGGCGCGCTCCACGGCATCATGCGCGTGCGCGCCTTCACCCAGGACGATGCACACATCTTCTGCACCGAGGACCAGATCGAGCCCGAGAGCGTGGCGTTCTGCGAACTCCTGCGCAGTATTTATCGCGATTTCGGGTTCGAGGACATCACGGTGAAATTCGCCGACCGGCCCGACCTCCGCGCGGGCTCCGATGCCACCTGGGATAAAGCCGAGGCCGCGCTCAAGCGGGCTGCTGCTGCTGCTAGGCTGCCACACACCCGCAACGCCGGCGAGGGCACGTTCTACGGGCCCAAGCTCGAATTCGTGCTGCGCGACGCGATCGGCCGCGATTGGCAATGCGGCACGCTGCAGCTCGATTTCGTGCTGCCCGAGCGGCTCGACGCCAGCTACATCGGCGAGGACGGGCAACGCCATCGCCCCGTGATGCTGCATCGGGCGATCCTGGGCTCGCTCGAGCGCTTCATCGGCATCTTGATCGAGCAGTATGCCGGCCGCTTCCCGCTCTGGCTCGCGCCGGTGCAGGCGGTGGTGCTCACGATCACCAGCGATGCCGACGCTTACGCGCGGGAGGTCGCCGCGGTCGCGCACGCGGCGGGTCTCAGGGTGGAGACCGACCTGCGCAACGAGAAGATCACCTACAAGGTCCGCGAGCACAGCCTCGCCAAGGTGCCGGCGCTCCTGGTGGTGGGCAAGCGCGAGGCCGAGTCCCGTGCGGTCGCGATCCGCCGCCTCGGCGGGAAAGAGCAAGAAATTCTTGCTCTCGACGAGGCCGTCGCTAGATTGAAAGCAGAGGCGGCGCCCCCCTCGCACTGAGGGCGGGCGCCGTCATCCGCCTGTCTCCGTCGGGAGCGAGACTCCGGCCGAGCGGGCTCCTGGAACAACCATAGGAGGGCTTACATCGCCAGGCCATCGCTACCCGCGGCACCTTCGAAGGAAGGCCCCCGCGTCAACGACGACATCCTCGCCCCACGGGTTCGTTTGGTGGACGAACGGGGCCAAATGCTGGGGGTCGTCACCCGCAACGACGCGCTCGCCAAGGCCATGGAGGCCGGCTACGACCTCGTCGAAGTTTCGCCCAACGCCGATCCTCCTGTCTGCAAGATCCTCGATTTCGGCAAGTACAAATACGAGGAGCAGAAGCGCCGCAACGAGGCGCGCAAAAAGCAGAAGGTCATCGAGGTCAAGGAGATCAAGCTGCGCCCCGGCATCGACGATCACGACTATGACGTCAAGATGCGCAGCATGCTCAAGTTCATCGACGAGGGGGACAAGGTCAAAGTGACCATGCGCTTCCGCGGCCGTGAGCTCGCGCACCAGGAGCTCGGCATGAACGTGCTCATGCGCGTCAAGGACGACCTCGACAAGGTCGCCAAGGTCGAGCAGGTGCCGCGCATGGAAGGCCGCCAGATGACCATGGTGATGTCGCCGAAATAGCGGCGGCGGCTAATCCGCAGCGACCGATCCCGGCACGGCCCGCCGCCTGAGGTAAGCGGCGGGCCGTCCGTCCATGACGGCGAGGCCCAGCGCAATCAAGCCGAGCCCTCCTAAGGCGGTCCAGCCGAAGCGCTCGGCGGCGAAGAGCGCGCCCAAGGCGATGGCCGCGGGCGGCATCAGCAGAGTCACCAGGAGCAGATTGGTGGCGCCGGCGGTCTTGAGGATGCGGAAGTAGAGCCAATAGGCGAGGGCGGTGCCGATCGCCGCCTGGACCGAGACTGCCGCGAGCGAGAACGCGCTTGGCGCCAGCGTCCACGGGCGATCCTGCCAGAGCGCCAGCGGCGCCATCATGAGCGCGCTGCTGGTCACCATCCCCGCGGCGGCGACGGTCGGCGAGAGCGCGCGGAAACGGCGGCCCCACAGGCCCGCGAAGGCGTAAGAGATCGGCGCCAGCAAGCAGACGAGCTCGGCCACCACGGCGCGGTCGAGCCCCGCGAGGGCGCCCGGCCCGATCAACAGCACGACGCCGCCAAGGCCGAGCAGCACGCCCGCGAGCTTGCCGCCGGTCATCTTCTCGTCCGTGGTCAGCGCGTGGGCGAGCAGCACGGTGAAGAACGGCGTGGTCGCGTTGACGATCGCGGCAAGGCCGCTCGCGATCGACTGCTGCGCCCACACGAACATCGTGAAGGGAAAAGCGTTGTTGAGGAAACCCATGACCGCGAAGGCGCCCCAGGCCAGCAGCGACCGCGGTAGCCGTTCGCCCCGGAGATAGACGGCGGCAATCAGCAGCGGTGCCGCAAGGCCCAGGCGCAGAAGCACCGCGGTGAGCGGTGGAACGCTCTCGAGCACGAAGCGGTTGAGGAGAAAAATGCCGCTCCACGAGGCGGTCAACGCGAGCAGGAAACCCCACTCCGCCGCCCCCATCCGCCGGGCCACCGTCATGCTTTCGCTCCGCCAAGTCGCGGCCCACTTTCCACGGAAGGCGGAGCGGCCCGCGACCCGTTTCTTGCTGTGCAATTCCGGAAGTCGTCAGTGTTGACGGACGACGCGAACCCGCACCTCTGCGCTGCGGCCCTCGGCGTCGACGACAGCGATCTTGGTAAAGCCGTCGCCGTCAGGCTGCCAGGCGCCAATCCCCGCGAGTGTCGCCTTCTGGAGCGGCGCGCCGTTCACGATCCATGCGAGTGGCTTGGCCCCGCCTTCGGCCTTGAGCGGCAGGCCGCCGTGCGCACCATCTTCCGCGTGCCACTCGACCACCGCGCCGTCCGGCGGGAACAGGATATGCGGCGGCGTGCCGTGACCCGGATGCAGGGGGCCCGGCCGATCGGGCGCGAAATGCCGCAAGGCCGGTGGCAGCTCGCCGTTGGTCCAGGCTGTCAGAACATCCGCGGGCGGGTCGGGGAAGCCGTTCCGGTCCGGCGGCAGAAGGTCGAAGGCCTTGAGCAGGACCGGTGTCGCGGTATTCCGTC
>DATFRA010000245.1:0-4995 GCA_035263705.1 Allostellaceae bacterium
AGAGGTCGATGATATTGGCGGAGAGCTCCGAGGAGAGCGCCTTCTCGACGTAGGTGGTGATCTCCATGTCCTCGCCGCGGCTGGTGGCGCCGAGCTCCTCGACGCCCGCCACCTCCGTCATGAAGCGGATGCAGCGGGTGCAATGGATGCAGCGGTTCATCTCGGTCGCAACCAGCGGACCGAAATTCTTCTCCTCCACCGCGCGCTTGTTCTCGATATACCGTCCACGGTCGAAGCCGTAGGCCATGGCCTCGTCCTGCAGGTCGCATTCGCCGCCCTGGTCGCAGATCGGGCAATCCAGGGGATGGTTGATCAGCAGGAACTCCATCACGCCGTGGCGCGCCTTGCGGGCGCGGTCGGATTCCGTGTGCACCACCATCCCGTCCGCTGCCGGCATGCAGCAGGACGCCACCGGCTTCGGCGACTTCTCGATGTCGACCAGGCACATCCGGCAATTGCCGGCGATCGAGAGCCGCTGGTGATAGCAGAAATGCGCGACCTCGACGCCCGCGAGCTGGCAGGCCTGGAACACCGTGCTCCCCGGCGGAACCTCGACCGCGATGCCGTTGACGGTGAGCTTGGGCATCAGCGGCTCCTCACGCGGCCTTGGCCGCGGCGGCGGCGCGGTAGGCGGTGATGCGTCGCTCCATCTCCGGGCGGAAATGTCGGATCAAGCCCTGCACTGGCCACGCCGCGGCATCGCCCAGCGCGCAGATCGTGTGGCCCTCGATCTCGTAGGAGACCTCGAGCAGCATGTCGATCTCGGCCACCTCGGCCTCGCCTTTCACCATGCGCTCCATCACGCGCCAGACCCAGCCCGTGCCCTCGCGGCAGGGCGTGCACTGTCCGCAGCTTTCATGCATGTAGAACTTCGAGAGCCGCGCGATCGCCTTCACGATGTCCGTGGACTTGTCCATCACGATGACGGCGGCGGTGCCGAGGCCGCTCTTCACGTCGCGTAGGCTGTCGAAATCCATCAACACGGTGTCGCAGATCGACTTGGGGATCACCGGCACCGAAGAGCCGCCCGGGATGATGCCGAGCAGATTGTCCCAGCCGCCGCGCACGCCGCCCGCGTGAGTCTCGATGAGCTCCTTGAGCGGAATGCCCATGGCCTCCTCGACGTTGCACGGGCGGTTCACGTGGCCGGAGATGCAGAACACCTTGGTGCCGCTGTTCTTGGGCCGGCCGATGCCGGCGAACCACGCGGCGCCGCGGCGCAGAATGGTCGGGATCACCGCGATGGTCTCGACGTTGTTCACCGTCGTGGGGCAGCCGTAGAGGCCGACCGCGGCGGGGAACGGCGGTTTGTTGCGGGGCTGGCCCTTCTTGCCCTCGAGGCTCTCTAGGAGCGCGGTCTCCTCGCCGCAGATGTAGGCGCCGGCGCCGCGGTGCAGATAGATCTCGAAGTCGTAAACGGAGCCACAAGCGTTCTTGCCGACGAGACCTGCCGCGTAGGCCTCCTCGATCGCGGCCTCGAGCCGTTTCGCCTCGTTCACGAACTCGCCGCGAATATAGATGTAGCAGGCTTGGGCGCCCATGCCGACGCTCGCGAGCAGGCAACCCTCGACCAGCTTCTGCGGGTCGTTGCGAATGATATCGCGGTCCTTGCAGGTACCCGGCTCGGATTCGTCGGCGTTCACCACGAGATAGCACGGGCGGTCGCTCGCCTTCGGCATGAAGGACATCTTGAGGCCGGTCGGGAACCCCGCGCCGCCGCGACCCCGCAAGCCCGATTCCTTCACCTGCTCGACGATCCAGTCACGGCCCTTGAGGATCAGTTCCTTCGTATCGGACCAGTCACGGCGCGCTCGCGCGCCTGCGAGATGCCAGTCGTGCTCGCCGTAGAGATTGGTGAAGATCCTGTCCTCATCCGCGAGCATTCGGATCTCCGGAGAAATTCAAGTCCTTGAGCGTGGTCTTGCCGCCCTCGGCCATCGAGCCCTGGCGTCCCTTGACCGAGCCCACCGCCGGCTTCTCGCCGCGCTTCAGCGCATCCAGCAGCGCCTCCGTCGAGCGGGCGTCGAGGTCCTCATAGAAATCGTCGTTCACCTGGATGATCGGCGCGTTGACGCAACCTCCAAGACACTCCACCTCGATCATGGTGAAGAGCCCGTCACGCGTGGTCTCGCGCATCCCGATGCCGAGTTTCTTCTGGCAGGCCGCCACCACTTCGTCGGAGCCGCGCAGCCAGCAGGGCGTCGTCGTGCAGACCTGCAACAGGTATTTCCCGACCGGTCGGAGGTTGAACATCGTATAGAAGGTCGCGACCTCGTAGACCCGGATGCGCGACATCTCAAGGATGTCCGCGACCACGTCCATGGCGGCGCGCGGCAGCCAGTTGTCGTGCTGACGCTGTGCGAGGTCGAGGAGCGCCAGCACCGCGCTCGCCTGTCGTCCCGCCGGATACTTGGCAATGATCGCCTTCGCCTTCGCGAGATTGGCGGCAGTGAAGGCGAAGCTCGCAGGCTGCGCGACCTCGGTGGCGGCGGCGGCTTCGTTCATCGGTCGATGCTTCCGAACACGATGTCCATCGACCCGATGATCGCCACAACGTCCGCCAGCATGTGGCCGCGCCCCATGAAATCGATCGCTTGCAGGAAGGCGTAGTCGGGCGCGCGGATCTTGCAGCGGTAGGGCTTGTTGGTGCCGTCGGCCACCAGATAGACCGCGAACTCGCCCTTGGGCGCCTCCACCGCGGTGTAGGTCTCGCCCGCCGGCACGTGATAGCCCTCGGTGTAGAGCTTGAAATGATGGATCAGCGCCTCCATCGAGCGCTTCATCTCCGCGCGCGGCGGCGGTGTCACCTTGCGGTCGTTCACGACGACGGGTCCGCTCGGCATCTTGTCGAGCGCCTGCCGCATGATCCTCAGCGACTGCCGCATCTCCTCCATGCGCACGAGGTAGCGATCCCAGCAGTCGCCGTTCTTGCCGATGGGGATATCGAAATCCATCTCGCCGTAAGCCTCGTAGGGCTGTGCCTTGCGGAGATCCCACGGCACGCCGGAGGCGCGCAGCATCGGCCCGGTCAGGCCCCAATCCAGCGCGTCCGTCGCGTTGATCTTTCCGATATTGACAGTGCGTTGCTTGAAGATGCGGTTCTCGGTCAGCAGCTCCTCGAGGTCGTCGATCCGCGCCGGGAAGCTGTCGCAGAAACCGCTGATATCCTCGGCGAGCCCGGCCGGCATGTCCTGATGCACGCCGCCCGGCCGGAAATAGGCCGAATGGAATCGGGCGCCGGAGACGCGCTCGTAGAACTCGAGCAGCTTCTCGCGCTCCTCGAAGCCCCAGAGCAGCGGCGTGATCGCGCCCACGTCGAGCGCGAAGGTGGTGATATTGAGGAGATGATTGAGGATCCGCGTGATCTCCGAGAACAGCACGCGGATGTACTTCGCGCGCGGCGGCACGTCGATGCCCAGGAGCTTCTCCACACCGAGCGCGAAGGCGTGCTCCTGGCACATGGGCGACACGTAGTCCAGCCGGTCGAAGTACGGCACCGCCTGGAGATAGGTCTTGTACTCGATGAGCTTCTCGGTGCCGCGGTGGAGGAGCCCGATATGGGGATCCGCGCGCTCGACCACCTCGCCGTCCATCTCCAGCACAAGGCGCAGCACGCCATGCGCTGCCGGATGTTGCGGCCCAAAGTTGACGGTGAAGCTCTTGATCTGCGTCTCGGCCGGCGAGGGCGCTGCGGCGGCGGTCATGGCTTGCCGCCCTCCTTCGCCTTCTCGTCCCCGGGCAGCACCTGCGTCATGCCTTCCCACGGCGACAGGAAGTCGAAGCTGCGGAACTCCTGCTTGAGCTTCACGGGCTCGTAGACCACGCGCTTCTGGTCCTCGTCGTAGCGCAGCTCGACATAGCCCGTGAGCGGGAAATCCTTGCGCAGTGGATGGCCCTCGAAGCCGTAATCCGTGAGCAACCGCCGCAGATCCGGATGGTCGGAGAAATAAACCCCGAACAGGTCCCAGGTCTCGCGCTCATACCAATTCGCGGCGCTGAAGACGGCCGTCACCGATGGCACCGGCTCATTCTCGTCCGTCGTCACTTTGACGCGGACGCGGCGGTTGTGCTTGAGGCTGAGCAGGTTGTA
The DNA here is from genome assembly GCA_035263705.1 of Allostellaceae bacterium. GTDB lineage: Bacteria > Pseudomonadota > Alphaproteobacteria > ATCC43930 > CGMCC-115725 > DASZHJ01. The sequence goes on from DATFRA010000245.1 coordinate 4,091, forward strand.
GACCACCTCGAAGCGCTCGGCGCGGTCGGGATGGTCGACGCCGCAGAGGTCGACCAGCTGCTTGAAGAGCAAGCGCGGATCGTCCCGGAGGTACGTGAGCGCGCGCACGATCGCTCCACGCTGGACCCACAGGATCAGCTCGCCCCGCACGATCTCGGATCGGAACACGTCTCCGGGCAATCCCGCCGCAATCTGGTCCGCGAGCTCCTGCAGCGGCTCTGTCATCGATCGATCCCGATTGCGATGGGGTCAGCGGGCGAACACACGCTGGCGCCGGATTTTCTTCTGGAGTTGCAGGATCCCGTAGACGAGCGCCTCCGCCGTCGGAGGACACCCCGGCACATAGATATCCACCGGCACGATGCGGTCGCACCCGCGCACGACGGAATAGGAATAATGGTAATAGCCACCGCCGTTGGCGCAGGATCCCATGGAGATCACCCAGCGCGGCTCCGACATCTGGTCGTAGACCTTGCGCAGCGCCGGCGCCATCTTGTTGCAGAGCGTCCCCGCGACGATCATGACGTCGGACTGCCGCGGGCTCGGCCGCGGCACGACGCCGAAGCGGTCGAGGTCGTAGCGGCTGGCATAGCTGTGCATCATCTCCACGGCGCAGCACGCGAGCCCGAAAGTCATGGGCCAGAGCGAGCCCGTGCGCGCCCAATTCACGAGCTTGTCGATCTGGGCGACGACAAAGCCCTTATGCTGGATCTCGTCCGCGACCCGCCTCAGGATCGCGTCCTGGTCCGCGCCGGGCGCCAGCGCGGCATCCGCGCCCGCGGTCACTCCCATTCCAGCGCTCCCTTCTTCCACTCATAGATGAAGCCGATCGTGAGTACCGCCAGGAACACCATCATCGACCAGAAGCCGAACATGCCGATCGCGCCCAGCGTCACCGCCCAGGG
>DATFRA010000246.1:0-3149 GCA_035263705.1 Allostellaceae bacterium
CGATGTCAGATCACGTGATCCGCGGCGCGGGGGTCTACAGGACGCTGCTGATCTGGCCCTATGCCGTGGCACCTGCGGTCTGCGGCGCGCTCTACGGTTTCCTCTTCGATCCGACGGTCGGCGAGGTGACACATGCCTTGCGGCAAGTCGGAGTGACCTGGAACTACATCCAGAACGGCAACCAAGCGCTGCTTCTGGTGACTGTCGCGGCCTGCTGGAATCAGATCAGCTACAACTTCGTGTTCTTCCTCGCGGGGCTGCAGTCGATTCCGAAGTCGCTGATCGAGGCGGCGGCGCTCGACGGCGCGGGGCCCGGGCGCCGCTTCTGGGCCGTCAAATTTCCGCTGCTGTCGCCTACCGCGTTCTTCCTGCTGACCGTGAACGTGGTCTACGCCTTCTTCGGGACCTTCGGGATCATCGATGTCGTGACCAAGGGCGGTCCCGCCATGGCGACCGACATCATGGTCTACAAGGTGTATTCCGACAGCTTCCGCGCCCTCGATCTCGGCGGCTCCGCCGCGCAGTCGGTGATCCTGATGGCGATCGTGATCGGGCTCACCGTGGTGCAATTCCGCTATATCGAGCGGAAGGTGCATTACTAGGGCGCGTGCGATGGTCGAGAGACGCTCCTGGTTCACATTTTGGGCGCACCTGACGCTGATCCTCGGCGTCGCCGCCATCGCCTTCCCGATTTACGTCACGCTGATCGCATCGACCCATGCGCTGCCGACGCTGCTCCAGGGCCGCATGCCGCTGATCCCCGGCGACCAGGCCTGGGCCAATTACGCAAGCGTGCTCAACGAAGGGATGAGCCTCTCGGGTGCGCCGCCGGTCTCGCTCATGCTGCTCAATACGGCTGTGGTGGCGCTCGGCATCAGCCTCGGCAAGATCGCGATCTCCATCATCGCGGCCTATGCCATCGTCTATTTCCGGTTCCCGCTCCGGATGACCTGCTTCTGGCTGATTTTCATCACGCTGATGCTCCCGGTCGAGGTGCGCATCCTGCCGACCTACAAGGTGGTGGCCGACCTCGGCCTGCTCGACAGCTACACCGGCCTCATCATCCCCTTGATCGCGTCGGCGACCGGCACGTTCCTGTTCCGGCAATTCTTCATGACGGTGCCGCCGGAGCTCGCGGAGGCCGCGCGCATCGACGGCGCCGGCCCCATCCGGTTCTTCCTGCACATCTTGCTGCCGCTCGCGCGCAACTCCATGGCCGCGCTCTTCGTGATCCAGTTCATCTACGGCTGGAACCAGTATCTCTGGCCGCTGGTGGTCACCACCAAGCAGAGCTACTACACGGTGGTGCTCGTCATGTCGCGGCTCGTCAACGTAGTCGACGTGGCGCCGCGCTGGAACCAGATCATGGCCATCGCCCTCCTCGCCATGATCCCGCCCGTCGTCGTGGTGATCGCGATGCAGCGCTGGTTCGTGCGGGGCCTGGTGGAGACGGAGAAGTAAGCTTCAGCCGACCTTCCGCTGCTTCGCGACCGCGAGCTCCTTGGCGAGGATCTTCTCTTTCCGCTCCGCGCCCCAGCGATAGCCGCCGGTTTCGCCGTCGGCGCGGACCGCGCGGTGGCATGGGATGACCAGCGCGGCGCGGTTGTTCGCGCAGGCGTTGGCGACGGCGCGCACGGCCTTGGGTCGGCCGATCTCGCGGGCGATCTCGCTGTAGGTCGCGGTCTTGCCGTAGGGGATCTTCTGCAGGGCGCGCCAGACCTTCCACTGGAAGGCCGTGGCCTGCAGGTCGAGCGGCAGGGCCAGGCTCGGCCGCTCGCCCGCGAGATGCTCGAGGATGGGGGAGATCCACGGTTTGAGGCGCTCGTCGCCGCGGCGGATCTCGGCGGCCGGGTACTCGGCGCGCAGGGAGCGCTCCAGATACGCATCGTCGTCGCCGAGGCTCACCGCGGCGATACCGCGCGACGTCGCCCCGACCAGCAGCCGGCCGAGCGGCGAGCGGACCGTCGTGAACTCGATGCTGGCACCCTTGCCGTCGCGGCGGTAGGTCGCGGGCGTCATGCCGAGCTGGGCATCCGAGCGCTCGTAGAGCCGCGAGGGCGAGCCGTAGCCCGCCGCATAGAGTGCGCCGGCCACGCCGTCGCCCGCGCGCAGATGCCGCTTCACCAACTCGAGCCGCCGCGCGTCCGCGTATTCGTGCGGCGTGATGCCCAGATGCTTCTTGAAGAGACGGAGGAGGTGATGCGGGCTGGTTGCTACTTCCCGCGCGAGGGTCGCGAGCGAGGGCGGTCCACTCTCGCCCTCGGCAAGCGCCTCGTCGATCAGCGCCGACGCGCGGCGCACCTTCCGGAGCGCGGGGTCGCTGGCGGTCGTGTCCTTCGGCCGACAGCGCTTGCAGGCACGGTAGCCCGCGGCTTCCGCCGTCTCGGGCGAGCGGTAGAACACCGCGTTCTCGCGCCGTGGCCGGCGGCTCGCGCAGGACGGCCGGCAATAGATCCCGGTTGTCCGCACGGCGAACACGAAGCGGCCGTCGGCGGCGGCATCGCGCGTCGCCACGGCGATCCAGCGGGGGTCCTCATGAGGCGAGGCCGCGCCGATGGGGGAGAGGGTTGTTTCGCTCATAGGCTCAGAGATAGGCCGCCGCGCCATCGCCCGCTATCCGTTTCTTGCGGCCAACTCGGTACTCCCCGCGCGGTCGATCAGGTGCACGAAAGAGCCAATGACGGTGCCCTGGACGACGCCAACTGCGCCCAACGCCGCGCCCGTGCCGTCCGAGGCATCGAAGAGCGGTGTCCCCTCGGTGTCCAGCAGGCTCGCATAGTGAAATTCGTGGCCGCGGAAGCAAGTACCCGCCGGCCCCAGCGGCGTAGCGCGGATGAGCCGAGCGCCGCGATAGCCGAGATGCAGCGCCGGCTTTGCAAAGCTGGTGGTCACCGGCAGCAGCCCCGCCATCCCGTGGCGCGCGCCCTCGGCATCGACGAGGCCGTGCCCCAGCACCATGAACCCGCCGCACTCCCCATAGATCGCGGCGCCGCGCGCGGCGCCGGCGCGCAAACCCTCGAGGAAACGCCGGTTCGCGGAGAGCCGTGCCGCGTGCAGCTCGGGATATCCGCCGGGCAGATAGACCGCGTCCGCATCGTCGCCGGGCGCCTCGTCGGCGAGCGGCGAGAAGAACGCAAGCTCGGCGCCGG
>DATFRA010000247.1:0-21664 GCA_035263705.1 Allostellaceae bacterium
CCACCGGCGCCGAGCACGATCTGCGGCCCGAACTGCGAATCCACCGTCACGCCGAGGATCAACTCGGCGTCGCCCCGTTCCATTTGCTGGACCAGGAACCCGTCGAGTCCCGCGATGCGCCGTTGCATGTCTTCCAACGCCGCTGTCAGGGCGGCTTCCGACGCGAGGCGCAGCGCGACGCCCCCGGAGTCGCTCTTGTGCACGAGCGCGCGGCCGAGCGCCTTGAGCGCGACCGGATATCCGAGCCGCGCCGCCGCCGCCCGAGCGCTATTGGCGTCCCGGCACGCGACCTGATCCACAACCGGGAGCCCGTAGGCCGTCAGCAAACTGTAGAGGGCCGCGGGATCGAGGGTACCTCTCGGCAGCGCCGATGGTGTCGCAGGCAGATCCGCTGGGCGTTGCGGGGTCGCCCGTGGCCGGTGCGCCGACCAGTCGAGCCAGCCTCCGACGGCACGGGCGGCGTCGTCGAGGCTATCGGTGAACGGCATGTGCCGGGTCACGAGCTCCGCGCGAGCGGCATCCGCGGCTTGCCCCGGCGCCATCACGAAAAGGCACGGTTTACCCGCGGCGATGGCGGCATCGGCGATCTTACCGGTGGTCCGCGCAAGCATGGGCGCGGTCGTGATGAGCGCGAGGGTCACGTCCTCGGCTGGATCGGCGCCGACGATTGCCATGGTCTGGTCGGCGATCTCGACGGCCTCGCCGCCCGCGAGCCGGCCACCGAGGTCGATCGGATTCAGCGCCTGGCCCGGAGAGAAGAGACCGCTCAGGCGACGCGTGGTATCAGCCGAGAACCTGGTGAGGGCGATGCCGGCCTCGGCCAAACGGTCGGCGGCGATGGCCCCGCCGCCGCCGGAGGTCGTGAGGATGTTGGCCGATCGCACCTCGCGCGGGCGAAAGCGCACCAAGCCTGCCGCCAGCAGCACCATGGCGTCGAGATCGTCCATCAGCACGACGCCCGCCTCACGGCACACCGCCGCCAGCGCCGCGTAGCTCCCCGCGAGGCTCGCCGTGTGGGAGAACGCCGCTTGCGCCCCCGACTCGGTGCGGCCGGCCTTCACGAGGAGCCAGGGCTTTCCCGCCGCTCGCGCCCGTCGAGCGAGCTCGACGAAGCGCGCGGGATCCTTGAAGCCCTCGACGTAGGTGCAGATCACCTGCGTCCGCGCGTCCTCGAGGAAATACTCGGCGAAGTCGCAGATCTCGAGGTCGGCCTGGTTGCCGACCGAGACGCAGTGGGAGAACCCGATGCCGCGCGAGCCCGCGCGGTCGAACACCGTCGCCATGAGCGCGCCGCTCTGGCTGGCGAAGCCGATGGGATCGGCGGTGAGGCTATCGACCTCGAGCGCCGGCGACGAGCAGAGCACCACGCGGTTCGCCGGGCTGATCACGCCGAGGCAGTTGGGCCCGATGAGGCGCATGCCGCCGGCGCGTGCCGTTCGCACGATCGCCCCCTCGAGCGCCGCGCCCTCGGGACCCTCGTCCGAGAACTTGCTGGTGATGATGATGCCGCAGCGGACGCCGATATCCGCGCAATGCGCCACCATCTCGGCGACGCGCGGCCGCGGCACGGCCATCACCACCATGTCCGCGGGCGCGGGCGTCGCGCGGATGTCGGGATAGGTCTTCAGGCCGAAGAGCTCGGCGCGGTTGGGATTGATCGGATAGATGATGCCGGCATAGCCGTGCTTCAGCAGCATCCGGTAGAGCCGGCCGCCGAACTTGGTCTGGTCCTCGGACGCGCCGATGACCGCCACCGACCGCGGCGCCAGCAGCTCCGCGACCGGCGCCGGCGGCCGGCCGAACGGGGGCAGATCGGGTCGGGTCATCGTCGCGCGCTCCGGCGCTCAGTGTCGCCGGATCGACTGACGATCGCAAACGGCGTCAACGCTTCCAGTACTCGTCCGGCGGCGGACCCCAGTCGTGCAGGGCACAGCAGTAGACCGCGCTTGGATCGAAGGCGTAGCGCGCCTCCACATCGGGCGTCAGCGTCAAGCCAAGGCCGGGCGCGGTCGGGCGCATGAGCCGTCCCGCCTCGATCCGGCCCTGGTCGCCGATCATCTCGGCGCCCAGGGGAAAGGCGAGCATCGGGAATTCCACCAGCTTGCCGCCGGCGGCGAAGGCCGCATGGTAGCTCGCCATAATCGCGGCGGCGCCGCCCCAGGCATGCACCACGACGCCGGTATCGTATTTCTCGCCGGCGGCGAAGATCTCCATCACCGCGGAGATGCCGCCGATCACGGAGGCGTCGGGTTGCACGGCGGCATAGACGCCGTTCTTCATGCGCTCGATCATCTCCTTGGGGGTGGTGATGATCTCGCCGCCGTAGACGGGCACGTCGATCCGCGTTCGCAATTCCTTGAAGCCCGCGGGTTCGTCGGGCCCGATCGCCTCCTCGAGGAAGATCATCCGGTGCGGCGTCAAGCGATGCACTGCCTCGACGAAGGCCACGACGTCGCTCACGGCCTGCGGCGGGTCCGCCAGGTTCTGGCACATGTCGACGCCCACCTTGATGCCGCGCTCCGCGGCCTCGTCGAGCGCCCAAGCGGTCCGGTAAATGTCCCGCTTCACCGAGCGGATCTTGTAGAGCCGGATGCCTTTCGTTCCCAGGAGGTCGAGCTCGCGCAGGAACTGCTCCTTGGCGTCGCAACAGCCGCCGCTGCCGTAGATCTCGATGCTGTCGGTCTTGGCGCCGCCCAAGAGCTCATGGACGGGTACGCCGAGGCTCTTTGCCTTCGCATCCTGGAGCGCGATCTCGAAGGCGCTGATCACATGGCGCGCCGCGCCCTGCAGCGACCAGTAGTCGCAGAGGCTGCGCAGACGCCGGACTGCGCCCGCGATATCGAAACCCTCGAGCCCGATCGCATGCGGCCGGCAGAGGTCCACGATCGCGGTGAAGACCAGCGGCGCGAAGACCGCGAGGTACCCCTCGCCGTGGCCGGTCACGCCGTTCTCGAGCGTGACCTCGACCATGCCGATGGTGCGCCTGGGGCCGTTCGGGAAGCATTCCTTGATCTCGGGGTCGTCGGGATCAGCGTAGGGCGAGCTCAGCAAGATCGGGCGCACGCACGTGATCTTCGGCATCAGTATGCCCTCGAGAAGTCGACTAATCCCAACAGGGGATCGCCCCGGCGACGGCGCGCGAGGTTATTCAGAAACACCCCGATCTTTCGGTCGATCTCGTCCACCGTGCCGCCGCCGCTGTGCTGGGTCAGGATCATGTTTCGCGTGATCCAGAATCGATGGCCTGAGGGCAACGGTTCCTCGCGCGTGACGTCGATCACGGCGCCGCCGAGCGTGCCAGCGTCGAGAAGATCGGCCAACGCATCGTCATCGACGATCGAGCCGCGACCGAAGTTGAGAAAGAACGCACCGCGCTTGAGGATCGAGAGCCGTGCGCAATTAAATACATTACGCGTCCCGGGCGTGTCGGGGACCGCGGCGACCACGACGTCGGCGCGGGCCAAGGCAGCATCCAATACGTGAGCATCCCAGTCGCGCCCGAACGCGGTCACGGCACACTGGAAAGGTGCCAGCAGCTGCCCGACGCGAGCGTTGATCGCGCCCCGGCCGAAGAGGACGACGGACGCTCCCTTGAGGGTGCGAAGCATGGGCCGGAGCGCGTCGCCTTGCCATTCCCGCTTCGCCTGGAGGGTGGCCAGCCGGTCGATGCCGCGATAGAGGGACAGCACGCCGGCCAGGATCGATTCCGCGACCGGCTCGGCGAAAAACCCGGCGAGGTTGGTGACGCGGAGGCGCTTGCCAAGCGTCGTCCAATCGAGCGCCGCATATTCGGCAAAGCCGACGGATTCGAGCTGCACCCACTCGAGGCACCGGCTCTCTGCGATCCACGAAGCCGGCGGATTGCCAAAGACGATCTCGCAGAGCCCAAAGACGGCTCTCGCCTGGCTCGCCGCTGCCTCTGACGGGAACAGGTGAAGCGCTGCGTCGCCGACGCCCTCGCGTAGCCGGTGCTCCTGCAAGGCGCTCAGCGGGAACGTACAGAAGATCCCCGTCATCCCTGCGCGCGCCGGATCGAGATGTGCCACGGGATGACCAAGCGCTCCGCGAGCGTGATCGCGCCGAAGAGGATGAGCCCGATCGACGTCAGGAAGAAGATGCCGGCGAAGGCGAGCTCGGGCCGCATATTCCCGGTGGTGATCTGGATATAGAAGCCGAGACCCTGGTCGGATCCGATGAATTCGGCGATGGCGGCGCCGACGGTGGCGTTGAGACCGGCATACTTGAAGCCCACGAAGCATTGCGGCATCGCCGCCGGCAGCCTGATCTTGAGGAATGTCCGCAGGACACCGGCACCAGTCGAGAGGCTGAAACGCGTGAGCTCCTCGCTCAACGACCTGAATGCGAGGATGGCGTTGAGCACGATCGGAAAGAAGCAGACCAGGAATACGATGATCATCTTCGGCAGAAGGCCGAAACCAAGCCAAGAGATGAAGAGCGGTGCAAAGGCGATCTTGGGAGTCATCTCGAGGCACAAGAGGAAGGGATAGACCGTCCGGCGCAGGACCGATGAGAACGCGATCGCGAGGCCTAGGGGAAGCGCCAGGACGACCGCGACACAGTATCCGCTAATCGTCTCGAGGCTGGTCACATAGGTGTACTGGAGCAACCTCGGGATGTCAGCCCAGCCCTTGGTCACGATCATGGACGGCGGGGTCAGGATATAGAGCGGGATCTTGAACAGGACGATCGAGTATTCCCAGAAGAGGAAGAAGCCGATGAAAAAGGCGATGAACATCCAGGACTGGCCGAACCAGCGCCACAGGCGGTCGAGCGACGGGTCGCCTCTATAGGACGCCGTAGCCATGGAAGATCTCCTGGATGTCATGCACGTGCCGGGTGAACGCCGGCGAACTCTTGACTCCGAGGTCGCGTGGAAACGGCAGTTCGATCGGGATCACGGTCTCGATCCGGCCCGGTCGCGGCGTGATGACCGCGACCTCGGTTGAGAGCTGTACCGCCTCCTCGATCGAGTGGGTGACAAACACTACAGTCGGGCGGCTTCGCATCCAGAGTCCCTGCAGGTCCGCCCGGATGTGCTCGCGCGTCATTGCATCGAGCTTGCCCAGAGGCTCGTCGAGCAGGACGATCTTGGGCTCGTGGATCATCGCTTGGCAGAAGGCCGCCCGCTGCTGCATGCCTCCAGAGAGCTCGAAGGGGAGCCGCTCGGAAAAATCCTCGAGATGAACGGATCTAAGAATTGTATTCACCCGCTCTCGGAAATCTGCGACGGAGATGCCGCGCATCTCCAGCTGAAGCTCGACGTTGCGGCGGACGGTGCGCCACGGCACCAGCGTACTGTCCTGGAACATGATGCCGATGTCGGTCCGGGGCCCCGTCACATCGGTGCCGTTGACGCGGATCGAGCCTGCGCTCGCCTCGAGCAACCCGGCGATCATCAGCAATAGAGTCGATTTACCGCAGCCCGAGGGGCCAAGGAAGGAGATGAACCGGCCCTCGCCAACCGAGAGGTCGACAGGACCGAAGGCGTGAACGGCCTCGCCGCCCGTGCCGTAGATCTTGCTGACGCCCTTGAGTTCGATGAGAACGGTCAAGCCACGCGGCCCTCAGGACGATGGAAGGCGAAGGGCTCCGCCTTCCATCTCCTACCTCAGCCTATCAGTTCACGAAATCGTTCGTGTAGAAGGTCTTTGCATCGGCCTTGGGATCGAGGTCGTTGTACTGCTTCATGAGCGCGACCATGTCGTCCCAGTCGGAGGGAACGTTGAGACCGATCTTCTTGTCCTTGTTCGACGGCGAAATGAGCACGCTCAGCGTGACGTCGAGCACGGCACGCGCCTGTGCCTTGCCCTTGTCGTCGGCCATGGTCCCGCCGACGACATCGGCCATCGCCGCGATGGCGGCGTCCGGGTTCTTCATCGTTTCGGCATAGGACTTGATGGTCGCCTGCATGAAGCGCTTCACCAAGTCTGACTTGTTCTTCACCATGTCCTTGGTCGTCGTCATGCAATAGCCGACTTGGTGTACGCCGTACTCGGAATACGCGAGACCGACGGGAGCCGCGCCGCCCGCCGCCTTGATCTCCGCGGGCTTGTCGTCGAGACCGCCGAGCATGCCGACGGTGTCGCCGGCCCCCTGAAGATAGCTCGAGACCAGTGCGCCCTCCGCCACGTTGACCAGGGTCACGTCGGATTCCGCGAGCCCGCCCGTCTTGAGCACGATCGGGAAGAAGGTGTTCACACCCGCGTTGGCGGTGGTGAGGATCTTCTTGCCCTTGAGGTCCTTGACGGTCTTGACCCCCGTCTCGGGGCGTACGAGCACGGCGTCGGTACCCATGGCGTCGATGACCCCGACCGAGATCAGCGCCGCGCCCTTGGAGGCGAGATTGACCATCGAGCCGCAGGAGCCATAGGCGAACTGGCTGTCACCGTTGGCCACCAGCCGGTGCGCCGAGCTCGATCCGTTTCCGGAGCGGATGTCCAGGTTGATGCCAGCATCCTTGTAGAAGCCCTTGTCCTTCCCGTAGGCGAAGCCGGCATGCGAGCCGTAGTACATCCAGTTCAACCGGAGCCGGACGTCGTCGGCCGCATGCGCGAGCGTGGCTACTCCCGCCACCGCGACGATCGCGGCGCCGGCTAGAAGCTTATTGAGACCGTTCATGAGACACCTCCCCTTGCTGCTGCGATTTCCGATTTCCGTCTGGGCTGCCGCCCATCGATGCGCGGCGCGCCGATCTCGCGCAGCATCGATAGCGCCGCCTCGCGATATTTATCGCGGATGTCTCGGGTGGGCGGACGGCACCGGCTCGAGGGCAGTCCCACAAGCTCCATGCAGAGCTTGTCGAGATAGCCGTCGCCGCTGGTGTAATGCTTCTCGATCTCGACCCAGAGCTTGTAGAAGGGCATCGCCTCCTCCACGAGCATGCGGGCAATCTCGGGATAGTTGCGGGCCCGGACTTCGCCGATCAGCTTGATGCCCCACTCCGGCCAGAAGTTGCAATTGTGCACCTCGAAGGCGCGTGCGCCGAGCGCCGGCATCGCGCTGTGCGCGAAATAGAGGTTGTTGTCGATGATCGTGAAGCGTTCGGAGAAATGCGAGACCACGTCCTCGAACTCCATGGCATCCGTCCGCGGCGTCGCCCATTTGAGCCCGACGATGTTCGGGATTCTCGCGAACCGCTCGATCATGCCGAAGGAGAGGTTCGCGCTGGTCCAGAAGGTGTTGTAGACGATGACGCCGAGCTCGGGCTCCGCCTCCGCCGCGGCGCGCACATACTCCTCGAAATCGGCCTCGGTGTGCGTGAAATAAAACGGGCAGCTGACCTGGATGAAGGTGGCGCCCAGCTTCCTCGCGGTCTTCGCGAGCCGCACCAGCTCAAGCGTGCTCGTGGTCTGTACGCCCATGGCGACCGGCAGCGCGCCGCCGACCTCGTCGATCACGATCGATGCCACCCGCGCGCGCTCATCGAAGGTCATGGTGGAGAAGTCGCCGGCGGCGCCGCCCGCGAGCAGCGTCGCGTACTCCGCGGTCAAGCCAGCATCGATCAGGAACCGCACGTAAGCGCGGAGCGCGGGCTCGTCGACCGGCAACCCCTCGACGTCCTCGAACGGCGTCGGGACCGTGACGTAGCAGCCTTCGAGCAATTTCTTCAGGCGATCCGAGCTCACGATCCCATTTTCCCGATCGAGCGCATGCAGCCTGAGAGCAAGCGTTGCACCTGGGGTACCATTCGAGTTGATGGTTTTGGCAAATAACTTTACGCTTCCGGCGGAAATGGAGGACTCACCGATGGCACTGTCCCTGCGGAGCGAGCGGGGAGTCCCGCAATTCAATTTCATCCTTCAGCCGGAATTCCCGCTGAACGCGCTTATCCTCGCGAGCGAGGCGCTCCGGATCGCGAACCAGAATTCGGGGCGGCATTTCTTCTCTTGGTGCTTCGTCTCCGAGACCGGCGAGGCCGTGCGGGCGAGCAATGGCATGTGGTTTGGCGTCGACTGCGCGATCGAGCAAATGCCGCCCGGCACCGCCTACCTGATCTTCGCCAGCAACCTTCCCACCCAGCGGAACTCGCCGAAGCTTCTCGGCCATTTACGGCTCGCGGCGCGCTTCGGCGCGATCGTCGGCAGCATCGACACCGGCGCCTTCGCGCTGGCCCAAGCCGGCCTGATCGGACGAGAGCGAGAGCCCAATGTCGTGCTGCACTGGGAGGCGGAACCCACCTTCCGCGAGCGCTTTCCAGCGGCGCAGCCGTTGAATCAGCTCTACCTCCTCGGCGACACCGTCGCGCAGTGCTCGGGGGGCGTGGCGACGCTCGATATGATGCTCGACCTGATCGGAAGGTTCGCGGGCGAGGCGCTCGCGAACGAAGTGGCCAACGCCCTCGTGCACACGCGGCGACCGCCGGCGGTGAAGCAGCGGAACGACGCGCCGATCGAGGCGAGGCAGAATTCGATCTCGAGCCGGCTCATCGCCTTGATGGAGAAGAACCTCGACTTTCCGCTCTCGCTCCCGGAACTCGCGAAGAAGCTGAAGGTCCCCGCGCGAACGCTGTCCTACGTCTGCAAGCAGGTGTTCGGGGAGTCGCCGATGCGGCTCTATCTGCGCATCCGGCTCCAGGCCGCACGCAATTTCCTCTTCTACGAGGAGTTCTCCATCAAGGCTGTCTCGAATGCCTGCGGGTTCTCCTATCCCGCTGTCTTCTCGCGCGTCTTCAAGGCGCAGTTCGCGCAGACGCCGCGCGAGTTCCGCGCGCGCCTCCGGAAAGACCAGAACATGGCCATGCGGCCGGAGATCCGGCGTTTGATCTCGCGGCAACCTTGAGCTGCTCAAGCAATCCATCGATGCAAATCATGGCTCATTGACGGCCGTAGAGGCGCCGCGCCGCATCGTCGGTAACCTTGCCGTTGCGCACGTCGTCCTCCACCCGGGAGGCGGAACGCCGGCCGGGCTCGCCGTAACCGCCGCCGCCCGCCGTCTCCACCACCACGCGGTCCCCGGCGCGGAGGGTGGTCACGGTCTTCGAGCGGATCTCCTCGACGCGGCCGTCGGCCCGACGAATCTCCGAGCGCGCTGTCGCACCCGCGGCGCCGCCGGCGAGCCCGGCGGCGGCGCTGAAGTGGCGCTCGCCCCGGTGCGAGAACGAGACCTCGCCCTCCAGCAGCTCGTATTCCCGCACCACGCCGAGACCGCCACGAAAGGCACCGGCACCGCCGGAGTCCGGGCGCAGCGCTACCCGATGCACCCGGATCGGTGCCTCCATTTCCATCGCCTCCACAGGCAGGTTCATGCAGTTGGTGGCATCGGTCTCGATGACATCGACGCCGTCTTGGCCCGGCCCCGCGCCGCTGCCGCCCGCGACGAGCTCGCCCACGACGTAGTGGGAGCCGTCGCGGCGCCGGCCACCGAAGGCCAACACCAGGAGCTCGCCCGCCGAGGCCGCCGGCACCTTGCTCGGCAACACCGGTGCGAGCGCACCGATCATGCAGGTCGTGATCCGCTTGATGGTGGCGGTGCGCGCGTTCACCGCTGCGGGCTCCTCGGGATTGACGATCGATCCCTTCGGAAGCCGCAGCGCCAGCGGCCGGAAGCAGCCACCGTTGGTGGGAATGCGCGGATCGGTGAGCGCGCGCACCGCGAAACAGGCCGCCGCCAGCGAGCCCGAGGGCACGCAATTGAGGGGACCGCGCACCTGCGGGCTGGTGCCCTCGAAGTCGAAAGTGATGCTGCCGTCCTTGACGATCGCCGCGACCTCGATGCGGATCGGCGTCTCCAGATCGATGCCGTCGTTGTCGAGATAATCGACGCTGCGGTAGACACCCTCGGGGACGGCACGAAGCGCCTTGCGGGTCATGGTTTCCGAGCGCAGCAGTAGCTCGTCGAAGATCGCCGCGAGCTGGTTGTGGCCGTAGCGCTCCGCCACCTCGCCGAGACGCCGCGACGCCACGGTGCAGGCGGCGACCTGCGCGTTGAGGTCGCCCATGACCGTGTCGGGAATACGGACATTCTGCCGCAGCAGCCGCACCAGCGTGTCGTTATAGACCCCGGCCTCGCGCAGCTTGAGAGGGGGAATGCGAAGGCCCTCCTGATAGATCTCGGTGGCATTGGTGGGCACCGAGCCCGCGGACATGCCGCCGATATCCTGGTGATGGGTCATAGCGCCGCTGAGCGCGATCGCCTTGCCCCGATGAAAGACCGGCATGATGACCGCGATGTCCGGCAGGTGCGTGCCGCCGACATAGGGGTCGTTCAGGATGTAGGCGTCGCCCTCGGCCATGGTGTCGAGCGGATAGGTCTTCAGCACCTCCGCGACCGCGGGGATCAGCGTCGCGAGATGGATCGGGATCGAGCAGGACTGGGCGAGCGTGGTGCCATCAGGCGTGAACAGGCTCGCGGAGGCATCGAGCCCCTCCTTCACGATCGGCGAGAACGAGCTGCGCAGCAGCGTCGACTGCATCTCGTTGGCGATGCCATCGAGCTTGTGGCGCACCACCTCGACCGTGATGGGATCGAGCGCGGGTTCGTCGCTGCGCGAGGTCATAATGGGCTCCGTCAGCTCGGGCTCAAGATAAGCGTGCCGTTCGGCGCCACCTCGGCGCGCCAGCCGGGCTCGACCAGGGTCGTCGTATCGCCCTGCTCGACGATCGCGGGTCCTGTAAACCGGGTACCCGCGGCGAGCGCATCACGCTCGTATATGTTGGCATCGACGAAGCCGCCGCTGTCGGTGGTGAGAATCCGCCGCGGCGCTTTCTTGCGGGGCCGGCTCGCCGCCTTGTAGGGCGCCGGCCTCGGCTGCGCCAAGGCACAGCGATGGATCGTCCGCAGATTGACGATGCGCGCGGGCGCGTCTGTGCCGTGACCGTAGACGCGGTCATGGGCCGCCCGGAACTCCTCGAAGAGCGTCACTAGCGGAGCTGGAACCGCTGGCGATAGCGGCACCTCAAGGTGATAGGACTGGCCGACATAGCAGACATCGGCGGAATAGGCGACCTGCCAGCGGCCAGGAACGATGCCTTCGCCGTGCATCAGGTCGGCGCAACGGCGGTCGAGCTCGTCGAGCACGCGGCGGACCTCGGGCCAGGCGAGCCCTTCCAGCGCGCGCGGAAAGGCTGCGGAGACCTCATGCTCGATCGGCGCATGCAACAGGCCAGCCGCAGAGAGGACACCCGGATGGAGGGGCACGATAATACGCGCGATGCCAAGTTCGCGGGCGAGCGCGGTCGCGTGCAGAGGCCCGGCGCCGCCGAGCGGTACCAGCGCGTAGCTGCGCGGGTCGATGCCGCGCCCGATCGAGACCAGCCGGATCGCCTCCGCCATCTGCGCGTTGACCACGCGATGAATGCCGAGTGCCGCCGTCTCGATCGGCATCTTGAGCGGCGCCGCAATCTTGCGCTGAATCGCCACGCGCGCCCGCTCGGGGATGAGCGTCAGGAAGCCGCCGGCGAAATAGCCGGGATCGATGTAGCCCAACAGGACCGAGGCATCGGTCACCGTGGGGTCCGCGCCACCGCGGTCGTAGCAGGCGGGTCCGGGCTCCGAGCCCGCGGAATGCGGTCCGATCCGCAGGGACCCCGCATCGTCGAGCCAGGCAATACTCCCGCCGCCCGCACCGATCGCGTTCACATCGACCATGGGGACGCGCACGGCATAGCCGCCGATCTCGCCTTCGGACCGGATGAGCGGCTCGCCGCCGCTCACCAGCGCGATGTCGCAGCTGGTGCCGCCGACGTCGATGGTGATGAGGTCGTCGATGCCGAGTGCGCGACCGACCTCGAGACCGCCGATCACGCCCGCCGCCGGTCCCGACAGGAAGAGACGCACCGGCCGCTGCCGCGCGATCCGCGACGATGCGATCCCGCCGCGCGACTGCATGATCTGCAACGGCGCCTCGACGCCGGCCTCCGCGAGGTCGCGCTCCATGCCTGCGAGATATCGATCCACCACCGGCTTGAGATAGGCGTCGAACGCAGTGACGCAGGTGCGCTCGTACTCCCGGAACGCGGGATCGACCTCCGAGGAGAGCGACACCATGAGGTCGGGCGCAATGCCGCCGATGATCTCGCGCACGCGGCGCTCATGGGCGGGATTGAGGAAGGAGAACAGCAGGCTGACGGCAATGGCTTGCACGCCCTCGTTCTCGAGCTCCGAGGCCGCGCGCGCGACCGAGGCCTCGTCGAGCGGTACGAGAACCGCGCCGGTGGCCGTGACGCGCTCGCGCACCTCCTTGCGCAAGTGCCCCGGCGCCAGGAAACCAGCGGCCTCGGGCCTCAGCATCAGGTCATACATCGCATGGCGCATCTGCCGGCCGATCTCGAGCACGTCGCGGAAGCCTTCCGTGGTGATCAGGCCGATCTTGGCGCCTTTCGCCTCGAGCACCGCGTTGGTCGCCACCGTCGTGCCGTGGACGAACCGGGCGATCGCGCGCGGCGTGATCGACCAGTCGCGGCGCATGAGATCGAGCGCCGCGCGCACGCCGGCACCGAGGTTCCGCCGCGTGGTCGGAATCTTGACGAGACGCACCGCGCCGTCGCTCCCCCGTGAGACGACATCCGTGAACGTGCCGCCGATGTCGACGCCGATCTCGACCGAATGCTCGACCACCACCGTTGCCTGCCGTGCTTGTTTCGCGTGCCCGATGTTAATCCGGGGAGCGCCGAAGGTCATGAGGGCCGGAACCAAGGTGCGCTTGCCAGCCCGGCGCTTTACGATAATCATTCCAGCCGGCGCCGTTCAGGCGTCCAGGGGAGGTGCACAATGACGCACGCAGGGAAAACCATCTCGGCGGCCGTGGCGCTCGTGCTTCTAGCGGCGATGGCGCCGGCCGCGCGGGCCGACAACACGCAAGGGATTACGGCCACCACCATCAAGATCGGCAACCTCGGGCCATTCTCCGGCGAAAGCGCGCAGTTCAATCCGCTGAACTACGGGCCCGAGGCTTACCTGCGCTACATCAACGACCACGGCGGCATCAACGGCCGCAAGTTCGAGACCGTGTTCGCCGACGACGCCTGCAACGAGGCAAAGGGCATCGCAGCCGCGAAAAAGCTGATCTACGAGGACAAGGTCTTCATGATCATCGGCCATCCCTGCAGCGGGGTCGCCATGGCGATCAAGCCCATGGTCGACAAGGAGGGCGTGCCCTGGGTCGGGCTCTCCGCCAATCCGAAGATCACCAACCCCGTGACGCCCAGCATGTTCCATGTCGGCTACACCGGCATCGCCTCGGGCGAGGCGATGGCGGGTTTCGCCATGAGCCAGCCGGGCGTGAAGAAGATCGCGCTCGTGCAGCACAGCAACGACTGGGCGCACGGCTATTGCGAGCCCGCGACCGCGATCATCAAGAAGAACGGCGGCGAGGTCGTGGTGGACGCCGCCCTCGAGCGCGGCTCGACGGACGCGACCGCACAGGCGCTCCAAGTCAAGGCATCCGGCGCTCAAGCCGTGATGGGCTGCCTTTATCAGCAGGAGCTCGTGGTCCTGCTGCGCGATCTCAGCAAGTTTGGCGTCAAGGTGCCGGTGGTGGGCGCGCTTGGCGCCGATTTCCAGCAGACCATCGCCCAGGTCAACGACATGGACGCGGTGAAGCAGGTCTTTTTCCAACCCTATCAGTTCAAGGCGCCGCTCGGCCAAGGCCCGCTCAAGGAATTCCACGACATGTTCCTGAAGTACCTGACCAAGGACGAGCTGCCGAAGTCGGGCGAACCCACCAACTTCTATTACTTCGGCTTGCCCGCCGCGATCGTCACGGTGGAAGCGATCCGCCGCGCGGGCCCGGACCTGACGCGCGAGAAGTGGATCGCGGCGATGGAATCGCTCAACAAGTGGGACACCGGCGTCTTCGCCGACACCGAGACCATTAGCCACGACAATCACGACGGTGTCCATCTGATGTATGCCGTCGGTCTCAGCGCCGAGGGCAAGGAGACCGTCTACAAGTCGTGGGGCGTGCCGGCGGAGTGAGGGAAATCGCGCTCGCGATATTGGAGCACCCCGCTAGGGTCACGTTTCCTCCCGCCTTGAGGCGGCGGGTAGGGAGGAGAGTGCGACCACGGCAGAAGTCGTGCGTGGACACCCCCCATTCCGCCCTCCCCCTCAAGGGCGGAGGGGGAGTTCGAGCGGCGGCTTTGCGCCAGCACGGCACACCCTGAGAGCCGGCACGAATGCTCGCCTTCCTCCCGCAGCTCGTCGTCAGCGGCATCGCCACGGGCATGCTCTATGCGCTGATGGCGCTGTCGATGACCGTCGGCTATCGCGCGACCACGGTGGTCAACTTCGGCCACGGCGACATGCTGATGATCGGCGCCTATGCGAGCTATGTGCTCGTGGTCGGCATCGGATTGCCGTTCGGTCCTGCCTTCGTGCTGGCGGCGGCGCTGCTGTTCTTCCTCGGTGTCGCGGCACAGCGCCTGCTCATGCAGCCGATCATCGCGGGGCCGCACCTCTCGCTCGCTATGATGGCGCTGGCGGTGGGCTACGCGCTCCGTGGACTGGCGCGGATCGAATGGGGCAACACCGTCCTGAAGCTGCCGCGCGCCTACCCCGCCGGCGCCTTCATGCTGGGTCCAGTGGTCGTCACCACGGACGACATCGTCATCTCCGGCGCGGTGCTGGCGCTGCTCGCGACCATGTTCCTGGTGTTCAACGTGACCGCCATCGGCAAGGTCATCCAGGCGGTGTTCCAGACCCAGCGCGGCGCGGCGCTCGTGGGCATCAACGTACGGGCGTTTTACGCGACCATGTGGGGCGCGGGCGCGGCGCTCGGCGCGGTCGGCGGCGTGCTGATGGCGCTCATCGTGCCGCTGACACCGGATATCGGCGTCGCGACGCTCGTGCGCGGCTTCGCCGCCATGACCCTCGGCGGTTTCGGCTCGCTGCACGGCGCGGTGATCGGCGGCCTGTTGCTGGGCATCATGGAGAAGGTGCTGGGCTTCTACGTCTCGACGGTGTTCATCGACATCACGGCCTATCTCGTGACGATCCTGGTGCTGTTGATCCGGCCCAAGGGCCTGTTCGGACAGCACGCGACCCTGCGCATCTGACGAGGGGCCGATCATGAGCGGCCGGCGGCTCTTCTGGCTGATCCCGCTGCTGCTGTTGCCCGTGCCGCTCCTCCTCGACCAATACCAGCAGTACGTCGCCAACTTGATCCTGGTCTACGTGCCCGTGGGCGTCGGCTTCAATGTGGTGGTCGGCAATCTGGGCCTGCTCGCGTTCTCGAATGTCGCCTTCTTCGGGATCGGCGCCTACACGGCCGGCATTCTCATGCTGAAGCTCGGGCTGCCCTGGTGGCTCACGGTGCTTCCGGCCGGCGCCATGGGCGGGATCGCCGGCGCGGCCGCGAGCGTGCCCGCGCTCAGGGGCGTGCGGCTCTTCTACCTCGCGATCATGACCCTGGCATTCGGCGAGCTCATGCGCTGGGTCTATATCCGGTGGGAGCCCGTGACCGGCGGCTCCTTCGGCATGGCGGTGCCGGAGCCCAGCGTGCTCGGCTGGGCGCTCAATGTGGAATCGCGAAAATTCTATGCGTTCCTGGTGCTCGTGGTGCTGGTGATCGTGCTGACCGAACGGCTGCTGCGCTCGCGCTTCGGCCGCGCCTTCGTCGCGATCAAGGGCAACGAGGAAGCGGCGGCGGCGATGGGCATCCCGACCGATCGCTACATCCTGCTGGGCTTCGCCTGGGGCGGCTTCGTGGTGGGAATCGCGGGTTCGATGTACGCGGCGCTGGTCGGGCATCTCTCGCCGGCGTCCTTCGATCTGACGGAGCTCATCCTCCAATTCGCCATCATCATGGTGGGCGGCCTCGGCAGCCTCGTAGGGTCGGTGCTGGGCGCGGCGCTCCTCACCGCGGCGCCGGAATTCTTTCGCGACCTGCCCGGCTTCGAGGAACTGCTGTTCGCTGTGCTGATCATCACCGTGATCCTGTTCCTGCCGCGCGGCCTCGCGAGCCTGCTCGCGCGCGCCCATCCGGTCTTTGACGATCGCTACTTCCGGGAGTGAGATGACGCCGCTCCTCGAGCTCTCCGATGTCACGGTCCGCTTCGGCGGCCTCACCGCGGTTGACGACGTTTCCTTCGAGGTTGCGGCGGGCGAGGTCTGCGCGCTCATCGGTCCGAACGGCGCCGGCAAGAGCACGCTCTTCAACGCCATCGCGGGCAATGCCGCGATCAATTCCGGTCGCATCCTGTTCCGGGGCGATGCAATCGACCACCTGCCGCCGCACGAGATCTCCGCGCGCGGTGTCCGGCGCACTTTTCAGAACGGCGGTCTCTTCGCGCACCTGACCGCGCTCGAGAACGTGCTGGTGGGCCTCCATACCAAGGTTGAGAGCCGGTTCTTCGGCCTCCTGCTTGATGTCGCGGGGAGCCGGCACGCGGAAGCCGCGGCCACTCGACGCGCCCGAGAGCTGCTCGCCCTCCTCGAGGTCGGGTCTGTCGCCGATCACCTCGCGGCGGCGCTCTCGGGTGGGCAGCAGCGCATGGTGGAGATCGTGCGGGCACTCGCGATCGATCCGCCACTCCTGCTGCTCGACGAGCCCACGGTCGGCCTGGCGCCGCCGATGCGCGAGAAGCTCGGGCAGATCATCCGGCGCCTCGCGAGGGAGCGCGGCATCGGCATCGTGCTGATCGAGCACGCGATCGAGCTGGTGATGAGCGTCTCCGACCGCGTGATCGTGCTGAACTACGGGCGAAAGGTCGCCGACGGTACGCCCGCCGAGGTGCGCGAGGACAGGAAGGTGCTGGAGGCCTATCTCGGCCATGCCTGAAACTCTACTGACGGCCATCGGCATCGAGGCCGGCTATCCCGGCAAGCAGATTCTCTTCGGCGTCGATTTCACGATTGCACAAGGCGAGGTCGTGGCGCTGCTGGGAGCCAACGGAAGCGGCAAGTCCACGGCTCTCAATACCGTCAGCGGCTTCGTGCGGCCCTGGGCGGGCTCGATCCGATTCGCGGGGAGGGAGATCGCGGGCCTGCCGCCGCACCAGATTTTTCGCCGCGGCATCGTCCAGGTCTCGCAGGCGCGCGACTTGTTCGCCGACATGTCCGTGGAAGAAAATCTAAAGCTGGGCGCGTGGGTCAGGCGCGCTGACGAGGCGGCGCTGCTGGACGAGATCTACGCCTCCTTCCCTCGTCTCGCCGAGCGGCGGCGCCAGGCGGTCAGCCTGATGTCGGGCGGCGAGCAGCAGATGGTAGCGCTCGGCCGCGCGCTCATGGGACGGCCGGCGCTGCTGCTATTGGACGAGCCCTCGGGCGGCCTCGCACCTGCTTTCGTGGAGGAAATTGCGCAGATCATGAGATCGCTCCGCGAGCGCGGCACCACGATGATGCTGGTCGAGCAGAACATCCGCCTGGCGCTCGCGGTCGCCGACCGGTTCCTGATCCTCCGTGACGGTCGCGTCAGCGAGCACCACGACCTCCGCTCTCGCGCCCTCGACGAGGCAGACATCGTGCGGAGCATTTATTTGTAGTGCCGAGCCTCACTGATGCGCGCCTCGTGCGTCCTTCGACACACCCGCCCCTTACCCTGAGTGCACTCGCGAAGCGAGTGTGTCGAAGGGGCGGGTGCGCTCAGGATGAGGAAGACCGAGGGAACGCTTGCGCCTACTTCCCCCGATAGGCCTTGAGCGTGCAGCAGCCGCGCTTGCCGGGCTTCCAGGTGTCACATTCGAAGCGGAAGCCCGCGCCCTCGAACTTGCCGTAGTCGATCGCGGAGCCGATCTCGCACATCTTGGCGACCGCGGCGTCGGACAGCCCGTAGGCCTGCCATGCCTCCCTGAGGGGACAGGTCGTGTTCAACACCTCGAAGCCTTGATCGTCCAGGCGCTTCACCTCGGGGTTGAAGAGCCTCCCGCCGCCCGCTGAGTGCGCGACATGGTATTCGCCGAGCGCCTTGATGCGATCAGGCGCGAATTGCTTGATCGAGGCCGCCATCTCCTCGCCGCGGCGGTAGATGGCGGCGCGCATGACCTTGGTGGCCTCGACCTCGCCATGCGCCTTGCGCAGCTCGTCGAAGATCAAATAGTAGAGGATCGCCCGATTGGCGTTGGCGGCGCGGAGCTCCCGTTCCAGATCTTCCTTTGTCATGGGTCCTGCCCCCTGTTAGCTTTTTCCGATTATCGCCGGGAGCATATTGAATGACGTACCGCGTGGGTGTCGACATCGGAGGCACCTTCACCGACCTCTGCGCCTTCAACGAGAGGACCAACGAGCTCCACACCCTCAAGGTGCTGTCGACGCCGGACCGGCCGGGCTCCGAGGTGATGGAGGGCGTGCGCCAGCTCAAGGCGCGCTACGGCGTCAATCCCGAGAGCATCACCTATTTCACCCACGGCACCACCGTGGGCGTGAACACCGTGATCCAGCGCAAGGGCGTGAAGCTCTGCCTGTTCACGACCGAGAATTTCAGCGACGTGCTGGAGGTGGCGCGCCTCAAGGTCCCCAATCCCTGGGATCTCCTGTCGAGCCGACCGTCGCCGCTGATCCCCCGGGATCGCGTGCTGGCGGTAAAGGAGCGCATGAGCGCCGACGGGAGCATCGATACGCCCGTCAATGAGGCGAGCGTGATCGCTGCCGTGGAGCAAGCGCAGGCGCTCGGCGCCGAGGGCATCGTCATCGCACTCATCAACGCCTATCGCAATCCCGCGCACGAGCACGCTGTGAAGGCGATCGTCAACCGGGCGGCGCCGGGCCTGCCGGTGTTCTGCTCGACCGACGTGTGGTCGGTGATCCGCGAATATGAGCGCACCACCACCGCCGTCATCCACGGCTACGTGCAGCCGCGCGTCGAGAGGTACCTCGCCTCGTTGCAGGCGGCGCTGCGCGAGGCCGGCGTTCCCGCCGCGCCAATGGTGACCAAGTCGAACGGCGGCGTGATGAGCGCCGAGCTCGGCAAGACCGCGTGCGCGCAGATGATCCTCTCCGGCACCGCCGCGGGCGTGATCGGCGCCGCGCATGTCGCGCGCCTCGCGGGCTTCCCCGCCACCATGAGCCTCGACATCGGCGGCACCAGCGCCGATGTCGCCTTCATCCTCGACGGCGTGCCGCAATACGGCGTCGGCGAGATGATCGGCGAGTTCCCGATCTTCATCCCGACGGTCGCCGTGACCTCGATCGGTGCGGGCGGCGGCTCCATTGCCCGGGTCGACGACCTCGGCGTGCTCAAGGTCGGACCGGAGAGCGCGGGCTCGACCCCCGGTCCCGCCTGCTATGGGCGCGGCGGCACGCGCCCCACGATCACCGACGCCTTTGCCGTGCTGGGTTGGATCGGTGCCGGCGAGCTCGGCTACAGAGCGATCCGGGTCGACATCGAGAAGGCCCGGGCGGTGATCGCGACCTTGGCGGAGCGCACTGGGATGACCCCGGTGGCGACCGCGGAGGCCATCATCGAGATCGCGGTCTCCGGCATGTACATGGAGGTGAGCAAGCTGATCTCGCGCTACGGCGTCGATCCCCGCGACTACGCGCTCCAGGCCTTCGGCGGTGCCGGCCCCATGCTGGCGTGCTTCCTCGCCCGCGAGGTCGGCATGCAGAGCGTGGTGATCCCGACCACGCCGGGCGTGCTGAGCGCGCTCGGCGGGCTCATCGCCGACATCAAGAACGACTTCATCGCGACGGTGTTCGTGGAGCTGGGCAGTGAGGCGCTGGCGGTGATCTGCGGCGGCTTCGAGGCGCTCGAGGAGGCGGCACTCCGGTGGCTACGCGACGAGCAGCGCTACGAGGGCCCGCACCGCTTCACTTACTCCGCGGACATGCGCTACCAGGGCCAGTCGCATGAGATCGAGACCGTGCTCGACGCCGCGCACCCGAAGCGCGGCGATATCGCCGGTATTGCCGAAGCCTTCCATCGCCGGCACCAGGAGGTTTACGACCACGCCGACCGCGCGGCACCCGTGCAGATCATCAACCTGCGCCTGGTGATCACGGCCGAGAGCCCGAAGCCGCAATTCGTGCGAACGGCGGAGATCGCCGGTGCCGCCGCGCCGAGCGGTCGGGCGCGCGTCTTCCTGGATGGTGCCGAGCGCGACATCCCCGTCTTCGCGCGCGCGTCGTTGACGCCGGGGCAGACGTTCGAGGGACCGGCGGTCGTAACGCAGAGCGACTGCACCACCTGCATGCCCGGCGGCTATCGCGGCCGGGTCGATGCCTATCGGAACTTGATCCTGACCCGCCGCAGCGCGGACAAGTAGGAGTACGGCCATGCCCATCGACCGCGTGACCCTGCAGATCCTGGCAAACCACTGCGCCGCCGCCACAGAGAGCATGGCACAGACGCTGTTCCGCACGGCCCACTCGACCTTCGTCAAGGAGACCGAGGACTTCACCACGGGTCTTGCAACGCCCGATGGCAAGACCTTCGCCTCGCCGTTCGACCTCGGCGCCACCTGGTTCTTCGGTCTCGACTACGGCCGCGTCCTCGAGTTGATCGACGGCTACGAGGACGGCGACCTCTGCATGACCAACGACCCCTACAGCGGCTTCGTCTGCACGCACTCGCCGGACATCCACCTCTGGAAGCCGATCTTCCACAAGGGCGAGATCATGTGCTTCGCGGTCGGCCACGTGCACAACACCGACGTGGGCGGCGCGGTGCCCGCGAGCCTCTCGCGCGCCAATGTCGAGGTGCATCAGGAGGGTATCCGCGTCCCGCCGGTTAAGCTCTATCGGCGGGGCGAGCTCAACCGCGACATCCTCGACACCATGCTGCTCAACGTGCGCATGCGCGAGCAGAACTGGGGCGACCTCAAGGCCGAGATCGCCGCCATGAAGACCGGCGAGCGCAAGGTGCACGAGATGATCGCGCGCTTCGGCGCCGACGTCTTCCGCGAGGGCATCAAGGATCTCCTGGATTACGGCGAGCAGCAGGCGCGGAAGGTGATCCGGCGCATTCCCAAGGGCGAGTATTTCTTCGCCGATTACATCGACGAGGACAGCGTCGGCGGCAAGCCGTGCCGGATCGCGGTGAACCTCATCGTCAAGGACGGGGAGCTCGTGCTCGACTTCACCGGCAGCGATCCGCAGCTCACGTCGTCCATCAACATCCCCACCGGCGGCGACCCCCACCACGCGCTGCTGATGGTGCCGGTCATGTACGCGCTCTACGCGGTCGACAACTCGATCCTACTCAACGCGGGCTTGCTGCGTACGGCGTCGGCGATCCTGCCCAAGGGCACGATCGTCAATCCGGAGTTCCCCGCTGCGGTGGGCATGCGGAGCCTCAGCTGCATGCGGGTGCAGTCCACGGTGCTGGGCGCCTTTGCCCAGGCGCTGCCGGACCTGCTGCCGGCTGCCTGCGGCGACGGCGGGCCGCTCATCAACCTGCGCACCACCGACAGCCGCACGGGCCGTCGCCTGATGGCAAACCTGGATCCCATCACCGGCGGCGGCGGCGGCACGTCTTTCCGCGACGGCACCGAGGGCTCCGGCGCCAACTTCGGCTTCCTCAAGAATACGCCCGTTGAGATCAACGAGGCCGAGGTGCCCGTGAAGATCCTGCGCTATGGGCTCAAGCGCGATTCCGGCGGTGCCGGCAGCTATCGCGGCGGCACCGGCACGACGCTCGAGTTCCAGGTGTCGTCGCCGGACACGATCGTGACCGCGCGCAACCGCGATCGCAGCCGCTTCACGCCCTGGGGCAGCCAGGGCGGCGACGCCGGCAAGCCCTCGGAGTTCCTGCTCAACCCCGGCAGCAATC
>DATFRA010000248.1:0-2080 GCA_035263705.1 Allostellaceae bacterium
TCTACCTGGCGATCGACAACCCAAGCCAGGAGGCCGAGGTCAAGGCACTCGCGGACCGCCTGATCGACCAGATCCACCAGGGCGCGAGCTTCAGCGCCGTAGCGCAGCAATTCTCGCAATCGCCGAGCGCCGCCGTTGGCGGCGATCTCAGCTGGCTCACCGCCGCGGAGCTGCCGCGCGACATCGCCGCGGCCGTGCCGAGCCTGCAGGCGGGGCAATTGTCCGCGCCGATCCGCACCGCCGGTGGCTATTACATCGTGGGCATGGTGGATCGGCGGACCTTCGGCACGCCGGGCCCGGGCGACATGCTGGTCAGCTTTGTGCGGGTCATGTTCCCGTTCGCTTCGCAAGCCGACCCCGACAAGCAAAAGGCGTTTGTCGCGGCTCAGCAGCTGAGCGAGACCGCGAAGAGTTGCGACGACATGAAGCGGATCGGACAGGAACGCGCGCCGCAGACCTCGGGCGAGACCCGCGACGTCAAGGTCGGTACCTTGCAACCGCAGTTCAAAGACCTGATCACCACCCTGCAACCCGGCCAGGCGAGCAGGCCGCTGAATGCCGGCGCGGGCGCGATCGTGGTCATGCTCTGCGAGCGCAAGGAGCCGCCCTCGCAGATCCCGACCCGCGATCAGCTGGTGGATACGCTGACGAGACAGCGCCTGGACACGCTGGCCCGCCGCTATCTGCGCGACCTCCGCCGCACGGCTTACGTGGACATGCGGGTATGAACCGTCCGATCGCGGTCACGATGGGCGAACCCGCCGGCATTGGCGGCGAGATCACGCTGATGTCGTGGCTGCGGCGGGCGGAGGACGTGCCGGCCTTCTTCGCCATCGATGATCCCGATCGGCTCGGCCGGCTCGCCGCCATGCTGGGCTGGGATGTGCCGCTCCATGCCGTCGCGGGCCCCGAGGAGGCCGCCGCGTGTTTTCAAGAGGCGCTGGGGGTGCTGCCGCGCCGTCTCGCCCATCCGGTGCTCATGGGGCGGCCGGACACCGCGAACGCCCGCGCGGTGATCGCCGCGATCGTTAGCGCGGTCGAGCTGGTGCGCAGCGGCCGCGCCTCGGCCGTGGTGACCAATCCGATCCAGAAGGAGACCCTCTACGCCGCCGGGTTCCGCCATCCCGGCCACACGGAGTTCCTGGAGGAGCTCGCGGGCGGCGACGCGAAGGCGGTCATGATGCTCGCCTGCCCGGGACTCCGGGTGGTGCCGGTTACCGTGCACATCTCGCTCAAGGACGTGCCGCAGCGCCTCAAGACAGCGGACATCGTATCCGCCGGACGCATCACGGCGCGCGCCCTCATGAGCGATTTCGGCCTGACGCGGCCGCGGCTGGCGGTGGCCGGACTCAACCCCCACGCCGGCGAGCACGGCGCCATGGGGCGCGAGGAGATCGAGGTGATCGCGCCCGCGGTCGAGACGCTGCGGGCCGAGGGCCACGCGATCTCGGGTCCGTTCCCGGCGGATACGCTGTTCCACGCCGCCGCGCGCGCGCGTTACGATGCCGTGATTTGCATGTATCACGATCAGGCGCTGATCCCGCTCAAGACCATCGACTTCGATCGCGGAGTCAACGTGACGCTCGGCCTCCCCTTCATACGCACCTCGCCGGACCACGGCACCGCCACCGACATCGCCGGACGCGGCATCGCGAGCCCCGCGAGCCTGATCGCCGCGCTGCAGCTGGCGGGCGAGATGGCCGACCGCCGCGCGCGCCGCCGCTCCGTCGCCTGACCATCGCCACCCCAGACGATCCCGCGCCGCCGCTGCCGCCGCTGCGCGAGGTGATCGCGCGGTTCGGGCTCGCGGCCCGGAAATCGCTCGGCCAGAATTTCCTCCTCGACCTCAATCTGATTGCGCGCATCGCGCGCGCCGCCGGGCCACTCGCCGGCGTCCACGTGATCGAGGTCGGGCCCGGGCCTGGCGGCCTCACCCGGGCACTTCTGTCAGCCGGCGCCGACAGCGTCACGGCCGTCGAGCGCGATCGGCGCTGCGTCGAGGCGCTGCAAGAGCTGGTCAGGGCCCATCCCGACCGTCTGCGCGTGATCGCCGAGGACGCGCTCCAGATCGACCCCAAGA
>DATFRA010000249.1:0-14408 GCA_035263705.1 Allostellaceae bacterium
CACCTCCGCCTCGAAGCCGGTGTCGCGGAACGCCTGGCCGAACTTGTTGCCGGCCGTCGGCAAGGTATCGAGATAGCGGCAGCTCGCGAGCTTCACCGTTTTGAGCGTGAGCTCCGCCGAGGTGCCCCCGATGACGATCGCGAGGTGATAGGGCGGGCAGGCCGCGGTGCCGAGCGTGCGGATCTTCTCGTCGATGAACTTGGTGAGCGACTTCGGGTTCAGCGTCGCCTTGGTCTGCTGATAGAGGAAGGTCTTGTTGGCGGAGCCACCGCCCTTGGCAATGAAGAGGAAGTGGTACTCGTCGCCCTCGTCGGCGAAGAGGTCGATCTGCGCCGGCAGGTTGTCGCCGGTGTTAACTTCCTCGTACATCGAGAGCGGCGCCACCTGGCTATAGCGCAGGTTCGTCTCTGTGAAGGTCTTGCGGATCCCGGCGGCGAGCGCCGCCGCGTCGCCGCCGCCAGTCCAGACTCGCTCGCCTTTCTTCGCCATCACGATGGAGGTACCGGTGTCCTGGCACATCGGCAGCACGCGCCCCGCCGCGATGTTGGCATTCTTCAGGAGGTCGAAGGCCACGAACTTGTCGTTGTCGGAGGCGTCGGGGTCGTCGAGGATCGCGCGGAGCTGCGCGAGGTGGCCGGGCCGCAGCAGGTGCTGGCAATCCGCCATCGCTCGCGCCGCGAGGAGCGTCAGTGCTTCCGGATTCACCTTGACCATGCGTCCGCCCTCGAAGCTCCCGGC
The DNA here is from genome assembly GCA_035263705.1 of Allostellaceae bacterium. Lineage (GTDB taxonomy): Bacteria > Pseudomonadota > Alphaproteobacteria > ATCC43930 > CGMCC-115725 > DASZHJ01. The sequence goes on from DATFRA010000249.1 coordinate 739, forward strand.
GGAGACGTAGTCTGCCGTGAGCTTGCGATAGGGCGTCGCGTCCTCGCCCAGAGGGAACATCTCGCGGAAGAGGAATTCGCTCATGAGGGAAGCCTTTGTCGCGGCGCGCGCGTGCTGCGGCGCAAACGCGGCGCAGAAATACTCGTTTGCCCGCGGCCGTCAAGCCGCAGGCGGTCTATTTCTTCCGGAAACTGTCGAGGGTGACGACTTCGCCCGGCGTGCCGGAAGCTGCCTTGACCTTGGCCTTGGGCGGCTCGGCGCTGGCTCCCGCCTGAGCAGCGGTCGCTTTCGCGCCGTCGGCCTCTACGTGCTTGAACTGCAGGCCGAACTGCACGGAAGGATCGGCGAAGGTGCTGACGGCGGCGAAGGGAACGGTGAGCCGCGCGGGCTTGCTGCCGAAACTCAGGGTCACCGAGAACGAGTCTTCGGTCACCTCGAGGTCCCAGAACTGGTGCTCCAGCACAATTGTCATCTCCTCGGGATATTTCGCGAGGAGCGTGTCGGGGATGGTGACGCCGGGGGCCTGGGTCTTGAAGGTGATGTAGAAGTGGTGGACACCGGGTAGGCCGCGGCTTGCTGCGACGGCGAGCGCCTCGCGCACCACGCCGCGCACCGCCCGCTCCATCATCCTGTCGTAGCCCAGAAGGTCCTGCACGTCGTCTTGCGTCCGTCCCGGTTCTTGCCGGCGGCGGGTTGATCCCGCTCGCCATCCTTGTAAGTGGGGGGCTTCTGTTGCCCGGTGCCCCCCGGACCGCGCTTGCTTAGAGACTAAGCAGCGAGTGCGACCTGATTGTCGTTCGCACTTCTAGGTTGGCCCGATAACGGCGGTACCATGCCGAGCGAAAGGCAACACCTTTACCACGCGCGTCGATCCTAGTTCGCCCCCAGAAGGTCCCGCGATCGCCGCAGGACTGAAGCTGGTGGAGGCGCCGGGTACCGCCCCCGGGTCCGCAACGCTTATTCCATGCGCCGTTTATCGCCATAGTCGGTTGCCCGACCCCTCCAATATAGGGATTACCTGTTAACGCGCAACCAACGCCCGCCCCGAGTCGCCCGCGACCTTGGAGAGAGCTTCATCCCCGCGATAGACTGGCGCACCGCCGACACCACGAGGGCACATCATGCCGCTGACGCCCGAGCAGCAAGCCGAGATCGATCGTCTCAGGGCCGAGACTGAGCCGACCCGCCGCGCGACGGTGCCGGCCCTTGAGGCGGTGCTCTATCAGGCGCTGCCGGTGCTCGATCACGGCTTCGTCCGGGTGATCGACTACATGGGGGACGATGCCGCGGTGGTGCAGGCGGCGCGCGTCTCCTACGGCAAGGGCACCAAGAAGGTCAGCGAGGATCGCGGCCTCATCCAGTACCTGATGCGCCACCGGCACACGACGCCCTTCGAGATGTGCGAGATCAAGTACCACGTGAAGCTGCCGATCTTCGTGGCACGGCAGTGGATCCGCCACCGCACCGCGAACGTCAACGAGTACTCGGCGCGTTACTCGATTCTCGACAACGAGTTCTATCTGCCGGCGCCCGAGCAGATCGCGGCCCAGTCGAAGAGCAACCGCCAGGGCCGCGGACAGCAGTTGACGCCCGTCGAGACCCAGCGCGTGCTCGATCTCCTGCGCGAGGACGCGCTCCGCTGCTATCGGGACTACGCGACGCTCCTCAACACGGACGAGGCCGGCACGGTCATCGATCCCGAGCGCCAGGGCCTCGCGCGCGAGCTCGCGCGCATGAACTTGACGCTCAACTTTTATACGCAGTGGTACTGGAAGACCGACCTCTATAACCTGCTGCACTTCCTGAGCCTGCGCGCCGATGTCCACGCGCAATACGAAATCCGCGTATACGCCGAGGTCATGCTAGAGACGCTCGAGCGCTGGGTCCCGCTCACCGCGGAGGCCTTCCGCCAGTATCAGCTCGGCGGCGCCCACCTCTCGGCAAAAGGCCTCGAAGTCGTGAAGCGGATGATCGCCGGCGAATCCGTGACTCACGCCGAGAGCGGCCTCAGCAAGCGCGAGTGGATGGAGCTGATGGAGACCCTCGGGCGCGCGCCCTGAGTTACTGAATCACGATCCGCGGCGCCGCGCGCTGCGGGCTGCCCGAGAGCTTCGCCCAGATGCGCTCTGCCATGGCGCGGAAGAGTTTCGCGTGGGCGCTCGCGGGGTCGGCAACCACGATCGGCTTGCCGCCGTCGGAGGTCTCGCGGATCGCGATGTCGAGCGGCACCTCGCCGAGGAAATCCGTGCCGAGCTTCTCTGCCTCCTTGCGGGCGCCGCCGTGGCTGAAGATCTCGCTGCGCTCGCCGCAGTGGGGGCAGAGGAAATAGCTCATGTTCTCGACGATGCCGAGCACGGGCACGTCGACCTTGCGGAACATGTTGAGGCCCTTGCGGGCATCGAGCAGCGCGATGTCCTGCGGCGTCGAGACAATGACCGCGCCCGAAAGCGGCACCTGCTGGGACATGGTAAGCTGGGCATCGCCGGTCCCGGGCGGCAGGTCCACCACGAGGATGTCGAGCTGACCCCACTCGACGTCGCGCAGCATCTGCTGGATCGCGCTCATCACCATGGGGCCGCGCCAGATCATCGGCGTCTCCTCCGGCACCAGGAAACCCATGGACATGCACTTGATGCCGTAGTTCTGCATCGGCTCCAGCTGACGGCCGTCGCGCGAGGTAGGCTTGCCCGTGATCCCCATCATGCGCGGCATCGAGGGGCCGTAGATGTCGGCATCGAGGAGTCCGACCTTGCGTCCGTTCGCGGCGAACGCGAGCGCCAGATTGACTGCGATCGTCGATTTGCCGACGCCACCCTTGCCGGAGGCGACCGCCACGATGGTCTTGACGCCCGGCACCAGTGCCTTGCCGCCGGCGGCGCCGCCGTGTGGCGCATGGCCACGCACCGGCGACTCCTGCGGCGCGGCACCGCCGCGCGCGGGCTTCGCTTCCGCCGTGAGCACGGCCGTCACCGACAGCACACCGTCGAGCCGCTCCACGGCGCGCTCCGCCGCTTTGCGTAGAGGTTCGAGCTTGGGGCCGCGTTGCGGGTCGACCTCGATCGCGAAGCCGACGTGGCCCTCGCGCAACTGAACGCCCGAGACCATGCCAAGGCTCACGATGTCCTGGTTGCGGTCGGGGTCGATCACTTGGCCGAGCGCAGCCAGGACACGCTCTTGCGTCACCGCGCTCATCGGCCTCGATCCCTCATTTCCTTGACAATATCCCGCTTCGCCCGATCATCCCGGCAACGCCGCGCCGACCTGGCGGACCAGCGGAAATCGATCGCTGTCATATAGGGGATCGCGCGCGATTTGCAAAGGCGACGGCCTTTGCGCGTCAAAGGAGAGAGGCTTTCGGGCGATGCCGTGGACCAATCAGAGCGGCGGCGGTGGCGGCCCATGGGGCGGCGGTCAGAGCCCCTGGGGACGCGGTCCCCAAGGCCCCAAGGTCGAGGACATCATCAAGCGCAGCCAGGACAAGCTGCGCGGCGTGCTGCCCGGCGGCTTCGGCAGCGCTCCGGGACTGCTCATCATCCTGGTGGTCGCGATTCTGCTTTGGGGGTTCAGCGGCGTCTACACGGTCCAACCCGACGAGCTCGGCGTCGTCTTGCGGTTCGGCGCCCTCGACCGGATCGCGCCGCCGGGGCTCAATTATCACCTTCCCACGCCCATCGAGTCGGTCGAGCGGCCGAAGGTGACGCGCGTCAACCGTGTCGAGATCGGGTTTCGCGTCGGCGAGAGTGGCCGCACCACTCAGGACGTGACGCGGGAATCCCTGATGCTGACCGGCGACGAGAACATCGTCGACATCAACTTCACGGTGTTCTGGGTCATCAATGACGCCCGGAAATACCTGTTCAACATCCGTGATCCCGACGGAACCGTGAAGGCCGCAGCCGAAAGCGCCATGCGCGAGGTGATCGGCCACACCGAGATCGCGAGCGCGCTCGCCGAGGGCCGCGCCAAGATCGAGATCGATACGCAGAAGCTGCTGCAGGAGATCCTCGATTTCTACCAGGCGGGAATCACCATTCAGCAGGTGCAGCTGCAGAAGGTCGACCCGCCGCCGCAGGTGATCGACGCCTTCCGGGACGTGCAAAGCGCCAAGATCGACTTCACGCGGTATCAGAACGAGGCGGACGCCTACCAGAACGACGTGGTACCCCAGGCTCAAGGCGAAGCCGCCCGGATCGTGCAGGAGGCGGAGGCCTACAAGGCTCAGGTCGTGAACCAGGCGCAGGGCGACGCCCAGCGCTTCATCTCGGTCTACAATGCCTACGCCAAGGCGCCAGACGTGACGGCGCGGCGGCTCTACATCGACACCATCCAGACGATCCTGAAGAGCGCGAACAAAGTCATCCTCGATCGCGCCGCCTCGAGCTCCGGCGTGCTGCCCTACCTGCCCTTGCCTGCCATAAGGAACGCGAGCCCTTCGCCGCCAGGTAGATCCGGCCCCGGGGGCACCCCACCCGCGAGCGCAAGCACGGGGAGTCCACGGCCATGAACAGATACGTCGCCGTCCCCGTCGTGGTCTTGGCTGCATTCGTGATCATCATCGGCATGAGTTCGTTCTTCACGGTGCACCAGACCGAGAAGGCCCTGGTGAAGCAGTTCGGGACCCCGATCCGGGTGATCACCGAGCCTGGCCTGCAGTTCAAGCGGCCGTTCGTCCAGGACGTCGTCTATTTCGACAACCGGATCCTCGATCTCGAGCCGCCGCAGGAGGAGGTGATCGCCGCCGACCAGAAGCGCCTCGTGGTCGACAGCTACGCGCGCTATCGCATCGCCGATCCCCTGTTGTTCTTCCAGCGCTCGACCTCCGAAGCGAACGCGAACACGCGCCTCTCCTCGATCATCAACAGCGCGCTCCGACGGGTGATCGGCAACGTGCCCTTGGCCTCTGTGGTGGCGGAGAAGCGCGCCGCGGTCATGCAGCTGGTGCGCGATGAGGTAAACACCCAGGCCAAGGACTGGGGCATGGACGTAATCGACGTGCGTATCAAGCGCGCGGACCTGCCGGGCGAGAACAGCGAGGCGATCTATACCCGCATGAAGACGGAGCGGCAGCGCGAGGCCGCGCAGTTCAGGGGCGAGGGCAAGCGCGAGGCGCAGAAGATCCGTGCCAGTGCAGACCGCCATGTCATCGAGATCAAGGCCAAGGCCCAACAGCAGTCGGAGATCCTGCGCGGCGAGGGCGACGCCGAAAGCGTCCGCATCTACGCCGACGCCTTCAACCGGGACAAGGACTTCTTCGCGCTCTACTGGAGCCTCGACGCCTATCGCCGGTCGCTGGCCAACGGCGACACCACCCTGGTGCTGTCGCCGGACAGCGAGTTCTTCCGCTTCTTTGGCTCGGCGAGCGGCACGATGGAGCCGCCGCAGGCTCAAGCGCCGAAGCCCTGAGCGCGGCAGCGCGGTCGCGGATCGGCCGATGCAGGACCTCGGGACGGCACTTGCTCTCGTGCTTGTGATCGAGGGCATCGTGCTGGCACTCGCCCCCGACGGCATCAAGCGCGCCGCCCTCCAGATGACCGCGATCCCATCGGCGGCGCTCCGTCTTGGCGGGTTGGCAGCGGCTTGCCTCGGGGTAGCAGCGGTGTGGCTTATTCGGAGCTAGAGGGCCGCCACCGGTTGACACTGGCGCGGTGGGTACAAAACTGGGCTGGTTTGCCGCACGGCCGGTCACCAACTATTATGGGGTTCGGCTAATATGCCGGTTCGGACGCACCCCTCATTGGCTTGGAGCAGACTTACTTGACCGCCCCTAACGCTTGGCTGAAGCGCGCTGCGGCGCTCGCCCTCATTGGAGTTCTCGTTCTCCCGGGAGGCCTCGCCCGAGCCAAGGCCGGGCCGGAGAGCTTCGCCGACCTTGCAGCCAAGCTGCTACCGGCGGTGGTGAACATCTCCACCACCCAGACCATCAAATCGTCCGACAAGACCGCGCGTGGACCGGATCTGCCGCAATTCCCGCCGGGCTCGCCGCTCGACGATCTCTTCAAGGATTTTCTCGACCGCAATCAGAAGAATGGTCAGAACGGGCAGCCGGACGCGACGCCCCGCCGCGCGACCTCGCTGGGCTCGGGCTTCATCATCGACTCCTCGGGCCTGGTGGTCACCAACAACCACGTCATCGCGGACGCCGACGAGATCACCGTGACCTTGCAGGACAATACGAACCTCAAGGCCGAGGTGATCGGCCGCGACACCAAGGTTGATCTGGCGCTACTCAGGGTCAAATCCTCGAAGCCCTTGCCCGCGGTCAAGTTCGGCGACAGCGACACGACCCGGGTCGGTGACTGGGTGATGGCGATCGGCAATCCCTTCGGCCTCGGTGGCACCGTCACCGCCGGCATTCTCTCGGCGCGCGGCCGCGACATCAGCGCAGGCCAATACGACGACTTCCTGCAGACCGACGCCTCGATCAACCGTGGCAACTCCGGCGGCCCGATGTTCAACATGAACGGCGACGTGATCGGCGTGAACACAGCCATCTACTCGCCCTCGGGCGGCTCGATTGGCATCGGGTTCGCGATCCCCGCCAACATGGCGCGTCCCGTGATCGAGCAGATCAAGGAGTACGGCCATCCGCGCCGCGGTTGGCTCGGCGTGCGCATCCAGGGCGTCACCGACGAGATCGCCGAGAGCCTTGGCCTCGACAAGCCGCGCGGCGCTCTGATCGCCAGCGTCAACGACGGCGGCCCCGCCCAGAAGGGCGGCATCCAACCCGGCGACGTCGTCTTGAATTTTGACGGCAAGGAGATCCCCGACGTGCGGCAGCTGCCGCGCATCGTGGCGGAGACGCCCATCGACAAGAGCGTGAAGGTGACGGTCTGGCGCAAGCGCAAGGAGGAGGGAGTCGACGTCAAGGTCGGCGAGCTCGACGAGAGCGATCAGGTGGCCTCCGCCGACGCCGGCAAGCAGGGCAGCACGACCCCCAGCGAGACCACCTCGGTCAAGACGCTGGGCCTGTCGCTGTCCAGCATCACGCCGGATCTGCGCACGAAATACTCGCTCCCCGACGATGCCGTGGGCGTCGTCGTCGTCGACGTGCAGGGCAACAGCCCGGCTTCCGAAAAGCAGCTGAAGGCCGGCGACGTCATTGTCGAGGTGGCGCAGGAGGAAGTGAAATCTCCCGCGCAGGTCGTCGACAAGATCGAGGAAGCCAAGAAAGCCGGGCGTAAGTCCGTGCTCATGCTCATCGACCGCGCCGGCGAGCTCGGCTGGAAAGCCCTCCGGATCGACGGCAAGGGCTGAGGCTCGCTAGCTTCGCCTGATCTCGCCCTCGCGATAGCCCTGCGCGTAGAGCAGCGCCGTTAGGTCGGCGTGGCGGATGCGGTGGCGCGCATGCTCGTCCGCGATCGGCTTCGCGTGGTAGGCGACGCCTAGCCCGGCGGCGTCAAGCATCGAGAGGTCATTCGCGCCGTCGCCGACCGCGAGCGTGTCGGCGAGGGTAAGGCGCCGCGCTGCCGCGAGCGCATTCAGCGCCGCCAGCTTGGCATCGCGCCCAAGGACCGGCTCCAGAACATGTCCGGCGATCCGATCGCCGGATATCACCAGCTCGTTGGCGATGTCCACGTCGAAGCCGAGCCTGGCCCTTACCAACCGCGTGAATCGCCGAAAACCTCCGGAGACGAGGGCCGTATAGGCGCCACTCGCCCGCATGGTCGCTACCAGCTCGGCCGCACCGGGATTGACGCGGATGCGGGTCGCGGCCTCGTCGAGCGCGGTGACGGGGGAACCGGCGAGGAGCGCCGCGCGCTCGCGCAGCGCCGTCGCGAAATCGATCTCGCCGTTCATCGCGCGACGCGTCACCTCGGCGACGTCGGGGCCGAGGCCGAGAATCTCCGCGAGCTCGTCCAGCATCTCGTTGGCGATGATCGTCGATTCCATGTCGGCGACCAGCAGCCGCTTGCGGCGCCCCTCCCGCAGCTGCGCCAGAAGATCGAGCGGCCGCTCTCCGATCTCTCGGCTGAGAGCCACGCGCACCGCCGCCTCTGCCTGATCGGGATCGACGCCGTCGAAGCCGAGGTCCGCCGCGCGCTCGGCCGCGAGCCAATCCACGGGCGCGAGATGCGCACCCAACGGCTCCAGCGCCGCGCGCGCGACGCGCAACACGCGCGGCCATTCCGCGGGACCATCGGTGCCGGCGATGAGGGTGAGCACGCCTTCGGACATCCGAGCTTTATCGGTGCTCGGATGTGCTAAGGCAAGACATGCAGCGCTTGTGCAACTCCCCCTCACCCGGCTACGGCTAGGCTCGCTTCGCTCGGCTCAAGCCTTCGCGACCCTCTCCCCGCCGGCGAGAGGGAGGGTGAGGGGCGGGCTCGACTAGGCGGCATCGGTTCCGGACAAACGTCAATGACGCACAGCGATACGCCCATCCTCCTCATCACCGGCCCGACCACGAGCGGGAAGTCGCGGCTCGCGATCGCGATCGCGGAGGAGTTTCGCGGCACCGTCATCAATTCTGACAGCATGCAGATCTATCGCGACCTGGCGGTGCTGACGGCGCGGCCGGGGCCGGCAGAGCTTGCGCGGGTGCCGCACCGGCTCTTCGGCGTGCTCGATGCGTCCGAGCTCTGCTCGGCCGCACGATGGCTCGATCTCGCGGAAGCCGAGATCGCCGCCGCTGCGCGCGCGGCGCGCTTGCCGGTCCTGGTGGGCGGTACGGGCCTTTATTTGAAGGCGTTGCTCAGGGGACTCGCGCCGGTGCCAGAGATTCCCGCGGAGGTGCGGCGGGCCGCTCGCGCGCTCCACAAGGAGATCGGCGGCGAGCGATTCCACGCGGCGCTGGCCGCGCGCGATCCCAAGGGCGCGGCAAGGCTCAATCCCGGCGATACCCAGCGCCTGGTCCGCGCCTACGAGGTGATGGCCGCGACCGGCCGCTCGCTGACGGACTGGCAGCGCGAGCAGGGGCGCGCCATGCGGCCGGGCGTGGCGGCGATCGTGCTGCTGCCGCCGAGGGACGTTCTCTATGCCGCGATCGATGCCCGCTTCGCGTCGATGGCGGAGGCGGGCGCACTCGACGAGGTCCGGGCGCTGATGGTCCGGCATCTCTCGCCCGACCTACCCGCGGTCAAGGCCATGGGCGTGCAGGAACTCGCGGCGCATCTGCGCGGAGAGACGACGCTCGAGGCCGCGATCGCCGCGGCGCAACAGGCGAGCCGGCGCTACGCCAAGCGCCAGATGACCTGGCTCCGGACCCAGTTGCCGCCGCCAGCCGACCTCCCGACCCACACCCTCCCCGCGCAATTTTCGGAAAGTCTGCTGCCCGAAATATTTTCATTTATTCGCCAGTTCCTGTTGACCACCTCCCCGCAAGCTGTCTAGTTTGGCGCCCTCGCGCGGGACGGGAGGCTTGCGGCCGGGCCGCTGCCCTTGACGGCAGCGGAGAAACGCCGCGTCCCGCGCGATTCTTGTAAGCGTTTTCACCAAGGAGAGGTGTCATGTCGGCAGCGGCAACGCCTGGAGCGGAAATGGTCATCAAAGCCCTGGTGGACCAGGGCGTAGATGTCGTTTTCGGCTATCCGGGCGGCGCGGTATTGCCGATCTACGATGCGCTCTTCAAGCAGAACCAGCTCCGCCACATCCTGGTCCGCCACGAGCAGGCGGCGGTGCATGCGGCCGAAGGCTATGCGCGCTCTACCGGCAAGGTCGGCGTGGTGCTGGTGACCAGCGGCCCCGGCGCCACCAACGCGGTGACGGGGCTCACCGACGCGCTCATGGATTCGATTCCTGTGGTGTGTCTTACCGGCCAGGTGCCGACGCACTTGATCGGGAACGACGCCTTCCAGGAGGCGGACACCACCGGGATCACGCGGCCATGCACCAAGCACAATTACCTCGTGAAGGACGTGAACGACCTCGCGCGCATGATGCACGAGGCGTTCTATGTCGCCCGCACGGGGCGGCCGGGCCCGGTGGTGGTGGACCTGCCCAAGGATATCCTCTTCGCGACCGGCACCTATACGTCACCCGCGACGGTCAAGCACAAGACCTACCGGCCGCAGATGACGCCGGACTCCGCGAAGATCGCGGCCGCGGTGGAGCTGATCGCCAACGCAAAGCGGCCGATCTTCTACGGCGGCGGCGGTCTCATCAATTCGGGCGACCGCGCCTGCGCGCTCTTCCAGGAGCTTGTGAGGATCACGGGCTATCCGGTGACGTTGACCCTGATGGGCCTCGGCGCCTATCCCGCCTCGGACAAGCAGTTCCTGGGCATGCTCGGCATGCACGGGACCTACGAGGCGAACCTCGCCATGCACGGCTGCGATGTCATGGTGAACATCGGCGCGCGCTTCGACGATCGCGTGACCGGAAAACTCGCCGCCTTCTCGCCGGGCTCGACGAAGATCCACCTCGACATCGACCCGTCGTCGGTCAACAAGAACGTGAGCGTCGATCTGCCCCTGATCGGAGATGCCGCCGAGACGCTGGCGGAGCTGATCAAGGCCTGGAAAGCGAAACGTGCGAAGCCTGACCAAAAGGCGCTCGGCGCCTGGTGGCGGCAGATCGAGGAGTGGCGGAAGCGTGATTGTCTCCGCTATCAGAAGAGCGACCGCATCATCAAGCCGCAGTACGCGCTGGAGCGGCTCTACGCGCTGACCCGCGGCCGCGACCTCTACGTCACCACCGAGGTGGGCCAGCACCAGATGTGGGCGGCTCAGTTCCTGAAGTTCGAGGCGCCCCGGCATTGGATGACCTCGGGCGGCCTCGGCACCATGGGCTACGGGCTGCCGGCCGCGATGGGCGTGCAGCTGGCGCACCCGGAGGCGCTGGTGATCGACGTCGCCGGCGAGGCCTCGATCCTCATGAACATCCAGGAGATGTCGACAGTCACGCAGTACCGTCTGCCGGTGAAGGTGTTCATCATCAACAACCAGTACATGGGGATGGTGCGGCAGTGGCAGGAGCTGCTGCACGGAGGCCGCTACTCCGAGAGCTACACGGCTTCCCTGCCCGATTTCGTGAAGCTCGCCGAGGCCTTTGGCGCGGTCGGCTTGCGCGCGACCCGGCCGGACCAGGTCGACGGCGTCATCAAGGAGATGATCAAGGTCGACAAGCCCGTGATCGTCGACGTCGTGGTGGATCAGACCGAGAACTGCTTCCCGATGATCCCGTCGGGAGCGGCACACAACGAGATGCTGCTCGGGCCCCAGGACAAGAAGTCGGAAGGGCCGGTATCGGAAGAGGGAATGGTCTTGGTATAACGGAGTCCCGCCATTTCCGAACTCCAATCCCCTTCCACCAAGCTCCAGGGCCGCCGGCCGCCGAGGCGGCGGGCGCCCTCGAAGGAACCCACCGTGAGCGGCACCAGCAGCACCGTCGCGAAACACACGATCGCCGTGCTCGTGGACAACGAGCCCGGCGTCCTCGCCCGCGTGATCGGGTTGTTTTCCGGCCGCGGCTACAACATCGAGAGCCTGACGGTAGCGGAGGTCGATCGCATGCGCGGCCTCTCGCGCATCACCATCGTCACCTCCGGCACGCCCATGATCATCGAGCAGATCAAGGCGCAGCTCGGCCGTCTCGTGCCCGTTCACGCCGTACGCGACCTCACGCAAGAAGGCGCGCACGTCGAGCGCGAGCTCGCGCTCATCAAGGTGTCTGGCACTGGCGACAAGCGGATCGAATCGCTGCGTCTAGCCGACATCTTTCGTGCGCGCGTCGTGGACTCGACCACCGAGAGCTTCGTCTTCGAGATGACGGGATCGACCGAGAAGCTCAACGCCTTCATCAACCTGATGGAGCCCTTGGGCTTGGTCGACATCTCGCGCACCGGCGTGGTCGCGATCTCACGCGGCGCCAGCCGGCTCTAACTGTTTTCACCGCTCGCCAATAGGGGAACCATCATGCGGGTCTATTACGATCGCGACGCCGACGTGAATCTCATCAAGGGCAAGAAGGTCCTGGTGGTGGGGTTCGGCAGCCAGGGGCACGCCCACGCCCTCAATCTCCGCGACAGCGGCGTCAAGGACGTGCGGATCGCGCTCCGCCCGGGTTCCGCCTCTGCCAAGAAGGCCGAGGCTCAGAAGTTCCAGGTCATGACGCCCGCCGAGGGCGCCAAATGGGCCGACGTGGTGATGGTGCTGACACCCGACGAACTCCAGGCCTCGCTCTACAGCCACGACCTCAAGCCCACCATGCGGCCGGACACTGCGCTCGCCTTCGCGCATGGCTTCAACATCCACTTCAAGCTGGTGGAGCCGCGCTCGGACATGGACGTGTTCATGATCGCGCCCAAGGGCCCCGGCCACACGGTGCGCTCGGAGTACCAGCGCGGCGGCGGCGTGCCCTGCTTGGTCGCGGTCGACCAGAATCCGTCGGGGAACGCGCTCGAGATCGCGCTCTCCTACGCCTCGGCGATCGGCGGCGGCCGCGCCGGCGTCATCGAGACGACCTTCAAGGAGGAATGCGAGACCGATCTCTTCGGCGAGCAAACGGTGCTCTGCGGCGGCCTCACCTCGCTTATCATGGCGGGCTATGAGACCTTGGTCGAGGCGGGCTACGCGCCGGAGATGGCGTATTTCGAGTGCCTTCACGAGGTGAAGCTCATCGTCGATCTGATGTACGAGGGCGGTATCGCCACCATGCGCTACTCGATCTCGAACACCGCCGAGTACGGCGACTACACCCGCGGCCCCCGGATCATCGACGGCCGCGTCAAGGCTGAGATGAAGCGGGTGCTGGAGGAGATCCAGTCCGGCAAGTTCGCGAAGGAGTGGGTGCTGGAGAACGCCGCGGGGCAGGCAAGCTTCAAAGCGATGCGCCGCCGCGGCGCCGAGCATCCCGTCGAGAAGATCGGCGAGAAGCTCCGCGCCATGATGCCGTGGATCGCCCAGAACCGGCTGGTCGATCGCGCGAAGAATTAGATGTTGTAGAGCGGTTGGAGCCATTCCCCGTTACGCACCCCCGGGGCTCTTCGACCCTGGGGTCGGTGTCGTTCGCTAAGGCTCTGTAACCCTCTCCCGCCGAGGAGAGCGCAGGGTGAGGGGGCGTTCTTCGTTCAATGACGGGCAACAGAGGCCTTGCCGTCGCCCGCCGAAACCGTTAAAAGTACTGCGGAATCCCGGCCTTAGGGGTGTTAACCATTTGTTAGGGCTACGGGGCTCAGGGTGTCAGCGGCCGGCTTTGCGAGCTCCGGCCCAGACGAGAGGTCGGTCTTCGGATGGCTCGGACCGTGGCACGGCACGATGGGCGGCAGGCGCTGGTGCGCCGGTCTGCGCTCGCGCGCGTCCAGATACCGGCCTCCGCTCTCCTCCTTCTCCTCAGTGACGGGGCGCTGCGACTTAGCGGCCCCTGAACGCCGGCTCATCGCGTCCGGCGACCGGCGTTCAGGGGGTAATGCGACCAAATCCGCTTCGTTGCACCCTTCATCACAGGAGCCGCGCCTATGAGCGCAACCACCCATCGCAAGCAGTCCGAGCCCAGTACCGACAAGAATCGCGTCATCGTCTTCGACACGACGCTCCGCGACGGCGAGCAATCGCCAGGCGCCTCCATGAACCTCGACGAGAAGATCAAGATCGCGCTCCTTCTGGAGGAGATGGGGATCGACGTCATCGAGGCGGGCTTCCCGATCGCCTCGAACGGCGATTTCGAGTCCGTGCGCGAGATCGCGAAGCTCGTGAAGACTTCCAGCGTCTGCGGCCTGTCGCGGGCGGCCCGCG
>DATFRA010000250.1:0-11694 GCA_035263705.1 Allostellaceae bacterium
CCGGCATACCCAAGGATGCCTTCCCGAAAACCTATCCGCCCAAGGGCTCATGAACGACCCATCCGAGCCTCGTTTAGCCGCGCCCGGTTTCGCCTATCGCGCGGGCGAGCTCCACGTGGAGGATGTCCCGCTCGCGCGCATTGCGGCCGCGGTCGGCACGCCCGTCTATTGCTATTCGACCGCGGCGATCACCAGCGCCTATCGCCGCTTCGCCGGCGCGCTCGCCAACGAGAATGCTGCCATTCACTACGCGCTCAAGGCGAACTCGAACCAGGCGGTGATCCGGCTGCTGGCGAGGCTCGGCGCCGGCGCCGATGTGGTATCGGAAGGCGAACTCCGGCGTGCGCTCGCCGCGGGCGTACCGCCCGAGAAGATCGTGTTCTCCGGGATCGGCAAGACCAGGGAGGAGCTCGGCTTCGCGCTCGCGCAGGGGATTTGCCAGGTCAACGTCGAGTCGGTGCCGGAGTTGGAGCTGCTAAGCGCAGTCGCGCAGGGGGCCGGGCGGACGGCCGTGATCGCGCTTCGCGTCAATCCCGACGTGGACGCCCGCACCCACGCCAAGATCTCCACCGGCAAGAAGGAAAACAAATTCGGGATCGACCTCGCCCATGCGGGCGATGCCTATCGGCGCGCCGCAACGCTGCCGGGATTGAAGCCCTTGGGGCTCGCCGTCCACATCGGCTCGCAGATCACGGAACTCGCGCCCTTCGAGGCGGCGTTCCAGCGGCTGATCGACCTCGCCCTTGAGCTGCGCCGGGGTGGCCTCTCGGTCGAGCGGCTCGACCTCGGCGGTGGCCTCGGTGTCCGCTATCGTGCGGAGTCGCCGCCGCCGGTCGAGGCCTACGCGGCGCTGGCCCGCCGGCTCACGCATAATCTCGGTTTCCAGCTCTCCTTCGAGCCAGGCCGGGCGCTGGTTGCCGACGCCGGCGTGCTCGTGAGCCGGGTGATCTTCGTGAAGCCTGGCGTGACGCGCCGGTTCCTGATCCAGGACGCCGCCATGAACGACCTGATCCGGCCCGCGCTTTACGAGGCGTGGCACGAGATCGTGCCCGTGCGCGAGCCCGATCGGGGCGCGCCCCGCGAGCCCGCCGACGTGGTGGGGCCGATCTGCGAATCCGGCGACATGATAGCGCTTGGGCGACCGCTACCGCCGGTTGGGGCCGGCGACCTGCTCGCAATATTGTCAGCGGGCGCCTATGGCGCGGTCATGAGTTCCAGCTACAATACGCGGCTATTGGCGCCGGAAGTCCTTGTCCAGGGCCAAGAATTCGCGGTGATCCGGCCGCGGCCCAGTTATGAGGAGCTGTTGGGCCAGGATCGGATCCCGCCCTGGCTCGCGTGAGCCGCCCCAGCCTTGGCACGCGGCTCGCATGAGGAGTTGAGCAGTCACCCCTGGTGAGAGGGCTCGTTCCATGCCCGAGAGTCGACCCGCGACACCCGTTCCCTCGTCCTCCGGGCGGAGCCTCGCCGCGCGCGTCGGTTTGGCCCGCGCGGCGGTCTTCTGGGAACGCGGCTGGCCGGAGTTCGCGGCAGCTCTGGGGGTGCTTGGTGTTTTCGTGGCGGCGGCGCTCTTCGATCTCCCGTCGATGGTGCCGGGCTGGATGCACGCGACGGCGCTGGGCGTGCTGGCGCTGCTCCTGGTCTGGACGATCGGGCACGGCGTGCGCGCGCTCCGCGTTCCCGCCGAGACCGAGGGACGCCGCCGGATCGAGGCGGCGAGCCGGCTCGAGCATCGGCCGCTCGCGGCGCTCGCCGACAAGCTCGCCGGCGGCACCGGCGATCCCGTCGCGATCGCGCTCTGGGAAGCCCATCGCGAGCGCATGGCGCGTCGCGTGCGCGGGCTTCGGATCGGATTGCCGCTCGCGGGCTTCATCGGCCGGGATCCCTATGGGGTCCGCGTGATCCTGACGATCGCGCTGCTGGTCGGCTTCCTCACCGCCGGCGCCGACAGCGGCGACCGCGTGGTGCGCGCGCTCGAGCCGCAGCTCAGCTTCACGCCTGGCGCCGCCGTGCCGGTGAGCCTCGACATCTGGGTGACGCCGCCCGACTACACCGGCGAGCCGCCGCTCTTCCTGCAGCGCGATGCCGCCAATCAGGCGATCACGATCCCCACCGGCAGCACTGTGCTGGCGCAGGTATCGGGCGGCCGCGACGTCCCACAGCTCGAGGTCGCGGGGAAGGCGACCGAGTTCGCGCGCGTCGACGCCAAGAATTTCAAGGGAAGCGCGACGCTCACCACGGGTGACCGGCTCGCGGTGACGCAGGGCGGGCGCACGCTGGGCTCCTGGCCGATCAAGATCGTGTCCGACCTGCCGCCGTCGATCGCCTTCGTGAGCACGCCCAAGAAACAGGCGCACGACCAGCTCAAGATCGAATTCAACGCCGCCGACGACTACGGTGTCGAGGGCGCCACGGCCGTCATGAAGCGCGTCGACGGTCCCGCCGACGAGCTCATGGGGCTCGAGCTGCCGCTGCCGGGCTTGCACCTGAAGGAGGCCCGCAATTCGGCCTTCTTCGATCTGACGCCGCACCCCTGGGCGGGGCTGCCGGTGGAGATCCACCTGGAGGCACTCGATGCCCTCAACCAAATGGGCAAGAGCGAGGCCCTCACGATCACGCTGCCCGAGCGCCTGTTCCACCACCCCATTGCGAAAGCGCTCATCGAGCAGCGCAAGGAGCTGACCCTTCACCCGAAGGACCGCGATGTCGTCGCGGAGACCCTCTCCGACCTCTCGGCGCGGCCGGCCTTCTACGACGACGACAAGGTGGTGTTCCTGGGGCTCCGGATCGCGTCGATCCGTTTGCAACGCGGCGATCCCAAGACCGCGATCCCCTCGGTGCAGCACCTGCTGTGGGATCTCGCGCTCCGTCTCGAGGACGGGCACGCCACGCTGGCGCAGCGCGACCTGCGTGACCTAA
This sequence comes from Allostellaceae bacterium, assembly GCA_035263705.1. Taxonomy (GTDB): domain Bacteria; phylum Pseudomonadota; class Alphaproteobacteria; order ATCC43930; family CGMCC-115725; genus DASZHJ01. The sequence continues at coordinate 2,920 of DATFRA010000250.1, forward strand.
TGCAGGCACTGCAGGATGCGATCAACCGCAACGCGCCGGACGCCGAGATCGAGCGGCTCACCAGGGAGCTCAAGGACGCGATCGACCGCTATCTCAAGGCGCTTGCCGAGAACATGCAGCGGCAGAATCCCGACGAGATGCCGCAGATTGATCCGAACCGCCTGATGTCCGAGCGCGACCTCCAGCGCATGCTGGATCGCGCCAAGGACCTGGCGCGCATGGGCGCCAAGGACGCTGCGCGCAATCTGCTCTCGCAGCTCCAGAACATGCTGGAGAACCTGCGCTTGGCGCAGCCGCGGCAGATGCAGGGCAACGGCAATCAGGCCATGCGCGACCTGCAGCAGCTCCAGCAGCGACAGCAGCAATTGCTCGACCGCACCTTCCGCCAGTCACGCCAGGGCCAGCAGGGTCAGCGCGGCCAGCAGGGGCAGCAGCGGTCGGGCCAGGGCGATGCCGCCGAGCAGGACGCGCTCCGGCGCATGCTCGGCGAGGTCATGCGCCAGCTCGGCGAGCAGGGCGACGTGCCGCAGGCGTTGGGCCGTGCCGACCGCGCCATGCGCGATTCATCCGAGGCCCTCGGCCGCGGCTCGCCCGGCGATGCCGTGGCGCCGCAGACCGAGGCGCTCGACGCGCTCCAGCAGGCGACCAAGGAGATGATCGACCAGATGACCGGCGCCTTCGGCGGGCCCGGCAATTTCGGCGACCTGCCCGACGGCGCGCGGCCCAATGCCGACCGCGATCCGCTGGGCCGCCCGACCGGCGACAGCGCCGAGGGCACCTATACTGACGGCCGGCTGCGCATGGGCCAGAGCAAGGACGACGCCTTCGGCCTCGAGCGCGCCAAGGAAATCCTCGACGAGCTCCGCCGCCGCGCCGGCGACACCGCGCGTCCCCCGGAAGAGCACGACTACATCGACCGCCTGCTCCGGCGGTTCTGACGCTGACTCGAGCGGCGACGGCGGCGCAGATCGATCGCCCCGCGCTGCCCGCGCCTTCTATCCACCCTCACCGGTGAACGTCACCGACATGCCCGTCGCCGCATCGCTCGGCCGGGTCACGCTGGTGGTGAAGGGGACGCTGGCGCCGGGCAGCAGGCGCTCCGTGCTGACGTCGAAGCTCCATGACTGCACCACCCGATTCACGGCATCGGTGAGCTCGACCTTGAGCTTCGGCACCGTCTGCGCCTCCGGCGAGATATTCGCCACCTCGCCCTCGATGACCAGGCGCGGCACGCCGTTCTCCTCGTCCCGGTGCGCTTGCGCGGTGACCTTGAGCACGTCGCGTGGCTGCGGCACCGCGAGGCCCAGCAGGCTGTAGAGCCGGGCCGACGGTGGCCAGGCCCGGATCACCGCGTCGCGCTCCCAGACCGCGCCGCCGGCGGCGAGACCCACCACGACCACCAGCACCACCCATCCGACCGCCACCCAGGGCCGCCGCCGCGGTGCCGCGATCGCCGGCAGTTGAATCCGGTGCGCCGGCGCCTGCTCGAGCGGTGGCCGATCGAATTGCGGCTCCGCGCGCGGAGCGCGGGGCGCCGGCTCGGCCGGTGGCGGCGCGGCCACCGTCTCGAGCTCGGCCAGTGCCTCCGGGGGAGGCTTGTGGTGCCACATGTGGGAGCACTGGGCGCAGCGCACCCGCCGGCCGCCGGCGCCCAAGGCTCGCGGATCGACGAGGTATCGGGTCTTGCACTGCGGGCAAACGACGATCATGCGTGCATGTTATGATTTTGCATGCTCCGGGACGGCTTATAGGACGCGGCTCCCCGCGAGGCAAGGAGAGCAGCCTCTCCGAGTCGCGCGCTGCTCTGGCTTTACGCCGCCCGCTAATGCAGAGTTCGCGGCCTCGGAGCGAGGGCACCACGAAGTGGTTCGATTCGAGAATGTCGGCATGCGGTACGGCGCGGGGCCCGAAATCCTGCGCGACATCACGTTCCGCCTCGAGCCGGGCTCGTTCCATTTCCTCACCGGCAGCAGCGGCGCCGGCAAGTCGAGCCTGCTCAAGCTGATGTATCTCGCCGAGCGGCCATCGCGCGGGCTGATCGCGCTGTTCGATCGCGACATCGCGACCGCGCCGCGGCGCGAGATGCCGGCGCTCCGGCGCCGGATCGGCGTGGTGTTCCAGGATTTCCGTCTGATCGACCACCTCTCCGCCTTCGACAACGCGGCGCTGCCGCTCCGTGTGGCCGGCGTGCCCGAAAGCCAGGTCAAGGAACACGTGACGGAGCTTCTGTCCTGGGTCGGCCTGGGCGACCACCTCAACGCGAAGCCGCCGACCCTCTCCGGCGGCCAGCAGCAGCGCGTGGCGATCGCGCGCGCGGTGATCCGGCGGCCGAGCCTGCTGCTCGCGGACGAGCCCACCGGCAACGTCGACGAGGAGCTGGCGCTGCGATTGATGCGGCTCTTCGAGGAACTCAACAAGCTCGGCACCACGCTGGTGATCGCCACGCACAACCGCGGCCTGGTGGAGCGGTTCGACCATCCGCACCTGCACCTCGCGGACGGCGAGCTCAGCACCGAGCGCCCGCGCAAGCGGAGCACCGCGTGATCTTCCGCACCCGACTCGACCTGCCGCTCGACCGCGACGGCGCCGCGCGCTTCCTGCCGTGGATGGTGGCGCTCATGGTCTATCTCGCGAGCCTCGCACTCGCGGGAACCTTGGTGGTCCGGGACGCGGTCGCGCGCTGGGATCGTGGCCTCACCGGCACGCTCACCGTGGAGCTGCCGGCGCCCGCCGCCGGCAGGCGCGACGACGGCGCGATAGACCTCGCGCTCAAGGTGCTGCGCGGCACGCCCGGCGTGACGCGCGCCGACGCCTTCGACGCCAAGCGCATCGCGGCGCTGCTGGAGCCCTGGCTCGGCGCCGACATCGACGCCGCCGACCTGCCGCTGCCGCGGCTCATCGACGTGCAGATCGAGCCGCGCGCGGGCGTCGACCTCGCGGCCCTCGGCCAGCAACTCGCAGCCGCGGTGCCCGGCGCCCGGCTCGACGATCACCGGCGCTGGCTCAATCGCGTGCTCCGCACGGCGCTCGCGATCGAGGTCGTGGCCGGCCTGATCGTGGTGCTCGTTGGCTTCTCGGCGGTGCTCGCCGTGATCTTCGCGACCCGCACGGGGTTAGCCGTGCATCACGGCATCGTCGAGGTGCTGCATCTCACCGGCGCGCGCGATGGCTATATCGCGCGGCAATTCGAGTGGCACGCGCTGCGCCTCGGGGTTAGAGGCGGCATCGCGGGCCTCGTGCTCGCGGTGCTGACCCTGGCCGGGATCGCGACAGCGGCAACGCAGGTTGGCGCGCTCGACGACGCGGTGCGGGTGCTGCCGGCGCTGAGCGCGCCGGCGATCGAGTGGGTGCTGCTGCTGTTGCTGCCCTTCGCGGCGGGGCTGGTCGCCATGCTCACGGCACGCATCACCGTGCTCCGCGCGCTCAAGCGCCTCCCCTGATGAAGCTCCGTCGCCTGGGCCTGACGGCGGCGGCGCTCTTTGTCGCTTATGCCGGCGCCCTCGTGTGGTTTGCCGAGAGCATCGTGGACTCCGTCGAGGATACCGGCACGGCCACCGATGCGATCGTGGTGCTGACCGGCGGCAGCCAGCGGGTGCAGGCCGGGCTGCAGCTGCTGACCGCCGGCAAGGCCAAGAAGCTCTTCGTCTCCGGCGTCTATCACGGCACCGACGTAACGGCGCTGCTGCATGTCCAGCGGCAATCGCCGGAGGCCGTGCAGTGCTGCATCGTGCTCGGCCATACCGCGGACAACACCTACGGCAACGCGCAAGAGACCGCGGCCTGGATGCGGCAGGAGGGCTACCGCTCGCTGCGGCTCGTGACGGCTAACTACCACATGCGCCGAGCGCTGCTGGAGTTCGCGCGCGCCATGCCGGAGATCCACATCATCCCGCATCCGGTCTTCCCCGAGACCGTGCGGGAGCGCTGGTGGGCCTGGCCCGGTACGCTCGACCTGATCATCGGCGAGTACGACAAGTACCTGTGGGCGCTGGTGCGCCCCTGGTTCTCCAGCGCCCAGCCGGACACCGAGCGCCCGGCGTGACTCTGCTTCGCTCCCTGCTGTTCAACCTCGTCTTCTACGCGTGGACGGCGTTCGTGGCGATTGCCGCGCTGCCCATGCTCCTCGGGCCGCGCGCTCTGGTGATGGGGTTGGGCCAGTGGTGGTCCCGCACGGTGCTCGAGCTCGCCCGCTGGATCGCGGGTATCGACTACGAGCTCCGCGGCGCCGAGCATCTGCCGCGCGCGCCCGCCATCATCGCCGTGAAGCACCAATCCGCCTGGGACACGCTCGCGGTACCCGCGCTCTTCGGCGACGTCGCGATCGTGCTCAAGCGGGAATTGCTGTGGATCCCGTGCTACGGCTGGTATGCGCGCAAGGCCGGCATGATCCCGGTCGACCGAGGCGCTGGCGCCACCGCGCTCAAAGGCATGGTGCGCCGCGCCCGCGAAGTGGTGGCCGAGCGCCGGCCGATCGTGATCTTCCCGGAAGGCACGCGCACCGCCGTGGGCACCAAGCGCGCCTACCATCCCGGCGTCGCCGCACTCTACACGCAGCTCGGTCTTCCGGTCGTGCCGATCGCCGTGAATTCAGGACTGTTCTGGCCGCGCCGGAGCTTTCTGAAGCGGCCGGGCCGCATCGTGGTCGAGGTGCTCGCGCCGCTGCCGCCCGGCCTCGACCGCAAAGCATTCCTCGCCGAGCTGCGGTCCCGCATCGAGACCGCAACCGAGCGCCTGGTCGCCGAGGTCAGATCCTGAAGCACTCCAGTCATTTCACTGTCGTGCACGCCGAAGCATAAAGTCTCGTTGAGCCGGCACCGTTGCTCTCCGAGCGCAAACAAGGGACATTCCTCTCGGCATGACAGAACCTTTCCCGCTCTCGCCCGCGCTCTGGGCCGCCACGGCGGCGCCCGCGCCGCCGACGCCCGCGCTCGAGGAATCGACCTCGGCCGACGTCTGCGTCGTCGGCGGCGGATACGCGGGGCTCTCGACGGCGCTGCATCTCGCCGAGCGCGGCATTCGCGCCGTGGTGCTGGAGGCGCGCGAGCCCGGCTGGGGCGCCTCGGGCCGCAACGGAGGCCAGGTGATCCCGGGACTCAAATTCGATCCCGACGAGATCGTCGGCATGTACGGCGCCGAGCGCGGGCAGCGGCTGATCGAGTTCGCCGGCGCCACCGCCGACGTCGTGTTCGATCTCATCGAGAAGCACCGGATGGATGTGCCTTGGCTCCGGACGGGCTGGATCCAAGGCGCGCACACCGCGGCCAACGTCGAGCTCGTGAAGTCGCGGGCGGAGCAGTGGTCGCGCCTCGGTGCGCCCGTCGAGTTCCTCGACGAGCCGGCCGTGGCGAGCCTGCTCGGCACCGACAGATACCTGGGCGGCTGGCTCGATCGCCGCGGCGGCGCGATCCAGCCGCTGAGCTACGCGCGCGGGCTCGCGAAAGCGGCGATCGCGGCGGGCGCCCGGATCCACGGCGACACGTCGGCGACCCGGGTCGTACGCACCGGCGCGCGCTGGAGCATCGAGACCGCTCGCGGCAGCACGGTGACCGCAGACCGTGTCGTCATCTGCACCAACGGCTATACCGGCGAGCTCTGGCCGCAGCTGCGACAGACCGCGATCGCCATCAATTCCTACCAGGTCGCGACGGAGCCCCTCGGCGACGACCTTCTTCGGTCGGTCATGCCCGAAGGCCAGGTGCTCTCGGACACGCGCAAGCTCCTGCTCTATTTTCGCCTCGATCACACGGGGCGGCTGATCATGGGCGGGCGCGGGCCGTTCCGCGAGCCCAAGGGCGAGCGCGACTGGGCGCATCTCGTGCGAGTCGTCGCAAAGATGTTTCCGCAGCTCGCGGGCATGCCGATCGCCTACCGCTGGTGCGGCCGCATCGCGGTGACGCGGGACCATCTCCCGCACCTGCACGAGCCCGCGCCGGGCCTGCTGATCGACATGGGCTGCCAGGGCCGCGGCGTCGGCCTGCAGAGCGCCCTGGGAAAGGCGATGGCGGAGTATATCGCCACGTCGGACGCAAATGCGCTGCCCCTGCCGTTCACCCCGATCGAGCCGATCCCGTTCCACGGCCTACAGCGCGTTTACGTCGGCGCGGTCGTCACCTGGTACCGGTTGACCGACGGCGGCCTTCGGCGGTGACCCGCCCCGCGGTCAGCGCGGGTTCGGGTAGATCGGCATCTCCACGGTGATCGACGTGCGGATGTGCGGATAGCTTGCGGGGATCGGTCCGAAGGGCGCGGAATTGCGGATCATGTTGGCCGCAGCTTCGTCTGCCAGGCTCAAGCCCGAGGTGGCTTGCAGCCTCACCTGCACCAGCTCACCCGAGGGCTCGATCAGGATGCTCAAGATAACGAGCCGCTCCTCGCCGCCGAGGAAGGCGGACGCCGGCGGATAGATCCGGTGCCGCTCGACCACGTCCTTCATCTTGTTGAGATAGGCATCGCCGCTGGTGTCGCGCTCGCCGGTGCCGCCGTGCTGCGACGGCAAGCGGATGGAATGAAAGAGTGGAGCGGGCTGCGCTTCCTTCCTGGTCTCCGGCTCCAGCGCCGCCTCTCGCTCGGTGGGGCTCTGCGCGGTGACGGTTGCGGGCTCCCTGCTGCCGGGTCGTGCGGGCACCGGTCTCTTCTGCTGCTGCGCGGACTGCGGAGGCGGCGATTTCGGCTGCGGCAGCGCCGGCTGCGGCGTGTCCTCCTGCTTCGCCTCAGTCTTCTCGCCCTCGCCCGACATGCGCGGCGTGATCGAAGGCTGAGGTTGGAGCTGGGGCTGCGGCTGCACCACCGGTTGCGGCGGCGGAGCTGGCGGCGGCGGAGGCGCATAGACCAGGGTCACGGGAATGGCGTCGGCCACATTGGCGCGGGCGAGCGCGAGGTCGAGCAGCGCTGCCCAATCGACCAGGCAGACGATCGCGATCACCACGTGCAGCAGCAGCGCCGCGGCGATGGCCCAGTACGCAATGCGCTCCCGCTTGCCCAGCAAGGGAAGCGGCAGCCTGGACCCGGCCGACTCGAGGAGGATCGTCACCGGCGTCTCGTCTCCGACCTCAGCGCCCGTTATGCCCGACACCGCTCCAGTCCGACATGGCCACCATTATGGAGAATTGTCGGCTGCAGGCGACTGCTCAAGCCGAAGCGGTCCGTGCGCCCCTCAATGAGGAGGGGCCTTGTCTGCGACCCGCACACGATCGGCGGACCGGCAGGGAGGCGCCGCCATGCGCGAGGGCTTCACCCGGGGGCCGGGCGCGGGGTGACGACCCCTTTTACGGCCACAGCCGGCAATCCGCCGCGCCCACGCAGCCGACGTTACGGGGCGGCCCGATCGGCTCCTGGGCACGACGTCCCGGAAAGAGCCGCCCGAGCACGCACTGCGGTCTCTGCGGAAACGCTTCGAATAGGCGCCCTAAGAGCTTGAAAAACGCAATTCTGACAACCATTTACACGTCGGTTGCCGCGCTTCTCATCCTGGAACATAATGCGAACTTCCGCGCCCTGAGGAGCCCTTGATGCCCAGTGTTGCCGCCATTTCCCAGCAGATCTGGGACATGAAGTACCGGCTGAAATCGGCCGATGGCGCCCCCGTGGACAAGACCATCGAGGACACCTGGCGCCGCGTTGCCGCGGCGTTGGCCGAGCCCGAGCGCGATCCCGCGCTCTGGGCCGATCGGTTCTACGAGGCGCTCAGCGATTTCAAGTTCCTGCCGGCGGGCCGGGTGGTGGCGGGCGCCGGCACGGCGCGGAACGTCACGCTCTTCAATTGCTTCGTCATGGGCGCGATCCCGGACGACATGTCCGGGATCTTCACGCACCTGCGCGAGGCCGCGCTGACCATGCAGCAGGGCGGCGGCATCGGCTATGACTTCTCGACGCTGCGGCCGAAGGGCGCGCCGGTCAAAGGCGTCGGCGCCGACGCCTCGGGGCCGCTCTCCTTCATGGACGTGTGGGATGCCATGTGCCGCACCATCATGTCCGCGGGCTATCGCCGCGGCGCCATGATGGCGACCTTGCGCTGCGACCATCCGGACATCGAGGCCTTCATCGAGGCGAAGCGCGACCCTGGCCGCTTACGCATGTTCAACCTCTCGGTACTCGTGACCGACGCCTTCATGCAAGCGGTCAAGGAGGACGCACCCTGGCAGCTCAGCTTCGGCGGCACGCATTTCAGGACGCTCCCGGCGCGCGAGCTCTGGGACAAGATGATGCGGGCCACCTACAGCTACGCCGAGCCCGGCGTGATCTTCATCGACCGCGTCAACCAGCGGAACAACCTGCACTACTGCGAGACCATTAGCGCGACCAACCCGTGCGGCGAGCAGCCGCTTCCTCCGTATGGCGCGTGCCTCCTCGGCTCGATCAACCTAGCGAGCCTGGTGCTCGATCCCTTCACGGCGGACGCCCGGCTCGACATGGGCCGCCTCAAGTCCGTGGTGCCGGTGGCGGTGCGGATGATGGACAACGTTATCGACGTCTCGCGCTTCCCGCTTGACCAGCAGACTCACGAGGCGCGCGCCAAGCGGCGGATCGGGCTCGGCGTCACCGGTCTCGCCGACGCGCTCATCCTGTGCAACGTCCGCTACGGCTCGGCGCGCGCCGTGGAGCTGACGGAGTGCTGGCTCAAGGCGATCCAGCGCGAGGCCTATCTTGCCTCGGCGGACCTCGCGGCGGAGAAGGGCAGCTTCCCACTCTTCGACAAGGAGAGGTACCTCGAGGGCGAGACCATCCGAGGCCTCGACAGCGACGTGCGCGTGGCGATCGAGCACCACGGCATCCGCA
>DATFRA010000251.1:0-6852 GCA_035263705.1 Allostellaceae bacterium
CCGTGCCGTCGATGGCGTGAGCTTCGAGGTCGCGGCCGGCGAGACGCTGGGCGTGGTCGGCGAATCCGGGTGTGGCAAGTCCACGACGGGGCGTTGCCTGCTCCGGCTGGTCGAGCCGACCGCAGGACAGATCTGGTTCAAGGGCCAGGACGTGATCGCGCTCGGCCCGGCGGCACTGCGCGCGCTCCGGCGCGACATGCAGATCATCTTCCAGGACCCCTACGCCTCACTCGATCCTCGCATGACCGTGGGCGCCATCATCGGCGAAGCTCTGGTGATTCATGGCCTCGCGAAGTCGGCGCAGGAGCATCGGGACCGCGTGGTGCAGCTCCTGGAGACCGTGGGCTTGCGTGCCGATCACATGCGCCGCTATCCGCACGAGTTCTCGGGCGGGCAGCGCCAGCGGATCGGCATCGCCCGAGCCCTCGCCGTCGAGCCGAACCTCATCGTCTGCGACGAGCCCGTCTCGGCGCTCGATGTCTCAGTGCAGGCACAGGTGATCAACCTGCTGGAGGACCTGCAGCAGAAATTCAGCCTGACCTACGTCTTCATCGCCCACGATCTCTCGGTCGTGGAGCACATCAGCGACCGCGTCGCGGTGATGTATCTGGGCCGCATCGTCGAGATCGCGCGGGCGCAGGACCTCTACGCCAACCCGCTCCATCCGTACACCGAGGCGCTGCTATCGGCCGTTCCGATTCCCGACCCGAAAGCCAAGAAGAGCCGCATCCGGCTCCAGGGCGAGGTGCCGAACCCCATCAACCCGCCAACCGGCTGCCACTTCCACCCGCGCTGCCCGATCAAGCAACTGCCGCTTTGCGCGGCCGAGCGGCCGGAACTGAAAGCGGGCGCCAATGGCCACTCAGTGGCGTGCCACCTGAGGGGGTAAGTCAACTCCCGCTTGCCCAGATGCCGTGCGTCCTTCGACGCACGATCCCCTAAGCCGAGACGCGCCTCCTCGCGAGGTAATCCCGTTCCACCGCCTGTCGCGAGACGTACCCAAGCTGCGCATCGCGCTCGACCTCGGCCACGGGCCGCTCCGCGGGATCGCCGAAGCCGCCGCCGCCGGAGGTCTCGAGGCGGATGACGTCACCCTGCCGGAGGCGCAGGTTGTTCACCTTCGAGGGAAGCGCCTGGCGATCGTTTCCGCGGATCAGCGTGAGGCTGCCCGGCCGCGCTGCGCCGCCGCCCGCGAGGCCGAAGGGGCGGAACTTGAAGCGCTCGAGGCTCGCGGTGAAGAGCGCCTCCGCGCAGTCGACGCGCCACTCGCGGAAGAGCCCGAGCCCGCCGCGACGGCGGCCGGCGCCGCCGGAATCCGGGATGAGGCCGTAGCGCAGCACGGAGATGTGCCGCTCGCTCTCGATCATCTCGACGGGGATGTTGGCGTTGTTGTGCATGCCCAGGGAATAGGCGTTGGCGCCGTCCTCCCGTGGATGGCCGCCGCCGCCGCCGATCTCGATCTCCACCAGCACGCGCCGCTCGCCGGATGCGTCGATGGACTGGAAAGTGCAGGTATAGCTCACACCGTAATAGGCCGCGGGAATGCGATCCGGCGCGGCCTTGTGCAGCGCACCCAGCAGCACGTTCGCGAGCCGATGCGAGGTCACCATGCGGTGCGCCACGGGCGCCGGATGCCGCGCGTTGACCACGGTTCCCTCGGGCGCCAACAGCTTGATCGGCCGGTAGCAGCCGGCATTGGCCGCCACGGTCTCGTCGGCGCACGCGATGACGGAGTAGCAGACCGCGGAAGCCGAGGAGGCCAGCGTCGCGTTGACCGGACCGGTCGCCTGATGATCGCTGCCGGAGAGGTCGACGGTCATCGCGTCGCCACGGATGTCGATCGCGGCATGGATGCGGATCGGCCGATCCTCGATGCCGTCATCGTCGATGAAGTCCTCAAAAGTATAGCGGCCGTCTGGCATGGCCGCGATCATCGCGCGCATCGCCCGCTCGGAGCTGTCGAGAATCTCCACGCAGGCCGCGACGATGGTTGGCACGCCATAGCGGGCGACGAGGCCCTGCATCTTCGCCTCGCCGACCGCCAGCGAGGCGAGCTGCGCTTGCAGGTCGCCCCAGAAGAGCTCGGGCTTGCGGACGTTCTGCTTGATGAGCGCCAGCACGGCCTCGTTGAGCGCCCCGGCCTCGTAGAGCCTGAGCGGCGGGATGCGGATCCCCTCCTGGAAGATCTCGGTCGCCGTCGCGGCGTAGCTGCCGGCGGCGAGACCGCCCATGTCGAGGTGATGGCAGAGCGTTCCCACCACCGCGACGCGCTCGCCGTTCGAGAAGACCGGGCGGAACGCCAGCAGATCCGGCAGGTGCTGGCCGCCACAATAGGGATCGTTCGAGATCACGACATCGCCGTCGCGCCACTGGTCGAGCGGTAGGAAGCGCTCAACGATCGTCCGGAACCCGAAGCCCATGGAGTTGAGGTGCTGTGGGATGCGCGCGGACTGCGTAATGTTGTAGCCGTCGCGATCGAACACCGCGGTCGAGTAATCCAGGAGCTCGCGCACGATGGTGGAGCGGCTGGTGCGCCAGACCGTGACATCCATCTCGGCCGCGACCGCGGTGAGCGCGCTCCGCAGGATCTCCAGCTCGATCGGACCGAGCCACGGACGATCCGAGGTCATGCGGCACCTCCCTTCGGTCGTTCACTGGTCGCCACCAGGACACCCTGATCGCCGGGGCCGCAGCGCCAGCCTTCGGCGACGAAGATCGTGGTGTACTCCTCCTCGATGATCGCGGGCCCGCGGATCTCCTCGGCGACATCGCCGCCCCTGCAGATCGCCGTGTCCCGCCAAGCGCCCGAGACGAACACGGCTCGCTTTGGTATCGATCCACCACCTCGGCGTGCCTCGCGGACGGTCTCGTGCTGGGGCATCCGGCCGATCGCGTTCGCCCTCAGCGTCACGATCTCCACCAAGTCGTTCCGGTTCGCATAGGAGAAGCGCTGCCGGTGCAGCTCGTGGAACCGCTCGAGGAGCGCGCCGAGCTGCGCCGCGTCCGGATGGACATCGCCCCAGGGCACCGAGAGTTCGAAGGCCTGGCCCTGATAGCGCATATCCGCGGTAAGGCTGAATGCCCAGCTCTCCCGCGGCAATCCGTCCTGCTCCAGCAGCCGCTCGCCCTGCCGTCTGAGATCCCGCGCCGCCTCCGAGAGCGCAGCCAAGCTCTCGGCCGCGGCAGGAAGCACGCGGCTGCGGGCGAGGTCGTGCACGATCTCGGAGTGCAGCATGCCGTAGGCCGAGAAGGTGCTGGCGTTGGGCGGAAACACCACGCGGGTGATGCCGAGCTCCTGGGCCACCGGCAGCGCATGCAAGCCGCCGGCGCCACCGAAGGACAGCAGGGTGAAATCCCGGGGATCGAGACCCTTCTCGAACAGGCTCAGGCGGATCGCGGCAGCGAGATTGGTATTGGTCACGGCGAGAATGCCCTCGGCCGCGTGCTCGACATCGAGGGAGAGCGGCCGAGCGACGTGCTCGTCGATCGCGCGCCGCGCGGCAGCCGGGTCGAGCGCCATGGCGCCCCCCAGGAAGAACGCGGGATCGAGCCGGCCGAGGGCGATGTTCGCGTCGGTCACCGTCGGCTCCGTCCCGCCTTGGCCATAGCACGCGGGGCCAGGCCGGGCGCCGGCGCTCCGCGGGCCGACTGTCAACCGGCCGCCGGCGTCGACCGCCGCGATCGATCCGCCGCCCGCGCCGATCGTGCGGATCTCCACCATCGGAAGCCGCACGGGCAAACCGTCGACCTCGCCCTGCGTCACCAGCGACAGCGCGCCCTCGCGCACCACCGACACATCGAAGCTGGTGCCACCCATGTCGACGCCGACCAGGTTTGGCGCACTCAGCTCCTGGGCCAATTTGCGAGCGGCGAGCGCGCCACCGCTCGGTCCCGAGAGCAGGAGCCGCGCGGGCTCCTGCCCGGCGGCTTCCACCGTGCAGACGCCGCCGTTCGATTGGATCAGCAGGAGCGGCGCAGTGATCCCCGCCCCCGCCATGCGCTCGCGCAGGCGCAGGAGATAGGCGCGCATGATCGGGATCAGCAGCGCATTCAGCACCGTTGTGGAGGTGCGCTCGTACTCGCGGATCTCCGGCCCGATCTCGGAGGAGATCGAGACAGGTAGGTCCGGCAAGCCGTGAGCGAGCGCATCCCGCAGGGCGCGCTCGTGGGTCGGATTGACGAATGCATTGATGAGCGAGACGGCGACGGTCTGGGCGTCGAGCCGAGTGATGGCTGCCGCGACACGCTCGATATCGCGGGGGTCGAGGGCGCGCTCGACGCTGCCGTCGCCGCGGATGCGCTCGGCGACCCCGAGCCGACGATCTCTCGGCACCAGCGCGGGCTCGCGCTTGGGATGCAGGCTATAGACATCGCGCCGGGCATGCCGACCGATCTCCAAGACGTCCTCGAAACCCTCGGTGGCGATGAGGACGGCGGCCGGCAGGCGACGCTGCAGAATCGCGTTGGTGGCGATCGTCGTGCCGTGGAGCAGCAGGCGGATATCGCCGAGCGCGAACCCGATCTGGCGCGCCGCAGTCTCGACGCCCTCGATCAGCCCGATCGAGGGGTCGGAGGGCGTGGTCGGCACCTTCAGGCTGTGCAGCGCGCCCGTGCTCTCCTCGAGGATTTCGAGGTCGGTGAAGGTGCCGCCGATGTCGACGGCCACGCGAATAGGGTTGCTCTTGTCCGCGGCCACACCCCACCCTAGCCGCGCCTTCCCCGGTTGTTAAGCGAGCCGCTCTGGGCGGCCGTGAGAGGGAGTGGGCGCCGGGACACGAGAGAAAGTTGCGGCGGCGGTCCGGAAGGTATATCGGTAGGGTTGCGAGCGGCTGTCAGGCGGCTTACCCAGGGCCGGCTGTCGCTTCCGTCCTGAATCCACGGCTTGCTAGTGAGAGGCCATCGAACCGCATGCAGGTATTCGTCCGAGACAACGACGTGAACGGCGCCTTGCGCATCCTCAAGAAGAAGATGCAGCGCGAGGGCACGTTCCGGGAGATGAAGCGGCGGCGGTCCTACGAGAAGCCCTCGGAGCGGCGCGCGCGCGAGAAGAGCGAGGCGATCCGCCGGTATCGGAAGGCCATGCGCAAGCGCTTCGAGCGCGAGGGTTACTAGCTCACCAGCCGTTGACGCGGTGCCAGACGTTCACCACCGCGTCGCCACCGTCGATAACATGGTAGCGATCGTAGGCCGCCGCGGTCATGCAGACGTGATTGGGCGCGACGCGGACGAGAGTGCCGACGCCTAGACGATCGAGCGGCAGCGCCGTCGGCGCCGTCACCACGCCATGCTCCTGGTTGGCACGCTCGACGATGGCTTCGCCGAGGCTCTGGCGTCCTTGCGCATCCAGCACTAGGCCGAAGCCGTAGTCGCGCGGCACCGAGGCCGTGCTGCGGTCCTTCGATAGCGCCATGCCCCCGGCGTCGATCACCACGGCGTTCTCGGCGGGGCGCCGGTGGATCACGCTCGCGAGCACCGTCACCGCCATACTCTCCGGCGCGCCCGAGCCGATCTGCACCTGAAACAGGTCCTGGAACATGTAGACGCCCGGCCGCGTCTCCGTGACGCCCGCGAGGCTGCGGGCATGGAGCGCGGTGGGCGTCGATCCCACCGAGATCACCGGCGTCGCGAGCCCGATCCCGCGCAGCCGTTCCGCAGCCGTCACCGCCGCAAGGCGCTCGGCCTCCGCGACCGCCTCGACTTCGCCGATGCTACGGCAAGAATAGGAATGTCCCGCATGAGTCATCACGCCCGCGCAGTGGGGTCCGAGCGCCCGACCGACCCCGATCAGCAGCTCGCTCTCCGCTGCCATGCCGCCGCGGTGCTCGCCGCAATCGACCTCGATCAGGACGCGATGGTCGGCGCCGGTCGCGCGGGCGTGGCCCGCAATCGCGGCGGCCGTGTCGGGGTCGTCGGTCACGATCGTGAGATTGACGCCGGCCCGACGCAGCGCCGACGCGCGTTCGAGCTTCGCCGGCACGATGCCGACGGCGTAGAGGATGTCGCGAAAGCCTTCGCGGGCGAAATACTCGGCCTCGGCGAGGGTCGAGACGGTGATCCCGCCCGCCTGTCCCGCGGTCGCCAATCGAGCCACCGCGGCGCTCTTCGCGGTCTTCAAATGCGGGCGCAGCGCTATCCCGTGCCGCCGCACCGCGCCAGCCATGATCTCTAGATTGCGCGCGAGTTTTCCTCGATCGAGCAGCAGGCAGGGTGTCGCGAGATCGGCGAGGCGCTGCGGACGTACGGCTGGCTTGGGTCGATCCATCACATCAGGAACACGCCCTTCCCCGTGGTTTGCGCATCGAACAGCCGATAGGCTTCCGCCGCCTGCGCAAGTTTCCAGCGGTGGGTGAACAAGCGATCGACGGCGATGCCGCGCTCTTCGACGAAGCGCGCGCAATCGGCCTGGCCGGTGGTCGAGAAGGTCCACGAGCCGATGATCGTGAGCTGCTTCCGCAGCATGTCGGGGCTCACGTCGAGGGTGACCGTGTCGCCCTCGCCCACGAAGCAGACCGTGCCCCAGGTGCGCGTCCCGCGCACGGCGGCGAGGCGGCCCGCGGGAGAGCCCGACGTATCGAGGGCGAGGTCGGTGCCGCGGCCGTGGGTCGCCTCCTTGATCGCGGCGACGACGTCGCCGGCGCGCGGATCCAGGAGCGTCTCGGCACCGAATTCCTTGGCGCGCGCCAGCCGCTCGGGGCTCGTGTCGAGCGCGATCACGCGTGCGCCCATGGCTGCCGCGAGCTGCGTCGCGGAGAGGCCGACGGGCCCTTGTCCCACCACGACGAGCGTGTCTCGGCCCGACAGGTTCATCCGCCGGAGCGCGCCATAGGCCGTGCCGGTGCCGCAGGAGATCGC
>DATFRA010000252.1:0-4511 GCA_035263705.1 Allostellaceae bacterium
CCGAAGACCCGCCCATGGCGAGGCCGCGCCCGATCTGCAAGCCGAGGCCCGCGGTGGCGAAGGGATGCGGGCCCGCGCGCAGCAGGAAAGGCAACAGTAGCACCAGATTCGCGGCGTATCGGCCCCAGGTGATCAGCACCGGCGAGTAGTCGACCACCAGGATCTTGGAGCAGGCGTCGAGTCCGCTGAACAGCACCAGCGACAGCAGGACGAACCCGATGGCCGTGAACGGCCGTTCCTCAGTCTCGGTCGGCGCGTCCGAAGGCAGCGCCTTCGCGGTCTGAGCGTCATTCATGAGCGGCCCGACGCCCCTGTTCCCTCTGAGCCTGCACGATACCCCCGTGGGCGCCGGAATGGCAGATCGACCCCGCTCGGCAGGACATTCACCGAGAATTGAGGCGGACTTATGGAGGCCCTGTGCTGAGCTTGGTTCCATGAGAGTCCGCGCGCCGCTCATCGCTGCTCTCGTCGCGGCGCTGATTTCGCTGACGGCGTGCGCCGATCCGCGGGCCGCTGGCGGCGCGCCCCCACCCACACAGCGGGACAACCCCGAGCGCGGCGGCGACCGCGGCGGGGGCGGGATGATGTAGGCCGACGCCAACCTTCGTCCCGCCATCCGTTGCTGGTAGGATTGAGTGCGGGCCGCGCCCGGCGGGCGAGGCCGCTCCTCCGGCACGGAGAAAGCCATGGGATTCAAAGACATCCTGGTCAATCTCGCCGGCGCCACAGCCACCGAGGCTGGCATCGGCTTCGCGGTCGAGCTGGCCCGCGGCCACGGTGCGCATCTGGTCGGGCTCTCGATCCTGGAGCCGCTCGATCTCTCCGCCTACTTCGCGCCAGGCTCGGGCTTCATGGCTGTCGACGTGATCCAGGAGATCGAGGAGAAGCACCGCGAGACCGCCCAGGCGGCTTCGGCGAAGATCGAGGCGACCTTCCGCGCCGCCTGCTCGCGCGCCGGCATCTCGCACGAGTGGAGGCTCGCCGAGGGCGATCCCGCGGAGGTCGGCGTGCTCCACTCGCATTACGCCGACCTCGCGATCACCGGCCAGATCGATCCCGCCATGCCGCCGTCCGGCGGCTGGGCTCGGCTCCCGGAGCAGCTGGCGCTCGCGAGCGGCCGGCCGGCGCTGATCGTGCCCTATGTTGGCCGCTTCGACACGGCGGGCCGGCGCGTGCTGGTCGCATGGAGTCGCACGCGGGAGTCCGCGCGGGCGCTCAACGACGCACTGCCGATCCTGGAGCGCGCGAGCCACGTGACCGTGCTCTCGGTCAACCCCCGCCGCGGCGAGGAAGCCAACGACCTTCCGGGTGCCGACATCGCACTCCATCTGGCACGCCACGGCGTCAAGGCCGAGGCGGCCTCCACCGTCGCAGAGGACATCGACGTCGGGAACACGCTGCTCTCGCGCGCCGCCGATCTCGGCGCGGACCTCATCGTCATGGGGTGCTACGGCCACTCGCGCATGCGCGAACTCATCCTGGGCGGCGCCACCCGTGAGATCCTACAACACATGACCGTGCCGGTGCTGATGTCGCACTGACGGGAGCTACGACCCCCAGATCCGGCGCGCGGTCTCGACCTCCTCGTTTGAACCTCGTGAGAACTTCGAGCCAGGGCGCTCGCGTCGCGTCGGCGTGCGTCAACTCCCAGCCTTCGCCCTCGAGGGCTCTCGTGCCGAGAGTTTAGCCAAGCGCGATGGAAGAACCAGCAGCGGCTGCGTCAGCCCCAGCGACGGAGCCGGCCGGTATCGACATGGACGAAATCCGACCGCGGATAATACCCGACGCCACCCTCGGCCATGTCGAGGGCTACGCGGTGCACTTGGCGCAACGACCGCCCGGGAATCCGGATGTCGATCGCCATGCCCTCCATATGGAGCGAGCCGGCGGCGACGCCGTCGCTGTAGCTCGCGAGCATGGCGTTGGTCTCGGGCGATCGATACCCCGAAATCACCTGAATGGGTGCAGCCGAATGCAGTCGTGTGCGCAACGTCGCGAGCAGATCGAGCAGCTTGCGGTCGATCGGATAGACCTGACCGTTGCGGAAATCCCGGAGCAGGACATTGATCGCATGCAATGCACCGGGTTGGTATTTGCCGTTGATCCAGTAGACCGTGTCGAGGCTCTCCCCGGTGTGGAGATTCTCGAACGACAGGCGCCGACGGTCGATCAACTTCGCCTCGGCGGGCCACACCGCGGCCGACGCGGCGGCTGCGAGACCAAATTTCAGGAATCGACGACGACTAGTCCCAGTCCCCCGCCCCATGCCCCACTATCCCAACGCATCCCCAATGGCGCTCATCATCTTTACCACCCTCGGCCAAGATTTTGCAACAAATCCCGGCGGATGCGTCTGTTTTCCCCGGGACCGCGCAAGCCAGATTCCGAGTTAACCATCAAAAGATGAAAACTTCCTCAGCACCCTTGTCCTGTTCCGAACATTTTACAGATTGCTCTGGTGCAGCCGCCCATTGGACTGCGCGTAGCGTCGAGCTGGTAGTCTCGGATAGCGGGCCGGGACTCGCGCCCGCGGTCGCCGCTCAGCTCTTCAAGCCGTTAGTCTCCACGAAATCGCACGGAATGGGCGTCGGACTCTCGATCTGCCAGTCGATCGTCGAGGCGCACCGCGGCCGGATCTGGGCCAAGGCAAACCCCAGCGGCGGCACCGTCTTCCGTTTCAATTTGCCGCGGGGATACCGGACCGGCCGGAGCTCGGCGCTCAGCTGGCGCCCGGACCGGCCCCGATGCGTCGGCGGATTTCGTGGTCGGCGAGCAGATCGGCCAGCGCCTGGTCGCGGCCATAGACGTCGTCGCGAAACTCGGCAGTGCCGTCATCGTCCGTGAAGGTCGTAAGGTAGACTAAATAGACAGGCACCACGGTCTTCAGAAAGACGCGCTTGGTCTCGCCTGCCGCGATCGCCTGATCCACCGCTTCCGCCGGCCAGTTCTCGCCCAGCAGGATCGAGGCGAGCGGCCGAGCCTGCTGGACGCGTACGCAGCCGTGGCTCGCGGCCCGCACGGGCTTGTTGAACAGCGGCTTCGCCGGCGTGTCGTGCAGATAGACATCGAGCGGGTTCGGCAGCTCGAACTTGACGCCGCCGAGCGCGTTCCAGGGCCCCGGCGTCTGTTGCAGGCGGCTGCCGACATACACATAGTGGTTTCGGGCGAGGTAGCCGGGATCTTGCTTGAGCTTGGGCGCGATCTCCTTCTTCGTGATCGACGCCGGCACGTTCCAGGGCGGATTGAACAAGGCCGAGACGACGCGCGCCGAGAGCACCGGCGTCGGATGATCGGGGTCGCCGACAACCACGCGGCTGGTCAGCGCCGGCTCGCCGTCGCGATAGAGCGTCAATTCCGCGGCAGCCGCGTTGACGACGATGCGCGTCTGCGGATAGGTGCGGGGCATCTCTCGCCAGCGCTCGAGAGTCAGCTTGATCTGCTGCACGCGATCGCCGGCGCTCACGTTGAGCGCCGCCAGGGTGCCAGCGCCGACCCGGCCATCGGGATCGAGGCCGTGGCGCGTCTGGAAATGCTTCATCGCCGCGACCGCCGTCGGATCGTAGGCATCACCCCGGGCCTGCGCGGGATCGAGATCGCCCTCGGCCGCGAGCCGCGCGCGCAACGTCTTGACGATGTCGCCCTTCTGACCGGGCTCGATCTTCCGCTCGGACACGATCGGCTGCCAGCTGCCCGCGGCCGCGAGCACCTTGTAGTGCTCGAGCATCTGGCGCAGGCGGTCATAATCGGGTACCGACGGCAGGAGCGCCGTGAGGGTCGCGTGGACGTCCTTGGACTGCGCCAGCGCACCCAGCGCGACGTCGGGCTCGAATCCGGGCCGTGGCAGCAGCCAGTCGTCCTCAACCGCCGACGGGGAAACTTCACCCTGGGCCAGCACCTGGGCATAGGCGAGGAAGCGGTCGGTCAGGAGCAGCTCGCGGTCGACCGGGGTCAACGACGACCCCGCAAGGGCCGATTTCACCGCCGAGAGATCGAAGCTCTCGGGATCGAGCCCCTCGCGTCCGGCATCGGCGAGCGCGGCCACGAATGCGGCGGTCATCTCGGGTGCGGTCCAGACCGGCTCGAATTCGTGAGCGTGGTAAGCCGCCGTGAGCGTGTCCCGGTTGAGCCGGAAGCCGCCCGCTGAAAGCGGATGGGTATTGTCCTCCAGCGCGTCCTTGATCTCGCTGGCGCCCGGCGCCGCCAACGCGGGCGGTGCCAGTACCAAGATCGAGAGCGCAATCACCCATGGCGAGAGTGCCGCGCCGGCGACTCTCCATATCAGGGTGGATCTGTCCCGCGTCATCAGATGCTCGTTCTCACGAGAGATAAATCCGCCAGTGGGACTAGGGTTCCGCGTCCAGATTTAGCCCCAGACCTCACGCGCGACCTGGACGATGCGCTCAAGCTTGTGGACCTCCTCCTCGACGCTGATGCGGTTGCCCTCGACGGTCGAGGAGAAGCCGCACTGCGGGCTGAGGGCGAGCTGGTCGAGCGGCACGTATTTCGTGGCC
>DATFRA010000253.1:0-20914 GCA_035263705.1 Allostellaceae bacterium
CCGAGAGTGCCACGCGCGCGAAGATCCTCTCCTTCGCCATCCATCCCTACATCACGGGCGTGCCGCACCGGATTGGCCAACTTGAGGCCTTCCTCGATTACGCAACCCGGCACCCCGGCGTCGTGTTCTGGACCGGCGAGAAAATCCTGGAGTGGTACAGCAAAACGCGTTGGGGATCGTCAGAAGCCCAGCCGACCTAGCTTGGCATCGCGGGGACCGCGAACGAGCGGGGCGGCTCCCCTCGGCGCCAGCGCTCATGCATCTCCTGATAGGCGTACTCCAAATGGCGACAGAGACGCTTCGTGTCGAAGAGCGGCGTGGTCGATCGGTTCCGTGCCAGCCGCTCGCGCAGCCGACCCAGGAGGTCGGGATCGCGGGCGAGCTTGAGTGCGAGGGCCTCGTACTCCTCGAGGGTGGAGGTTACGAGCTCCGGAAGTCCGATCGCAGACAGCAAACTCGCCGCCGAGCGCGCGGCAAAGCTTCTTCCCGCGCAGGTCAACACCGGCAGGCCCGCCCACAAGCCATCAACCGCCGTCGAGTGAGCCGTATACGGCAGCGTATCCAGAAACAGATCGGCGAGCCGATAACGCGCCAGATGCTCGGGCAACGGACAGCGCCCGGCGACGATGAGCCTATCCGATGCAACGCCGCGCGCCTCGGCCTCCCGGCGCAAATTTGCGACCGCCCACTCATTGTCCGAGCGCACCCAGAGCACCGAGCCGGCAACCGCCTGCAACAGACGCATCCAGACGTCGAAGATCGCCGGCGTGATCTTGTAGCTGTTGTTGAAACAGGCGAACACGAACCCGTGCTCGGGCAATCCGTATGCCGATCGAGGCGCGCCAGGCTCTGCGATCTCTCTCGTGGTGTCGCTCGGCAGATAACATTCGGGCAGATGGACCAGTCTCTCCGAGAAGAACGTCTGCTGGTCGGCCGGGACGAGGACGCGATCGACGAAGATGTAGTCGATGAAATCGGCGCCCATGGTACCGGCGTAGCCGAGATAGTTCACCTGGATCGGCGCCGGCCGGCGCGCCAGGATCGCCGGCCGGCAGCCGTCGGTGAAACCCGCGAGATCCACCGCCACATCGATCTCGAGCGCTCGCATCAGACGCGCCACCTCGAGATCTGACATGGATCGGACGTCGAGGAATCTGTCGAACGAGCTCATCATGAGCTTGCGCATGGCGCCGCCGTCGTCGACCCCCAGTGAGAACGCGTAGGTTTCGAACCGGCTGCGGTCGTGCAAACCAAATAGCTCCGCTGTCGAGACTGAGATCGTGTGATCTCGAAAATCTGCCGACAGATAGCCGACGCGAATCTTGTCCCGTGCCACCGGCGCGGGAGGAGGAAGGGTGATCTCTCGAGCGAGCTTGTTGTCCGCGAGGTATCGCCGCGCGGCCTCGAGTTGGATCGCGGGATCGTCGACCGTTGAGATGACGACCAAGGGCAGTATCGATCTCGCACCCGAGCGAAGCGCCCCGATCAAATTCGCTTGATCGCCAGCGGCTGTGGTCCAGTCGCAAATCTGTCGCTTGAGCAGGACATAGAGCGAGCGAGCCGTGCCGTGACGCGGATCAAGCTCGAAGGCGCGGCGATAGCTCGCGACGGCGCCGTCGAGGCGACGAAGCTGATGGAGTGCAGTTCCGAGATGATGGTACGCATCGGCATTGCTCGGATCGAGCTTCAATGCCTGCTCGTAACTTGCTAGCGCCTCCTCGTATCGCCTCAAATCCTGCAGCACGATCGCGCGATTGACGAGAGCCTTGGCGAAGCCGGGCCTGATCAGCAGCGCCCGATCGTAAGTCGCGAGCGACTCGTCATACCGCTTGAGATCCCGCAGCACGTCGGCGCGGTTGGCCAGCGCGTTGGCGAGGTCGGGGCTAATCGCCAGCGCTCGATCGCAACTCTCGAGCGCCTCCTCAAATCGCTGAAGATCGCGCAGCACGTCGGCCCGGTTGGCCAGCGCGTTGGCGTAGTTCGGCCTCAGTGCCAACGCCGTGTTGTAGCTCACGAGTGCGTCTTCCGGCCGCGCCAGGTCGTGCAGGATGTTGCCGCGGTTGTTCAGGGCCTCGGCATAGTCGGGCCTGATCGCCAGTGCCGCCTCGCAGCTCGCGAGCGCATCCTCGAAACGCTTCAGGCTCCACAGGACATTCGAGCGATTGTTGAGCGCCTCTGCCGAGCGGGGGTTGACCTGTAGCGCCCTCTTGATGAGCTTGTCCGCTTCCTCGAGAGAGCCATGCTCGGCCTTCAGAACGCCAAGCAAATGCAGCGCGTCGAACTGGTCTGGCTCGGCGCGTATCACGCGCTTATAGAGCCGCTCGGCATCGGCAGCATTGCCCGCTTGATGTGCGGCGAACCCCTGCTGCAGCACCCGTAACAGAGTTGGGCCAGCGCTCGGCATGTCGATACGACCTCTCTTAGACCCGCGACGATCGGTGCATGACGCCCACCAATACCTCTTCTCTTCAGTACTGCGGCCAGTCCCCGCGGGCGATCGCCGCCTTCCGCGGAGAACAGCCGCGCGGGCACGACTATACGCCCGCGCTCAATGCCCGCCGTGCGCGGCTCTCTCGAGAAAATCCTCCAGAGCAGCGATGCAATCCGCGTCGCGATAAACGCGATGTTTCCGCTCGGCGATGCGCCGCCTCACCTCGTTCCGCCATCCGGCGTCCCGACCTAGCCGAACGGCGATCGAAACATAGTCGTCGAGCGATTCCGCAATGGTGTCCGTAACGCCCATCCGCTCGAGAATGGCAGCGGAATGGCGACCGCGCATGAACCGGCCCCTGAGCGTCACAATGGGGAGACCATGCTCGAGACTCTCAGAGGTCGAGTTGTTGCCCGACCACCCGATGCTGTCCAAGACGACATCGCACAGGCCGAACACGGCGATGAAGCGATCCTGCTCGAGCCGCGGCAGGAAGACGCAATAGTCTGCGGCTCTCAGACCGAACTCGGTGAACGCATTGTCGAGGCGCTTGCGAACGATGTCGCTGACTTCGCTCCCAACGTGATGCGAGATGAAGGCGAACTGGCAAGCGCCGACCTCGCGGGCGATGCGTGGATAAATGTGATCGTATTGCGGTAGGTACTTGAAGAGTGATTGGCCGCTGAAATAGGTAACCGTATCATCACGCAACCCGAGTACTCCGCGGTCGAGCGGAACCGCCTGCACGTCGGGCGGCTCATAATAGACGGCGAGATTGGGCAGCCGAATGAGGTGCTCCCTGTAGTGCTCTGCTCCGTTCGGCGGCTCCATCAGGTCGCTGCTGAGTACGTGATCCATCGTTGGCAGCCCGCTAGTCACTGGATGGCCCAGGCCATTGCATTGCACGGCGGCCAGACGTTGCGCGGCCAAGGTCAGCGACATGCCATCCATGCCGACCTCCGGGTAGATCAGCACATGCGGTGCATCCGCGAGAATCTCCTCTCGCCAGCGCTCGACCGGCAGCGGGCCCCGCACGAAACGCTGGCATAGGGCCTCAGCGATTTCTGTCTCGGCGTCGTATTTCGAACCGGTATGATAGCCAAATAGCTCAAAGCGGCGACTGTCGAGTTGGGTCAACCAGCCCTTGATGGGAATCTTCCACACGGAATGGTGCCGGAAGAAGCCGCTGATAATGCCGATCCGCACCCGCTCTCCACGGTGCGCCGGCGGCGCTAGAGGGGCCGCCGGAAACCGATCGGCCATGACCCGGCATGCGAGTTCGCCGTAGAGGCCCTGGAGCTCGCGGTCGTCCTGGCCCTGATAGGCAAGGTAGAAGGGCAGGTTCGAGCTCAATCCTGCGGCGAGCTTCCCGGCTGGACGCCCGCCATCGACAGCGTCGATGAGCTTTCGAAGCCGGGCTGTGTATTCCGCGCGCTGCCGCGCGATTTCGGGCTCGTCTCGATAGACGATGGACAGTTGCGCCATGCACAGCGCGAACTCGGCCTCGGCGAAATCGGGCTTGAGCGCGAGCGCTTGCTCGTAGTGCGCAATCGCCTGCTCGCGCCTGCCTTGATCCCTAAGCACGCCGCCGAGGTTGTAATGCGCCCCGGCGAGGCCTGGCTCTATCTGCATCGCCTGCTCGTAGCTCGCGGCCGCT
Organism: Allostellaceae bacterium; assembly: GCA_035263705.1. Classification (GTDB taxonomy): domain Bacteria; phylum Pseudomonadota; class Alphaproteobacteria; order ATCC43930; family CGMCC-115725; genus DASZHJ01. Next base: position 4,089 of record DATFRA010000253.1, read on the forward strand.
TCATTGTATTTGCCCAGCTCCCTAAACACGTTTCCGCGGGTATTCATGGCGTCGGCGAGGCGCGGCGTAATCTCGAGCGCGCGGTCGCAGCTTTCCAGTGCCTCTTGGTACCGCCTCATGCCTAGGAGTGCGTCGCCACGGCTGGACAGCGCGTGGGCGTTCGCGGGCTCGACTGCCAGCGCGCGGTCGAGCCACGCGATGGCTTCTGCGTATTGCTTGGTCGCCCGGAGCACATCGCCGCGCGCTTGCAGAAACACGGCCGAGCGGGGCTCGATCGCCAGCGCGCGGTCGCAACTTTCGAGCGCTTCGGCATACCGCTCCAGGTCGCGCAGGACACCAGCGCGGTTCGCTAACACCCTAGCGTAGTCCGGCTTTATAGAGAGCGCCCTGTCGTACGCTGCGAGAGATTCATCGCGACGACCCAGGTGATGGAGCACGAGACCCCGATTGTTGAGGGCTTCCACTAGATCCGGGTTGACCGCCAGCGCGCGCTCGCAGCTTGCGAGCGCCTCGTCGTACCGCTTGAGATCCCGCAGCACGTCGGCGCGGTTGGCGAGCGCTTTCGCATAGTCGGGCTTGATGGCGAGTGCCTTCTCATAGCCCTCCAGAGCCTCCTCGTGCCTTCTCAAGTCGTGGAGCACGTTGCCACGATTGTTGAGTGCCTCGGCAAAGTCTGGCTTGATCGCCAGCGCGCGATCGCAGCTGGCCAAAGCTTCCTCGAATCGCTTTAGGGCACGCAGTACGTTGGCGCGATTGTTGAGGGCGTCCGCCGAGCGCGGATTGACGTTGAGCGCTCGACCGAGCAATCGGTTCGCCTCGTCATGCTTGCCCGTTTGGGCCGCAAGCACGCCCAGCAGGTGCAGCGCATCGAATTGGTCGGGCGCAGCGCGCAGGATGAGCCGGTACATCCGCTCGGCCTCGGCGAGATGGCCCGCTTGATGCGCGGAATGAGCGTGCTGAAGAGCTTGCGCCAGGCTTAGGTTCGCGCCACGCACGATGAAGGCTTTCCGCTGTCGGACTCGCTGGCCTTGATATTACCGCGCGATTGACGGTCGTCACGGACGAAACAGGCGCGGCGTTCCCGCCGCTTCGCTTTGTCCCAGACCGGAATAGAGCACCGAGCCGGGACGCCCTGGGCGGGCCCACGATCCTTGCCAGACACGGTCTCTCGCGATAAGGACCGGGAGAAACCCGGGCTCATTGGGTGCGGCAGTGAGGAACGCCTTGTCCGTCGCCAAGAGTGATGTCGTCATCTTTACCGCGGCCGACACGAGGTTCTTCAGCATGTGCCTCGGGCTGGTGCTCTCATTGTTGAGGTTGGCGCGGACGCCGCCGCGAATCCGCGTTCTCGACCTTGGACTCTCGCCGGTGCAGGTTCAGACCTTGACGCCCCTCGTCGAGCAGATTCTGCGACCGGAGTGGTATTCGAAGGCCGAGCGCGATCTGCCGTTGACTTTCCGGGGCCTCACCGCGCGGCCCCATCTACCACGTTACGTAAATGACGCCGAGATTCTCGTTTGGCTCGACGCGGATACGTGGGTCCAGGAATGGAGCGCGGTCGCTACCCTAATCGCCGACGCCCGATCAGGCGGAATGGCTATCGTCGAGGAACAACGCGGCCCCGGTGTCTCCATTGAAACTGTGCAGCCGGACGGGACGACCCGTCCCTTCAAGATCACCGCAGAATCGATGGAGCGCGCAGTGCGCAGATGCTATCGGGACTGTTTCGGAGCGGAGGCAGAAGCGAAATATGGTGGCATGGCTAACTTTAACGGCGGAGTGTGGGCGCTTCGACGGGAGTCACCGAGCTGGGCGGTCTATGGTGAGCTGATCGAGGCCGGGCTCTCGCGCTCGGTGCACCCTCTCGTCGAACAGCAGGCGCTCAATATTGCGATCCGTAGCGGCAGGATCGCGGTGGCACCTCAGCCAATGACCAGCAACTACGTGATGAACCATGCCCTACCGTGGATCGACACCGACAACGCCCGGTTCGTCATGCCGCGCCCGCCCCATGAAACCATCGGCATTCTGCATCTGAATGACCTCAAGGAGTTCTCCACCCTTGTCTTGCAGTGCTTGCCCAGCGGGCGCAAGGCTCTGGTGCCCATCCATTTCCTTGATCTGGTTGCCGGCGCCCGCTCCTGACAAACGGATCAAAGCCGAGTCCAGCGAGCCGCGGTTATATGCTCCCCACTCAACCCAGCTCTGAGGCCGTTGTCCTTCGGCGCGAATGTGTCGATCATATCGCTCACTTTCCCATGATGGTCGCTGGCATGACGCTTTTGCGACCGCCGACTCGTTAGGGCCATTCTCTTTGACCTCTCCCGCACCCGCTGCCCGCCTCGGCGTCGATATCGGCGGCACCTTCACCGACGTGGCGCTCGAGCTCGGCGAGCGGCGCCTTACCTCCAAGGTACTGACCACCGCCAAGGCGCCCGAGGAGGGCGTGTTGGCGGCGATCCGCGCCGTCATCGCGGAGGCCAAGATCGGGCCTGGCCAGATCGCGCTGGTGATCCACGGCACCACGCTCGCGACCAATGCGCTGATCGAGCGCAAAGGCGCGCGCACGGCGCTCCTCACCACCGAGGGTTTTCGCGATGTGCTGGAGATCCGGCACGAGAACCGGTTCGAGCAGTACGACGTCAACATCGACCTGCCGCCGCCGCTGGTGCCGCGGCGCTGGCGTCTGCCGATCCGCGAGCGCATCAACGCGCAAGGCCGGGTGCTCACGCCGCTCGATCCCGCGAGCATCGTGCAAGCCCTCGACACGCTCGCGGCGCAGGAGATCGAATCCGTCGCCGTGGGCTTCCTCCACGCCTTCACCAATCCCGAGCACGAGCAGCGGGTCGGCGAGGCCGTCGCCAAGCGCTTTCCGACCATGACGGTGACGCTCTCCTCCGAGGTCTCGCCGGAGATGCGCGAGTACGAGCGGCTCTCCACGGCCTGTGCCAATGCCTATGTGCAGCCGTCGATGGGACGTTACCTGGGCAAGCTCGACGAAGAGCTCAAGCGCGCGGGCTTCCGCTGTCCGCTCTTCCTGATGACCTCCGGCGGCGGCATCACCACGGTCGAGACCGCGATCCGATTTCCGGTTCGGCTCGTCGAGTCCGGTCCCGCCGGCGGGGCCATCTTCGCGAGCCGCATCGCGAAGCAGCACGGGCTCGACCACGTGCTCTCCTTCGACATGGGCGGCACCACCGCAAAGATCTGCCTGATCGACCACGCGCAGCCGCAGACCAACCGGCTCTTCGAGGTCGCGCGCATCTATCGGTTCCTCAAGGGCAGCGGCCTGCCGCTGCGCATTCCCGTGATCGAGATGGTGGAGATCGGCGCCGGCGGCGGCTCGATCGCGCGCATAGACGCCATGGGCCGGATCGCCGTGGGTCCGGACAGCGCGGGCTCCGAGCCCGGGCCGGTCTGCTACGCCCGCGGCGGCGTCGACCCCACGGTGACGGACGCCGACGTCGTGCTGGGCCGCATCGATCCCGCCACCTTCTCCGGCGGCTCCATGAGCCTCGACGTCGCGGGATCGAAGCGCGAGATCGAGACCCGGCTCGGCGAGCGCTTGGGCCTCAACACCGAGCTCGCGGCGCTCGGCGTCAGCGAGATGGTGGACGAGAATATGGCGAACGCCGCCCGCGTCCACGCCATCGAGAGCGGCAAGGACGTGCGCCCGCGTACCCTCATCGCCTTCGGCGGCGCCGCTCCGATCCATGCGTCGCGCGTCGCGGAGAAACTCGGCATCGCCCGCGTGCTCGTGCCGGCAAATGCCGGCGTCGGCTCCGCGGTGGGATTCCTTCGCGCGCCCGTCGCCTACGAGATCGTGCGCAGCCACCTCGAGCGGGTGAGCGCCTTCAACGCGACGGTCGTGAACCGATTGCTCGGCGAGATGCGCGCCGAGGCCGAGGCGATCGTCCGCCGCGGCGCGCCCGAGGCGAAGCTGACCGAGCAGCGCTCGGCCTTCATGCGCTATCGCGGCCAGGGCCACGAGATCGCGGTGATCTTGCCGGTGCGCGCCTTCACGAGCGATGACCGTGGCCACCTCACCGAGCTCTTCGAAGCCGCCTACCGCCGGCTCTATAGTCGCGCGATCCCCGGCGTCGACGTCGAGATCTTGAGCTGGGTCGTCTCGGTGAGCACCCCCGCCGAGGGGAGCCTCGCGACACCCGTCCCGGTCAAGCCCTACGAGCCCAAGCCCCGCTCGCGCCGGAAGGTGTTCGACCCCAACACCGGCGAATTCCTTGAGGTACCGATCTACTGGCGCCCCGACCTCACGCCCGGCGCCCGCATCAAAGGTCCAGCCGTCATCGCCGAGGATGAGACCTCGACCGTGCTGAGCCCGCTCTTCGACGCGGAGATCGACGGCTTTGGCTATATCGCGCTGACGCGCCGCTAGAGCGCGCGCGTCACCCGCAGGTGAGGGAGCGGCCGTCGAGCCGGCAATGCTCGACCGGCTTGCCACGGTCATCGAACACCACCCCCAGCCAGGCGCCGGGGCCGGCGCGGTCCAGCACCACGTAGCCGAAGGCCGAGCGGGTGGTGGCATGGACCACCGTGGCACCATTGATGATCTCGCCCGCGACCGGCTTCGGTACCATCGGCTCGAGATTGTCGCCGCTCACGCCGGCGACCAGTTGTGCCGGCCGCGCTGCGCCGAAATCCAGCGCCTGAAAGAAGTGGATGTGCCCGGACACGATCATGCTGACCGCCTCGGGCATCAAGGGGCCGAGCGCCTGCTGCTCGACGCGGTTGTCCACCGCGAGCTTGCCCATCTCGCCCCGCATGGCATTGAGAGGCCGGTGCGTCGCCAGCCATACCTCGGCCGGCATCCGGTCGCCGATTCCCGCGAACTGCCGCGCCAGTCTGTCCACGAGTGCGCCCGGATCGCGCTTGGGGTCGGGCGCGTTGGCGCCGTCCACCACAACCACGCCAAACTCGCCCAATCGAGCGAGGAAGCTTCCATTCAGATCGATGCAAGCCTCCTTGAGAGGCTCCGCATCGAGGAACCGCCACCACCCCTCCCCAGCCCGCGCGCAATCCTCGTGGTTGCCGCGCGTCATGATCCAGGGCGCGACAGCGAAGAGCGGGCTCGCGGGCTTGAAGAAGTCCGCCGCCCAGGCATCCCACCCATAGCCCGACGGGCTGCCCTGGCAACCCGAATGGTCTGCGGGGCAGGCGGTCTCGCGGTAGTGGTAGTCGCCGACGTGAATGACGAGGTCCGGCCGGCTCGACGCGGCGGACGCCGCCAAATGCGGGAACGGCCAGCCCTCTTCGCTGTTGCAGTCCTGGATCGGATCGCCCTCCTTGAGGCGGCAGCCCGTATCGCCAATGATCAGGATGCGGCTCGGATTGGGGCGCGGGATCGGCAAGGCCGCGCCCTCCAATGTGACGGCGACGGTGCCTGCGGGAATGACGCGCTCGCAGCTTCGCACGGCGAATTGCGCTGGCGGCACGTTCGCCAATACCTGCTTCGGATCGGCGCGATCCATCATCGGTAACGCCACGCCGTCGACCATGAGAGCCGGGCAGGAGTCGTCGTCGGTGATCGCCCGGGCGCTTGGACCTTCGGGCCCGAGTTGGACCCATCGATAGAGCGTCTTGGCCATTCCCTGATGCGGCAAACCCAGCACCACCGCGACCGCCGCAATACTGAGTAGCACGCAAAACAAGAACCTCCGCAGCATGTCTTCCTCCGAGAGCGATCCGGCTTCCATCCCTACCATGGCGAATTAGGTCGTTGACGTTGCGAGATGATGACGCTGGCGCGCACTTGCGGCGTCCCAATTGACACCCGGCGTGCCGCCCCTTACCAGGAAATAGAGCCACCACACAGAGAAACACTTATGGTTGCACGCCCCAATACCGCCCTCGCCCAGATCCATACGCAGATCATGTGGAGCCGGCTCATCGCCGTCGTCGAGGAGCAGGCGCAGACCATGATCCGCACGGCCTTCTCGACCTCGGTGCGCGAGGCGGGCGATCTCTCCGCCGGCGTCTTCGACCGCGAGGGCCGGATGCTGGCGCAGGCCGTCACGGGCACGCCGGGCCACGTCAATTCCATGGCGAATGCGGTGACGCATTTCCTCAAGGTGTATCCGCTCGAGAAAATGAAGCCGGGCGACCACTACATCACCAACGATCCCTGGCTAACCTCCGGGCATCTGCACGACATCACAGTGGTGACGCCGAGCTTCTACGAGGGGAAGCCGGTGGGGCTCTTCGCGTGCACCGTGCACGTCGTCGACATCGGCGGGCTTGGCATGGGGCCGGACGGGCGGCAGGTATTCGAGGAGGGTCTCGCGATCCCGATCATGCCCTTGGCGCGCGAGGGCAAGATGAACGAGGACCTGCTGCAGATGGTGCGCGCCAACGTCCGCGAGCCGCTCCAGGTCGAGGGCGACATCTACGCGCTCTGCGCCTGCAATGAGGAGGGCTCGAAGCGCCTCGTCGAGATGATGGACGAGTTTGAGATCGTGGATCTCGACAATCTCGGCGAGACCATCGTCGAGGCCTCGCGCGAGGCGACGCTCGCCAAGATCCGCGCGCTACCCAAGGGCACGTACCGCAACAGCGTGCCGATGGACGGCTACGATAAGCCGCTCCAGCTCAACGCCGCGCTCACCATCTCCGACGACGGTATCCACGTCGATTTCGACGGCACGACGCCGGCCTCCGCATTTGGGATCAACGTCGTCTACAACTACACGCTGGCTTATACCGCCTTCGGGGTGAAATGCCTGGTGGCGCCGGAGGTGCCGAACAACGCGGGCTCGCTCGCGCCCATCACCATCAGCGCGCCCGAGGGGTGCGTCCTCAACGTGAAGCGGCCTTGGGCCGTGGCGGCGCGCCACACCGTGGGCCACATGCTCCCCGACGTCGTATTCGGCTGCCTGCATCAGGTGCTGCCGGGTGGTGTCCCCGCCGAAGGCGCATCGTCCCTCTGGAACCCGCAGATCTTCGGCGGTGGATCGCTGGTGGACGAGGTGGGCGACGGCACCGATGCGGGCTCGCTGCCGGAGTTCAGCAGCGTGATCTTCCATTGCGGCGGCGCGGGCGCCCGACCTGGCAAGGATGGGCTGAGCGTCACCGCCTTCCCCAGCGGCGTGCGCACCATCCCGGTGGAAGCAACCGAGAGCATCGCGCCCGTGGTGTTCCGCCGCCGCGAGTTCCGCGAGAGCTCCGGTGGCGCCGGCAAGCAGCGCGGCGGCTTGGGTCAGGTGATCGAGCTCAGCGGCGCCGAGGGCACGCCGATCGCCCTCCTCTGCAATTTCGAGCGGGTTAAAAACCCCGCGCGCGGTCGAAACGGCGGCGGCAAGGGCGCCCCCGGCAGCGTCGAGCTCCTCTCGGGCAAGCCGATCCGCCCCAAGGGCCGCCAGACCGTGCCACCCAAGGACACGATCCGCCTAGGTCTCCCCGGCGGCGGCGGGTTCGGCAATCCGCGGGAGCGCGACCCCGCCCGCGTGCTCGACGACGTGCTCGACGGCCTGATTACGCGCGAGGAGGCCGCGCGCGACTACGGGGTCGCGATCGACGCCAAGGGTCGCGTCGATGTCACGCGGACAAGAGAGCTTCGAGCGGCATCCCCCTCACCCAGCTCCGCCTAAGTCCTCGCTTCGCTCCTCAAGCCTCCGTAAACCTGACCGCAGCACGACAGAGGATGGAGGAGTGCGGACTCATGGCAGCCAATCGGAAACCGCATTCGGCGTCGGTCGTTGCCTGACTATCATGATGCCGTGGCTTCGCACGCGGGGGCGCGATGGGCATCTTGATGATCATGGGCAGCACGCCACGGCACGTTTACATGGCGCGTGCGGTGGCGGCGTCGGGGCGGCTCGAGGGGATCATCGTGGAGACGCGGGGATGGCGTCGCACCGGGGCGCCGGCAGGCGCACCGCCGCGCACGCTGGCGCTTTTCGAGCGGCATTATGCGGAGCGCGCCGCCGCGGAGGTGGGTTTTTTTGGCAGCGAGAGCGACGCGAGGCTGCCCGGCGTCGAGGCCGCCACCATTCCGCGCGAGGAGATGAACGGGCCCCGGTGCTGGGCGATCATCGACCGGATGAAGCCGGACCTGCTGCTGACCTACGGTATCGGCAAGCTGACGCAAGAGACGCTGGCGCATGCGCGCGGCCATCGCTGGAACATCCACGGCGGGCTCGTGCCCTTCTACAGGGGCGGCGGCCCGCATTTCTGGCCGAGCTATCTGCTGGAGCCGCAGATGACCGGCGTCACGATGCACGATTTGACCGACGCGATCGACGGCGGCGCCGTGGTGCATCAGTCCGTGGGCGCACTCGTCCGCGGCGACGGCATCAACGAATTCTCCTGCCGCACCACCGCAGGCTTCGCTGCGGAACTCCCCGAGGTGCTCATCCGCGCCTTCGATGGCAGATTAAAGCCGCCGCAGCCGCAGAAGACTACCGGCCGGCTCTGGCGCAGCGTTGACTTCCGTCCGCAGCACCTGCACGCGATCTACGACGTCTACCAGAACCGCATCGTCGACCGATACCTCGACGGCGAATTCCCCGGCCGTGAGCCGAGGACCGTGCGGCAGTTCTAAAAAGAAAAACGTAAACGCTTTAGTTTCTGCTTGTCCCCAAAATGCTGCGCGTGTCTTTCAAGAGAGCGGTGGCACCCTCGATCAGGAGACCCGTGTCCGCCGCCACGAGGGGCATGCGGGCGCCTTTGGCGACCCACTCCGGCACCTTGTCAGGCGGCACGACGATCCCCGTGCAGACTGCGATGCCTTTCGCTTTCGCCTTGGCGAGCACGGTGTCGAGGGCGCGCGCGACCTCCGGATGCGTCCAGTCCAACAGGTGGCCGAGCGAGCCCGAGAAGTCCGCGGGTCCGAGGCAGATCGCGTCGACGCCGTCGAGGGCCAGGATGCCGTCGAGCTCGTTGAGAAAGCGCGCATCCTCGATCTGCGGCACGATCACGAGCTCGTCGTTGGCCGTCGCCGCGTAGTCGCGGGCGCGGCGGTAGTAGTCGGAGGCACGGCGCGGCCCGAAGCCACGGGTGCCTGCGGGCGGATAGCGGCAGGCGGCGATCAGGCTCCGTGCTTCCTCCACGGTGCGCACCATCGGGCAAACCAGGCCATCGACGCCGGCGTCCAGTAACTGCTTGATCGCGACGGCGTCGTTCCAGGGCACCCGGACCAGCAGCACCGTGTTGGCACTGCGGAAACCCGCGAGTGCCACCTGAATCTCGCTGACCGTCCACGGCGCGTGCTCGGCATCGACGATCACGTAGTCGAATCCCGAGCCCGCCATGATCTCGGCGACCGACAGCTCGGGGATGGTGAGCCAGGCGCCGATGACCGTCTCGCCGGCCGCGAGACGCGCCTTGAATTTTCTGGCGCGGCTCGCGCCGCCGTCCCCTGCTCGACCGGACATGTTGAACCCACCGTCTTGGCTGAGATCGGAAGCGCGATGAGCCTACGACATAGCTGCAGGGCCGGCCAATCGTGGGATGGCCGATGAGTGACGCAGGTGCTCGAGGCGGAGAGGGCACTTGGCCGCCGTCACATTATCGTTATTGCCCGCGACCCCCGGGAGCCCGAGGGTGCTCGACGCAGATCGAGCGACATAATCGTGGTGTGTCCGTCTCGAGCGGTGCGGCACTTCGGGGAACGCCGGGGTGCACTCGGACAGGGAAGTCAATGGAACGCGGCCGCAAGCCGGCGTATAGGTCTGATGCTACCGTTGCGCTTGAGGAGGCTCCGATGCGCACCCTCATTCTCGCCGCGAGCTTGTTGCTGGCGAGTTCTGTCGCGACCCCCGGCCACGCCCAAATGATGCAGCATGGGACATTTCACAACGACGGCCGCTTTTTCCGGCATGACCACGACTTCTTCCGGCACCGCTTCTTCCGCGACCGGTTCTTCTTCTCCTTCGGCTTCCCGGGCGCCTTCTATCCGCCGGTTTACGCGCCCGCCTACTACTATCCGCCACCCTATTACTACTGCGGGTCCTACTACTACTATTACCCTTGCCCTTATCCGCCGTACTAGGCGAGGCGGACGAATAGCGCCGGAGCGGGGGCGCCCGACGGAAATCCCGGCTATCCTGGTTTGATCCAGCCGGGAGGGTAACCGCATTGGTGGAGGGCCCAGCAAACGCCATGGTCCTCGGCACGGCGACGCCAGGTGGCGGCTTCCCGCTCTATGCCGCGGCGCTGATTGAAGCCGTGCGCGACGTCGACCCAGCGCTCATCATCGAGCCGCGCAACACCAAGGGCAGCACCGAGAACATGCCGCTGCTGCGCGCGGGCGTGCTCGACATCGCGCTGGTGCAGGGCGAGGTCGCGGGCGAGGCGCTCTCTGAGGCCGGCCGCGCCGCGGGTCCGCTTTGGGTCGTCGCCGCCATGTACGCGACGCCCGGCCTGTTCGTGACGCGTGCCGACAGTCCCTATCGCGCCGTCTCGGACCTGCGCGGCGCGCCTGTCGCGTTCGGCGCCCGTGGCTCCGGGCTCGTCTTGTTGGCGCGCGCGGTGCTCGACGGGCTTGGGCTCGATTGCGAGCGGGATTTCCGCGCCATCTACCTCGACCGCGCCGGCGACGGGCCGGCGATGGTGCTCGACGGCCGCGTCGCGGCGCTCTGGGGCGGCGGCAGCGGATGGCCGGGGTTCACGGCGATCGCCGAGAGCGCCGCCGGTGCACGCTTCATCGCACCGAGTGCGGACGAGATCGGGCGCATCCGCGAAAAGCACCGGTTTCTGAAACCGCTGACCCTCGCCGCCGGCAGCTACAAAGGACAGGACGCACCCATCGCCTCCGTCGGCTCCTGGAGCCTGATCCTCGCCCGCGATTGCCTTGCCGACGCCCTCGCCTATCGGCTCGCCCGCGCGCTCCACCGCGCCGAGGCCGGGCTCGCGCGCCGTCTGGCGCAGGCCCGCGAGACCACCGCCGCCAACACGATCACCGCCGCGCCGCAGGTCGAGTTCATCCATCCCGGCGTCCGGCGCTACCTTCGAGAGGTCAATCTTCTGAGTTGAATGCCGTGCGTCCTACGACTCACTCGCTGCGCTCGCTTGCTCAGGATGAGGAAAATTGTGTTTGTACCAGAAAAGAAACGTCCTCATCCTGAGCAAGCGAAGCGCGTCGAGGAACGCTAGACCGACGTGCATTCCGCACATCTACGGCATTGGAGCTCCGCATGTTCGCCGCACCGCCCGTCATCGAGACCACGGTGTTCGCGCGCATTCCCGAGCGGCTCTGGATCGATCGGCCCTCACACTGGGTCGAGTTCAACCAGATGGGACAGAAGACACCGACCTTCCTCGAGGGCCCGTCCTTCGACCGTGCGGGGAACCTCTGGGTCACCGACATTCCCTGGGGGCGCCTCTTCAAGATCGCGCCTGATGGAACCGTCACCGTGGCGCTCGAGTACGACGGAGAGCCCAACGGGCTCAAGTTCCACAAGGACGGCCGCGCGTTCATTACCGACCACAAGAACGGCATCATGGTGTTCGATCCCAAGAGCGGGAAGATTGCGCCGTTGCGCGACCGCGGCGTGGTCGAGCGTTTCAAGGGCGTCAACGACCTGGTCTTCGCGTCCAACGGCGACATCTACTTCACCGATCAGGGCCAGACCGGGCAGCACGACCGTACCGGCCGGCTCTATCGGCTGAGGGCCAACGGCGCGCTCGAGTGCGTCCTCGATTGCATCCCGAGCCCGAACGGGCTCGTGCTCAACAAGGCCGAGACCGTGGTCTTCCTCTGCGTCACGCGCGACAACGCCATCTGGCGCGTGCCGTTGCTACCGGACGGCACCGCGACCAAGGTCGGCGTTTTCATTCAGATGTCGGGCGGCGTCGGACCCGACGGCATGGCGATCGACGAGGCGGAGAACCTGATCGTCTGCCACATCGGGCTCGGCAGCCTCTGGGTGTTCAGCCCGCCGGGCGAGCCGCTCTATCGGATCAAGTCCTGCACCGGGCTTGCGACCACGAACTGCGCCTTCGGCGGGCCGGAGCGCAAGACGCTCTTCATCACGGAGTCGCGCACCGGCACCGTGCTCCGCGCTGAGCTTCCGGTGCCGGGGCGGCTCCTGTTCTCGCACATGTGACGAGGGTCAGTCGTCGGCGCGCCAGAAGGGCAGGCTGCCCTTGTACTCCGCGGTGGCACGGTCGATGCCGAGGTCGCGCAGCATGCGATCGTCGAGACGGAGCAGCGCGTGACGCGACCGCGCCCTCTCCCGCCATTCGCGGACTTGCGCGAAGGCCGCGAGCGCAGCGGCGGTGATCCGCTCGGCCAGGGACCGGCGCCGCTCGATCACGCGCGGGTGCCAGCCCCGCATGACGATGGCGGGGTTCCGCCACCAGTGCGGATAGAGCACCTGAGTGCGGGGTTCGGGTAGCCGCCGGTCGAACCCCGGAAGGTGCAGCTCGGGGGCCTCCGAGATGCTCGTGAAGGCCGCCATATGGGCCGCCGTCAGGCTAGCAGTGGGCTTCTTCAAGGCCTGTGCCATGGTCAAAACTCCTTCGGTCTTGCGTTGGCTTTGATGGCCCTGAAAATGGTCGCGAATTGCCTTGGCAACAAATGATCTTCTCTCATAGGATGAATGAGAAAAATTATGGCATGACGGCATGCAGGGACCGCTCCCTCTCAATGGTCTCAAGGCCTTCGAGGCGGCCGCGCGCCACCTGAGCTTCACGCGGGCGGCGGACGAGCTGCACGTGACCCAGGCGGCGGTCAGCCACCAGGTCAAGACCCTCGAGCAACGCCTGGGCGTGAAACTGTTTCGGCGCCTGCCCAAGAGCCTGCTGCTCACCGACGAGGGCCAGGCGCTGCTGCCGGAGCTGCACGATGCCTTCGAGCGGATGGCGCGGGCGGTCAACCGGGTGACCTCCGCGCAGGGCGGTTCCGCGCTCTCCGTGAGCACGCTCACCACCTTCGCGCTCAGCTGGCTGGTGAGCCGGCTGCCCCGCTTCCAGGCGCGCCATCCGGCGATCGAGGTGCGGCTCAACACCACTGCCCGCATGGTGGACTTCACGCGCGAGGACGTGGACGTCGCCGTGCGCTATGGCGACGGCAACTGGCCCGGGCTCCATGTCGAGAAGATGTTCGAGGACGAGCTGACGCCGCTCTGCGGCCGCGCCTACAAAGATCGGCTGCGCGCACCGCAAGACTTGCGCGACGTGCCGCTGCTCGATGCCTCGCCGCCCGAACCCGCCTCGGTCGGCGAGTGGGGCACCTGGTTCAAGGCCGCCGGCATCGCACAGCTGCCGATGACCCGCGGCGCCGTGTTCGACTCGACCAAGATCGCCGCGCAGGCGGCGATCGACGGCTTGGGCGTCGCCATCGGGTCGCCCTATCTCTTCGCGGAGGACATCGCCGCCGGCCGACTGTTCCAGCCCTTCCCCCTCACGGTGCGCAACGGCAAGGCTTACTGGCTCGTCTGCGCCGAGGGCACCGCTGCCCGCCCCAAGATCAAGGCCTTCCGCGACTGGATCTTCAGCGAGCTCGGGTAGCTCGCGTCGAAACCTGGCAAGGAGTTTGCAGGGAGAGTCCCGTGATGTGGCTCCGGCGCTGGTTCCCGTGGTGCTGGTGCCGCATTTCGCGGCACGCCGCCTAGCAAGCGATCACCCGCTGCGTCCGGATCGATCTAGGTGGCGTGCCGACCAATCCTCGAAAATCGCGGATCGCCGCGAAAGGCCCGCTTTCCTGAGATGTCATGCGGGCGCGGTGCTTCTGAAAAAGATCGTCGCGATCCCGAGCACGATCAGGATGCTGCCCAGGATCTGGTTCCAAGTGATCTCCTCTCCCAAAACGAAGCGGGACAAGAAGAGCGCGAGCACGATCGTCCCGCTGACGATGATCGGTATGGCGACCGAGGCCGGCATGGGTTTGGCGAGCCCCACGCCACCGAACAGGTAGAAATAGGCGATTTCCGCGGCGCCGATACAGAGTCCCGCGAGAGCCGCCCACAGGTAAGAGCCTGACGGCAGCGAGAAGGCCTGCCCGCCGCGCACGGCGAGGAAGCCGAGAAAGACCACGGAGGTCAGAAGGGCGGCGAGCTGAAGGGAGATTGTGGCCAGGATCGTGGTCGTCGCCGCTGCCGGCACGTATGTGCCAGAGACTTTGATGAGCACGTTGTATGCGGTGTAAAAGATCGTGACGGCGACGAGCAACGCGATGCCGATCATGGTGTCATCTCACTTCTGACTGAGCCGCGCGCGGGCGTTTGCGGCGCGTATTGGAGAGACTAGACTCTGCCCGAGGCAGTCTCAGCAAGTAAACCACTCTCAGAATCCAATGCCCGAAAATCCCCGCATTGCCCTCTTGGGTTTCTCGATCGAGTGCAACAAGTTCGCGCCGCCGGCGACCGAGACGGACTTCTCCGCGCGCGCCTACGCTGCGGGCGCCGAGCTCCTGGCCGAGACGCGAGCGACGCATCCGCGCATCTCCCAGGAGATGCCGGCTTTCGTCGCCGCGATGGACCGAACGGGACCGTGGACGCCGGTGCCGCTGCGGCTTGCGCAGGCGCAGCCGAACGGGCCCGTGGTGCACGCGTTCTTCGAGCGCCTGTTGGCGGAATGGCGACAGGGCCTCGAAAGGGAAAAACCGCTCGACGGCGTCTATGTCTGCTCCCACGGCGCGGGCCTCACCACCGAGGAGGACGATCCCGACGGCGCGCTCCTCGCGCTGGTGCGCGCGGTCGTGGGGCCCGGGGTGCCGATCGTTGCCACCTTCGATCTCCACGCCAACGTATCCGAGCGCATGGTCGAGAGCATCGACGTCTTCATCGGCTACCGCACCAATCCGCACCTCGACCTACGCGAGCGCGGCGAGGAGGCGGCGCTTGCGATGCGCGAGCTCTTGCAAGGCCTCAAGCCCCAGCATGCATTCATCCGGCTGCCGATTGTGCCGCCAACGGTCACGCTCCTCACGGCGGCCGGGCCTTATGCGGACATGATCGCGCTGGGTCAGCGCCGAAGCACGCCAGAGATCCTGAACGTCTCGGTGATGGGCGGCTTCGCTTACGCCGACACCGGGAAGAACGGCATCGCCGTGATCGTGACCGCGCGCCGCGACGCGCGCGCCGCCCGGGCGCTCGCCCGCGAGATCGCCGAGCTTGGCTGGGCGAACCGCGACCGGTTCCGCGCGCGGCTCACGCCGCTTGGGGAGGCCGTGGCGCTCGCGGTGGCGGCAGGCCGCGACCCGTCGAGACCCGCGGTCTGCCTCGCGGACGTCGCCGACAATCCCGGCGGCGGCGGGCGCGGCAACACCACTTATCTGCTGGAGGCGCTGCTCGAGGCGGACGCCTCGGGCGTGCTGCTCGGCATCTTCAACGACGCGGTCATCGCCGCGGAAGCGCACCAGCTCGGGCGTGGAGCGAAATTCGTCGCGCGACTGAACCGCGCGGAGACGAATCAGTTCTCCAAGCCGTTCGAGCACGCGGCGGAAGTGCTGGCACTCTCCGACGGCGACTGCGTGGGGCGGCGCGGCATCGCCGCCGGGCGGCGCATCTCGCTCGGAAAATCGGCGGCCCTGCGGATGGGCGGGATCACCCTCATCGTGATCTCGAACCGCCAGCAATGCGCCGATCCGGTCTTCTTCGAGATGTTCGGCCTCGACATCGCGAAGGCGCGCACGGTGGTCGTCAAGTCGCGCGGCCATTTCCGCGGCGGCTTCGACGAGTTCTTCAAGGGCGACCAGATCGTCGAGGTGGATTGCCCCGGACTCACCTCGCCGATGCTCAATCGCTTCGACTGGACCCGGCTGCCGCGGCCGGTGGTGCCGCTCGACGAGAGCGTGAGCTGGGCACCGCCGGCGCGGTGATTGGTGTCCGCTACTTCTTCTGCTGCCTCATGAAGGCTTCGGCGCGCTTCTTGAGCTCGTCCTCCGGTACGTCCTCCTTGTGGGTGGCGAGGTGCCAGACGTGGCCGAAGGGATCCTGGATGGTGCCGGAGCGGTCGCCGTAGAATTTGTCCTCGACCGGGCGCACCGATGTGGCGCCCTGAGTGAGCGCGCGGTCCGTCACGGAATCGACATTGTCGACATAGAGATAGATCGCCGTCGGCGATCCGCCGACGGTTTGCGGGCCGCGCACGCCCATCTCCGGGAACTCGTCGGAGATCATGATCTTGGAATCACCGATCTGCAGCTCCGCATGGCCGATCTTGTCGCCGTGCACGAAGCGCATCAGCTCGCTCGCGCCGAAGGCCTTCTTGTAGAACTCGATCGCGCGCGCGGCGCCATTGATCGCAAGGCACGGCGTGATCGTGTGATAGCCCGCTGGAATCGATCTCGCTTTTCCCGCCATCGCTTTTCTCCCTTTCTACGAAACACCGGGGCGCGGATTGAGGCACGGTCCTCTCGCCGCCGCAAGCGCGCGGCGGTGTCAATCGTGGGCGCGGAACCGTTGCGCGTTTAGCCGAGCGCCGCGCGGAACTTCGAGGCGATCATCGGTACCTGATCCTCGGTGAGACACACCGGCGATAGAACGAGCGTACCCGCCCCCACCTCCGAAAGATTGCAGCGCACGCTCGGCGTCCCCGCCTCGACCCGCGCGACCAGGGCCATCGCATCGAGCCTGTCGGACCGCGGCCGCACCCGGACCTTCACGTAGGGAATGCGCGATTGGCGCGCGTCGCCGCCCGTGCCCACGTCGAGACCGGGCACTGCCTTGAGCGCCGCGTCGAGCGCGGAGGCGATCGCGTGCCATCGCGCTTCGCGCGCACCGTCGTCGCCGATGAAAAGGCGCAGTGCCGTCAGCAAACCGACGATCTCCTCCTTGCCGACCTTGCAGGGGCGGCCGATGCCGTGGTGCGGCAGGCCCGGGAGCGCGCGTTTGTCGATGAAGGCCGGCGGCGGGTTGAAGAGATCG
>DATFRA010000254.1:0-13849 GCA_035263705.1 Allostellaceae bacterium
CGCGCCTCGGCCCGGCTTCTTCAGGAGCGCGAGCTCGAAGCTCCGGTGAGTGAGCCCGGCCGCGGGCGCCAGCACGAAGGGTCCGGCATAGAACCGCGCCTTGGACGCGATGGCGGAGGCGGCGATGTGGCGCGCCGATCCGCCGGCGCTTTCCACCGCGACGGCGTACTCGACCGCTCGATAGCGCCACAGCCGCAGCAGAATGCTCCAGACGAAAGCGAGCTTGCCGGCCCACCGCTTGAGGCCGAGGTCGAGGCCGTTCACGACCTCGGCGTCAAAGCCGACGCCGGTCATCAGCAGGAAGCGGCGCGCCGCCGCGCGATCCCGGAACACCACCTCGCCGACCGAGATCGGCCGCGCGGGCCCGCGTGCGGCGATCTCGGCGGCGCGCTCGGGATTACGCGTGAGACCGATCTCGCGCGCGAGCACGTTCTCGGTGCCGAACGGGAACACCGCGATCGGCAGGCGTGCGTCCTCGAGTCCGTTCACGGCCTCGTTGAGGGTGCCGTCGCCGCCGGCGATCACCATGCCATCGAAAGCGCCGCCGCCCGCCGCGCGGGCGAACGCCTCCGCGTCGCCGGGCGCTTCGGTCTCGCGCAGTGTCACATCGACGCCGAGCCGCTCGAGCGCCGCAATGGCGCGCCTGAGCTTCGCGCGGGCGCCGCGGCCCGCGATCGGATTGAAGATCACCAGAAGGCGACGACGCTCTGCAGCCGCCGGCGCCACTGTCACGGAACCGTCACGCAAGGGTAATTCTGCCGCAACGCCAATCGAGTAAGAGCTTGCCCGACTCGGGCGAGATGTTGTGTCCGCACTTTGCTCGACCCACGAATTCTTGACAAGGCCGGCGTGGAGCGAAAATCACCGGTGAACTACATCGACCCGACGCGCCGTTACCGATCGATCTGGATTTCCGACATCCACCTCGGCACGCGCGGCTGCAAGGCGGATTTTCTGCTCGATTTCCTGAAGCACAATGAATCGGAGTACCTCTATCTCGTAGGCGACATCGTCGACGGCTGGCGCATGCGGCGTTCCTGGTACTGGGCGCAGTCGCACAACGATGTGATCCAGAAGCTGCTGCGCAAGGCGCGCAAGGGCACCAAGGTCTTCTACATCCCCGGCAACCACGACGAGTGGCTGCGCGACTACGTCGACCTGCAGCTGGGCGGCGTGTGGCTGGTGGACGAGGCGATCCACACCACCGCCGACGGCAAGCGCATGCTGATCCTGCACGGCGACGCCTTCGACGGTGTGGTGCGCTATGCCAAGTGGGTGGCGCTGCTGGGCGACTGGGCCTACGAGAACGTGCTCCGGCTCAACCACTACTACAACGTGGCCCGCCGCAGGCTGGGCCTGCCCTACTGGTCGCTCTCGGCCTATTTGAAGAGCAAGGTCAAGAACGCCGTCGAGTACGTGAGCAACTACGAGCGCGCGGTCGCGGCCGAGGCCAAGCGGCGCGGCGTCGACGGCGTGATCTGCGGCCACATCCACCAGGCGGAGATCCGGGATATCGAGGGCGTGCTCTATTGCAACGACGGCGACTGGGTCGAGAGCTGCACGGCCCTGGTCGAACACGCCAATGGCCGCCTTGAGATCGTGAACTGGGCGCGGCTCCGCGCCTTCGACATGCTGATCCCCGCGATCCCCGACGCGCGCGAGAAGGAACCGGTCACCGGCGCCGAATGAGGATCGCGCTGGTCAGCGACGCCTGGCTCCCGCAAGTGAACGGCGTGGTGCGGACGCTCACCACGGTGGCGCGCGAAGCGGCGGCCATGGGCCACGAGGTCCGGCCGATCACACCCGACCGCTTCCGCACCTTGCCTTGCCCTACCTATCCGGAGATCCGGCTCGCGCTGCTGCCGGGTCGCGTGGTGGCGCGGCTCATCGACGCGTTCGACCCCGACGCCATCCACATCGCGACCGAAGGCCCGCTCGGCATGGCGGCGCGGCGGCATTGCCTGCGGCGCCGGCTCGCCTTCACGACCTCGTTCCACACGCGCTTCCCCGAGTACGTGGCGGCGCGGTTCGGGGTGCCGACCCGGCTCAGCTACGCGTGGCTCCGGCATTTTCATGCGCCCGCGAGCGGCGTCATGGTGGCAGCGCCCTCGATCCGCCGCGAGCTCGCGGCGCGCGGCTTCCGCAACATCCGGCCGTGGAGCCGCGGCGTCGACGCCGAGCTCTTCGATCCCGCGCTCCGCGCCGATTTTCCTGGCATTCGGCGCCCGATCTTCCTGATGGTGAGCCGCATCGCCGTCGAGAAGAACGTCGCGGCCTTCCTGGATCTCGACCTCCCGGGATCGAAGATGCTCGTGGGCGACGGGCCGCAGCTCGCCGAGATGAAGCGCCGCTTCCCCGCTGTGCACTTTATGGGCCACCACGAGGGCCGCGACCTCGCCCGCTATTACGCCTCGGCGGACGTGTTCGTGTTCCCGAGCCTGACCGATACGTTCGGCCTGGTGATCCTGGAGGCACTGGCCTCGGGCGTACCGGTCGCCGCCTATCCGGTCACCGGCCCCATGGACGTGCTGGGCGACGCCCCAGTCGGCCACCTCGACACGGATCTCCGACGCGCGGCGCTCGCCTGTCTCGCGATCTCGCGCGAGGCGTGCCGCGCCCACGCGCTCAGCTTCTCCTGGCGCGCCACCGCCCAGCTATTCCTCGGCAACCTGGTCTCGGCCCGCGCGCGGGAAGCCCTCGCGCTCGCGAGCTGAGTGGGGCGCGGCGCACTCGCGCGCACGAAGCTTGCGTCCACGACCGCCGTGGGAATGATCGATGATCGGATCGTGCCCACAGGCGCAACTTCCGTGCGCATAGCTCGGTCGCGTCGATAGCAGTTGCCTCCGCGCGCCGCCGACGCAAGCTGGGGCGCAGGGTTGGAAGCGCCTCTGTCATGCGAGGTGCCCATGGAGATCGATGCTTTGACGAGCCCACGAGGCTCGAACGACAACCAGCCGAGCGCGCGCTCCGGCTGGGTGTTCCGCAAGCTCTGGCCGCAGGATGCCGATGCGTTTGGGGCGCATCTCCTCCGGCTCGACCCGCAGCAGCGCTCGTTCCGCTTCGGCCGCGCCGTCGCCGACGAGTGGGTGGCGCGCTATGCCGCGAGCACCGATTGGTTCCGCTCGGTGACCCTCGGTTGCTGGATCGGGGGCGAGCTGCGCGGCGCCGGGGAGCTCAAGGCCCTCGGCCGGGCTTGGCCGCCCATGGCGGAAGCGGCGCTCAGCGTCGAGCGCGCCTTCGAGGGGCGCGGCATCGGTACCGCGCTCTTCCAGCGTGGGTTGGTGATCGCCCGCAACCGTGGCATCGCCCGCGTCTCCATGCTGTGCCTGCCGGAGAATCTGCGGATCCAACGGATCGTTCGAAAGGTGCAGCCGAAGCTCGTGTTCAGCGGCGACCAGATCGAGTGCCAGCTCGGCCTCGCGCCGCCGGACGCGCTCAGCATCGCGACGGAGATCTACGACGAGGGCTGCGGCCTCGCGCTCTCGCTCTGGGATTGGCAGCGCCGGCTCGCACCGGCGGCGTGATCAGGCCGCGGCGTCGGCGGCCCAGAAGGGCGTGTCGACCTTGAACTGCTTCCACTGCTTGCGCAGCTTGGCCTCGAGCTCCTTGGTACCTCGCTTGTACCAGCCGATGACGAGGCCGCTCGCGCGCGTCAGCGCCGCGGTTTGCGGCGAGCCGTCGTGGGTGTCGAACTCCTTCAACAGCTCGCGCGCGGTCTCGACGTCGTTCAGGTGGCCGAGGCTGTCCTGCAGCCGCGACAGGCCCTTGAGGTAGCCGGGCGTCGTCTCGCCCTCGAAGAGCGAGCGGAAGCACTCGGCCGCATAGCGCAGCTTCTTGACGCCGAGCCGGAGGCGGTGCCGGTCCTTCGCCGAAAGGTCGCCGAAGCCGCGGCCGCGCTTGCGGACCTTGCGGTAGCGCTCGGCGAGCAGCCGGCTCGCGAGGATGCGCGCGGGCTCGGCCAAGTGCTGCGCCGCCTCGGGCTGGAGCGACTCTTGCCAGGTGCGGCTCTCGATCAGGCGACCGATCTGCAAGAGTACCGCCGTATAGCGCCCGGTGGCGAAGGCCGCGCGCACCTGCTCATAGGCGCCGCCGCGGCGGGCCCGCGCCATCGCCTCGAGGGCGGCGAGATCGGGATCGTCCGCGAACGCCGCCTGCACCGGTCGCAGCAGCTCGTCAACGAACACGTCGAGATTGCGCGCGGGGGCGAACTCACCGGCGAGCCATCTTAGCTCCTCGTTCAAAGCCACGACCGTCTCGGTCGGCACCACCGAGCGGAACAAGGACAGCACCGAGCGCAGCCGCCGAACTGCGAGGCGCACCTGGTGCACGCCCTCGGGGTCGTGGCCCTCGCGCGCCGCGCGCTCGTTGGCGAGAATATGCGTGAGATTGTGCCGGAGCAGGGTCTCGAAGGCCTGCATGCCCGTCATGGCGGGATAGAGCACCAGGGGCGGCGCCTTCGACCAGCCGATCGCGTCCTCGGTCAGGATCGCGTAGCCGCGATCGGACTTGCTGAGCGTCTCCAGGTGGAGCGGCGTCTCCTTGTTGAGCGTGAGCGCGAGGTCGTAGAGCGCGTCCGGCCGGCCCTCCTTGAGCTCGAGCTCGATCTCGCAGATCGGCGCCGAGCCCCGCGGCGTCATCACGCGGCCCTGGTCGATCGCCACCTCGATGCCGGCCTCGCCGTGCTGGATAGTGCGCGTGATCCGGTTGACCTCGGAGCTGAAGATGGGCGCGAGCTGGCTCGCGGTCGCGCCGAGCTCGCGCCGCAGGGTCGGATCGTCGATCCCCGCGAGGTCCGGCTTCGGCCCCGGCACCGGCCGCTCCCACTCGGGGCGGTTGAAGAGGCCGCTCGCGCCGCTGCCGTTCGCGGCCTTCACCGTCTGGATGTACCGCCGGCCGGCCTCGCGCACCCGCACCACCACGCCGCGCTCGCGCAAGGCCAGATGCGGCGTGTCGTAATAGATGTTCTTGAGCGCGCGGGCGATCGCCCGCCGGGCGCCGTCACCCTGCAGGTGAGGCGAGCGCATGACGCGCTCCAAGCGATCGGGCCGAACCGACAGCTTGAGCTCGATCTCGCGGCCGGAGTCCATCGACCCTTTTCGTTCTTACGTCCCCGCGGCGCACTCTAGCGCAAGAGGCTGCAGGCCGTCATCGAGTCGTCGCATTGGACAACGGAGTTATCCACAGCCACAATAGGTTGGGTATTTTGGTACCGTGTGCCGCACGATTTTGCGGGCGGCGTTCGTTTTTTGTGGAGCATGACGGGACATGCACGCACTGCATCTTTTGCGTCACGCCAAGTCGAGCTGGGCGGACGACGAGCTCGACGATCACGATCGTCCGCTGAGCAAGCGCGGACGGCGCGACGCCGAGGCGATCGCGCGCCACCTCGCCGAGCGCGGCGGCGCACCGGATCTCGTGCTCTCCTCGACGGCGGCGCGCGCCCGGGCGACGCTGGCGCCGCTGCTCGAGCGGCTCAAGCCGCGGCGCGTGCTGCTCGACCGCGACCTCTATCTGGCGCCCGGCGCGAAGCTGCTCGAGCGCCTCAAGGAAACCAGCGAAGGAGTCGGCACGGCGCTGCTCGTCGGCCACAATCCCGGCCTGCACGAGCTGGCCCTCATGCTCGCCGATCCGGAATCCCCGGTGGAGCTGCCGCCGCTCTCCGGAAAATTCCCTACGGGCGCGCTGGCAACCTATCGCTTCACGCCGGCCTGGCGCCGCCTCAAGCCGCACGCGGCCACGCTGATCGCCTTTGTGACGCCGCGCGAGCTCGCAGACGATCGGGCATGAGCGGCAGCTTGATTGGCCATCCTGGCCGCTGAAAGGAGTGGCGGCATGCCAAAACCATCGAAACCACGGCCGATAAGCCGGCGCGCCTATCACCGCGAACTCCACCAGCTCCAGATCGAGCTCGTGAAGTTGCAGCGCCACGTGATCGCCGAGGGCGAGCGCCTCGTGGTGATCTTCGAAGGCCGCGACGCCGCCGGCAAGGATGGCACCATCAAGCACATTACCGAGCATCTGAGCCCGCGCGACACCCGCGTGGTGGCGCTGGGCCCGCCCTCCGATCACGACCGCCGCTCCTGGTATTTCCAGCGCTTCGTGCCGCACCTGCCGGCCGCGGGCGAGATCGTGTTGTTCAATCGCAGCTGGTACAACCGCGCCGGCGTCGAGCGGGTGATGGGTTTCTCTAGCAAGGCCGAGACGCGCGAGTTCCTGGTCGCGGCACCCCGGTTCGAGGAGATGCTGGCCGAGGCCGGCATCCGGCTCGTCAAGTACTATCTCGACATCAGCAAGGCCGAGCAGAAGCGGCGTCTCAAGGAGCGCGGCCGCGATCCGCTGAAGCAATGGAAGCTGAGCGAGATCGACAAGCAGGCACCCAAGCTCTGGCGCGCCTACAGCAAGGCGCGAAACGAGATGCTGCGGAAGACGCACACGGCGACCGCGCCCTGGACCATTGTGCGCGCCGACGACAAGGAGCACGCGCGGCTTTGCTTGATCCGGGACATCCTGTGGCGGCACTACTACCCGAGCCGGAGCAAGGAGCTCGCCCTGCCGGATCCCAACATCGTCTTCGCCTTCGATCCCGGCGACCTCGAGAACGGCATGATCGCGCCCTAGAGGGCTGCATGAGGGCGGTGCGTCCTTCGACTCGCGATGCTTCGCATCGCGGCTCAGGATGAGCTGCTTTTCCTATTGCGATCCCGCAGCACGCCTCATCCTGAGCCACGCGCGCCAGCGCGTGAGTCGAAGGACGCACGGTTTCGCCGCAATCGAAACCCGCGCTAGACTGATGGACAAACGCGGTGCCTAGCGCTCGGCCATCGCATTTCATTGGAAAGCGCAGCGTGGACGACCAACCGATCGCTGACACCATGCCGCCGCCGAGCATGATCCGGCGCCGGCCGCTGGTGCTGACCGGAATCATGCTGGGCATGTTCATGTCGGCGGTGGAGGCCACCATCGTCGCGAGTGCCATGCCGACCATCGTCGCAGAGCTCGGCGGCTTCCAGCTCTTCAGCTGGGTGTTTGCGATCTACCTGTTGGCGCAGTCGATCACCATCCCGATTTACGGCCGGCTCGCGGACCTCTATGGCCGCAAGCGCGTGCTCTGCGCGGGTGCCGGGTTGTTCCTGATGGGCTCGGCGCTCTGCGGCTTCGCCTGGAACATGGTGGCGCTAATCGGCTTCCGCGCGCTCCAGGGGCTCGGCGCTGGAGCCATCATCCCGGTCGCCAGCACGATCATCGCCGACATCTACTCGCCCGCCGACCGCGCGCGCATGCAGGGCTTTCTGGGCAGCGTCTGGGGCGTCGCCGCGGTCGTCGGGCCGGCGCTCGGCGCCTTCATAGTGCAGCATCTCTCGTGGTCGCTTATCTTCTGGATCAACCTGCCGGTGGGCGTGCTCTCGATCAGCCTGCTGCTGCTGTTCCTGCGTGAGCACCTCGTCCCGCACGAGCACACCATCGACTATGGCGGGTCGGCGCTTCTGATGGTGGGCTCGGGCGCGCTCATGCTGGCGCTGACCCAGGCCCACGAGCTGAGCGCGGCCACGTTCTGGGGGCTGATGGCGTTGGCGGCGATCGGGCTCGGGGTCTTCCTGCGTCACGAGCGCGTCGCCGCGGAGCCGATGTTGCGGCTCGATCTCTGGCGCAACCGGGTGATCGCCGTCGGGAATATCGGCGCGACCACCATCGGCGTGGTCATGATGGGGGTCACCGCTTTCCTGCCGGCCTATGTGCAAGGCGCCATGGGCCGGAGCCCGCTGGTGGCGGGCTTCGCGCTCACGGCGGGGTCGCTCGGCTGGACCGCGGCGAGCGCGATCGCGGGCCAGGTCATGGTGCAGACCTCCTATCGCGCAGCGGCGGTACTGGGCGGGCTCTCGCTGCTCGCGGGTAACGTGGTGCTGATCCTGATGCAGCCGAGCTCGGGCCCGCTCTGGGCTGGCGCTGGCGCTTGCCTCATCGGCATGGGCATGGGCTTCTGCAACACCACCTTCCTGGTCTCGATCCAGAGCAGCGTCCAATGGCAGGAGCGCGGTACCGCCACCTCCTCAATGCTGTTCATGCGCATGGTCGGCCAATCGCTTGGCGTCGCGCTCTTCGGCGCGGTCTTCAATTATGTGCTGTTCGGCGTGGGCACGGAGTCAGGTGAGGTGGTGAACCGTCTCATGGAACCGTCGCTGCGCCTCGACCTCGACCGCGCCGAGATCGCGCGACTCACCGACGAGATCGCGCGCGCCTTGC
This sequence comes from Allostellaceae bacterium, assembly GCA_035263705.1. Lineage (GTDB taxonomy): Bacteria > Pseudomonadota > Alphaproteobacteria > ATCC43930 > CGMCC-115725 > DASZHJ01. Next base: position 8,242 of record DATFRA010000254.1, read on the forward strand.
ACGCGGTCTACCTGATCGCCCTCATCATATCCACCATCAGCCTGCTGCTTTCAGCCATGCTGCCGCCGGGTCACGGTGCCAGGTCCGCGCAGCACGCGGAGTGATCGCTCGGGCCTCACCCCCGCGGGCCGTCGAGGATTTCGATCTCCGTGAGCTCAGGGAAGAGGCGTATCCAGAGCAAGGCCACCAGCACAGAGCCGATGCCGCCGATCAAGACCGCGGGTACGGTGCCGAACCAGGCCGCCGTGACGCCGGCCTCGAAATCGCCCAGCGTGTTCGAGGCGCCGGCGAAGAGCGATTCGACCGAGCTCACTCGGCCGCGCATCTCCGGGGGCGTGCGGGCCTGGACCAGCGAGAAGCGGATCACCACGCTGACCGCGTCCGAGGCGCCGCAGAGGGCGAGTGCCGCGAGCGTAAGCGGCACGGAGGTCGAGACCGCGAACACCGCCGTCGCCAGGCCGAATCCCGTTACCGCCGAGAGCAGGATCCAACCCACCCGCCGCCGCAGCGGATGGCGCGAGAGCACGACCGACGACGTGAGCGCACCCACGGCGATCGCCGAGCGCAGCATCCCGAGGCCCTCGGGCCCGACCAAGAGGATGTCGCGCGCATAGACCGGCAGCAGCGCCATCGCGCCGCCGAGCAGAACCACGAAGAGATCGAGCGAGATCACGCCGACCAGCTCCCGGCGGCTGCGGATGAACGCGACCCCCGCGAAGATCGAAGCGGGGCTGAACGGCTCGCGCGAGCGCGCGGGCGCCTCGACGTGGATCAGGCCGACCAGTACGCTCGCGCCAAGAAAGAGCGCGGTGCAGGTGCCGTAGACCACCGCGGGACCCGCGGTATAGAGCACGCCGCCGACCACCGGGCCGACCACGACCGCGACCTGATTCGCCGACGCCGAGCCCGCCACCGCTCGCGAGAACAAGGGCGCCGGCACGAGCCCCGGCACCAGCGCGTGCATGGTCGGCAGCTCGAACGCACGGGCGGTGCCGGCAACGAACAAGAGCGCGAAGATGGTCTCGACATCGAGCCACGCCGCGGCGCTGCCGATCGCGAGGCAGACCGCCGCCGCGGCCTCCACGAGCTGCGCCATACGCACCACCAGTCGGCGATCGTATCGGTCCGCGACATGGCCGATCACCAGCGCGAGGCCGACCACCGGCAAGAACTGCACGAGGCCCGCCAGTCCCAGGTCGAAGGCGCTGCCCGTGAGGTCGTAGATCTGCCAGCCGACCGCGACGGCCTGCATCTGGAAGGCGGAGCTCGCCGAGACGCGGGCGCACCAGAACAGCACGAAGGAGCGTTGCCGCCTCAGGCTCGTCGAGGCGGGATCGGGAGCGAGCGTCGGCATGGCGCAAGGACCGGTGAAAGAGATTTTCGACGTGTGGCTGGGGCGCCAGGATTCGAACCTGGGAATGGCGGATTCAAAGTCCGCTGCCTTACCGCTTGGCGACGCCCCACCAGAGCCCGAGCGGGCCGGGACCTTACCGGCAAAGCCAGGGCCTCGCAACCGAGGCCCCGCCCTTGCGCATGCCCGGCATCGACACCACCTGAGCAGGCGCGCATAGTTCCGTGCCTGTAAGTCACTCACGCGAGACCCGGCTGACGTGCCCTATCTCGGCGTTGATCCCTGGCGGTGGCAGTACTTCGAGAACGAGCCCTGCCCCGACGACGTCGTGGTGCCGGTCGACGACGCCACAGGCTGGACCATCTTTCCGCGCCACCGCTGGGTCTACAACAAGCTGCTGATCTGCGAGACCCAGGGCCTGCCGCACGGACCGCACGGCACGACGCCCGACCGGTTCCCGGTGTTCTCGAAGCCGATCTACAACATGCGCGGCATGGGCACGGGCGGCCGCGTCATCGAGTCGCTCGCGGATTATGAGGCCGCGATCGAGCCCGGCTACATGTGGATGCCCTACTTCACCGGCGAGCACGTGAGCACCGACGTGGCCCTGCGCGACGGCAAGGCGCTCTGGTGGCGCCACACCACGGGCCTCGCGGGCGTCGAGGGCACCTTCGACTATTGGACGATCCACGCGGAGCCGATACCGAAGCTCGAGGCGCAAATCCTGCCGTGGCTCGAGCGCAACCTCGCGGGCTTCACCGGCGTGCTCAACCTCGAGACCATCGATGGTGCGATCATCGAGTGCCACCTGCGGATGGCCGAGCAGTGGCTCGACCTCAACGGCGAGGGTTGGCTCAAGGCGGTCGTGGCACTCTACACCAACGGCGGCTGGCCCTTCGTCGACCGCCGACGGACCGGATACAGCGTGGTGCTGTTCGGCGCCCATGGCGTGCCATGGCGCCTCGACCGCACACGCGTCGCCGAGCTCAAGCACATGCCCGGGATTTCCTCGATCCAGATCACCTTCGAGGACGAGGTGCCGGCGGAGCACCACGCCATGCCGCCCGGCGGCTTCCGCCTCGCCATCGTCAATTGCTGGGACCTCGAGGCCGGCCGCGCCGTGCGGTCGCGGCTCCGGGAATTGTTCTCAGCAGGGACTCGCGAGCCGCAGGGAACCGCGCCATCGCGCGGCGAATAGTCCGGTTGCGCGCCGGCGCAACGTCGCTATGATCGCGCCGCCCCACCTTTCTGCGACGGAGCTGCCGCGGCCCATGCCAGTCACCAGCGAGAACGGTCTCTGGATCTTCATCCCCGTGATGACGGCGCTGGCGCTCGCGGGCCTCGTCCTGGCCGCGCGCGTCGAGGAGGGCATGTTCCACTACGCCGGCTTCGCACTGCTCGTGGTCTCGGTGCTCCTGATCTTCGCAGGGCTCAAGGGCTACTACGACGCCAAGGAGCGTCAGCAGCACCAGCACTGACGGCGCGGTCGCCGCGCTCGCTCGCCGCCTGCCGCTTCACCACTTCGGCGAGCCGGTGCAGATGGCTGTCCGCGAGGCCGAGGGCCTCGATGTGGCGCACAGTGTTTTCCAGATAGTGGACGCAGAGCCCGCGCTTGCCGACGCCCTGGCAGATCAGGCGCGCAGTCTCGTCGATCGAAAGCTCCGCTGCATAGCCGGGGTGTGCGCGATCGACCACGCAGGAGAACGCCTCGACGGTCCGGCGCGCGAGGCGCGCCTTGATTTTCCTGAAGCGATATACTCCACCGTCGAGCTCGCGCTCCCAGAGATAGGCGAGCGTCGCCGCGGCCTGCCGTCGCGGCACCCGAAAGACGATCCCCTTGCAGGCGCCGCCGCGGTCGAGGCCGAGCACCAACCCCGGCTGCGCCCGCGTGCCGCGGTAGTTGGTGGAATAGACGCAGAAGCGCCGGTGGTAGCCATGCACGACCGCGGGATGAGATTCCGCGTGATGGAACCCCGGGTCCCACATGAGCGAGCCGTAGCCGAAAATCCAGACATCGCCACGCGCGGCGAGCGCCGCCCTGATCTGCGGGTCGTCGCTGGCGGAGCGTGCTCGCTCCGTTGTCACGCCTGCTTTGCCTCAATGATGGAACGGCGGATCGCGCGGGTGCGGGTGAAGAGGTCCTCGAGCTTCTGGCCCTCGCCCCAGCGGATCGCACGCTGCAACGCGGTCAGGTCCTCGCTGAAGCGTTGCAGCATCTCCAGCACGGCCTCGCGGTTGTTGAGGAACACGTCGCGCCACATGACGGGATCGGAGGCCGCGATGCGCGTGAAGTCGCGGAAGCCGCCGGCGGAGAACTTGATGACCTCGGACTTGAGCGCGTCCTCAAGATCGGTCGCGGTACCGACGATCGTGTAGGCGATCAGATGCGGCAGGTGCGAGGTGATCGCGAGCACGAGGTCATGGTGCTCGGCGTCCATCGTGAGCACCTTCATGCCGGCGGACTGCCAGAGCGCCGTCACCTTGCCGAGCGCGCCCTGGTCGGTGTCCGGCAAGGGCGTCAGAATGCACCAGCGGTCGCGGAAGAGCTCGGCGAAGCCCGAGGCGGGCCCCGAATGCTCGGTGCCCGCGACTGGATGGCCCGCCACGAAATGCACGCCCGCGGGCATGTGCGGTCTCACGTCGCGGATCACGGCCTGCTTTACCGAGCCTACGTCCGTGACGATGGCGCCGGGCTTCAGCGCGCCCGCGATCACCTCGGCGATGCCGCCATAGGTCGAGAGCGGAGTCCCCAGCACGACGAGATCCGCGCCGGCGACGGCCGCCGCGGGATCGAGCGTCGTGCGGTCGGAGAGACCTAGCTTCGTCGCGGTGTCGAGAGTCTCCTGGCGCCGCGCGCAGGCGACGATCTCGCCCGCTGTCTTGTCGCGGCGCAGCACGCACGCCAGCGACGAGTTGATGAGCCCGATGCCGATGAGGGCGACGCGCTCGAAATGTGGTCCGCTCATGACTGGCCGAGGAAGTCAGCGATGGCTTTCACGACTGCGCGCATCTCCTCCTCCATGCCGACACCGATGCGCAGCCATTCCGGCAGCCCGTAGCCGACGATTTTCCGCGTCAGGATGCCACGCGACTTCAGGAACTCGAAAGTGTCGGCGGCGGTCCTGCCGCGTTCGGTTGGAAACCGCGCGATGAGGAAATTACCGACGCTCGGGTTGACCGTGAGCCCGAGCGCCGAGAGCTCGCGGGCGAGCCAGGGCAGCCAGATGTCGTTGTGCTCGCGGGCGCGGTCGGTCGCCGCGACATCGTCGAGCGCCGCCACGGCCGCCGCCTGAGCTGCCGCGTTGAGGTTGAAGGGATTGCGCACGCGATTCAGCACGTCGGCCACCGGCGCGCTCAGATACGCCCAACCCACGCGCAGGCCGGCGAGAGCGTAGATCTTCGAGAAGGTGCGCGTCATCACCACGTTCTGGTTCGCTTCGACCAGTGCGATGCCGGGCTCGTAGTCGTTGCGCTGGACGTACTCGGCATAAGCCGCGTCGATCACCAGCAGCGCCGATTTCGGCAAGCCCGCGTGCAGCCGCACGACCTCGTCGCTCGAGAGGTAGGTGCCGGTTGGGTTGTTGGGGTTGGCGAGGAAGACAATGCGCGTCCTGGGCGTCACCGCCTTCAGAAGCGCGTCGACGTCCGCGGTGAGATCATGCTCGGGCGCCGTGACGGACTTTGCGCCCGCAGCGGTCGCCGCGATCGGATACATGAGAAACCCGTGGCGGCTGTAGAGCACTTCGTCGCCCGGGCCCGCATAGGCCTTGGTGAGCAGGCTGATCAGCTCGTCGGAGCCGTTGCCGCAGACGATCCGCTCGGCATCGAGGCCGTAGTGGCGCGCGATGGTTTGCCGGAGCGCCCCGGACTCGCCGTCGGGATAGCGGTGCATCTCGGGCGCCAGCGCCGCGTATGCCGCCATCGCACGCGGGCTCGGGCCGAGCGCGCTCTCGTTGGAGGCGAGGCGGATCGGCTTCGCGAAGCCGGGCGCGCCCGCCTCGCCGCCGCGATAGGGCTCGATATCGAGCACTCCGGGCCGCGGCTTCGGAAGGATGGTCGTGGTCATCGCGCCTAACTCCGTTTCCGCGCCGACGACTTGCGGGTCGTGCTGGCCATCTCCTCGGCGCTGAGCGGCCGCGCATAGCTGCCGAGGAGCGCGATGCTGTCCACCGCCGAGCCCAGCGGCACCAGCGCCTTCTGCAGCGCCCCGTCCTCCGCCGAGAGCAAGCCGTCGAACTCGATCAGGTTCGCGGCGGC
>DATFRA010000255.1:0-8544 GCA_035263705.1 Allostellaceae bacterium
GGGCGATGATCGCACTTAGTTTCGCGCTGGCGGCGGCGCTTGCAGGCGCCGCGGGCGCACTGCTCGTCAACCAGTTCTTCGTGACGCCGACGGCAGGCAGCGCGCTCATCCTCAAGGCCTATATCGCCGTCGTGATCGGCGGCTGGGGCTCGCTCGCGGGCGCGGTTGCGGGCGCGCTCCTAGTGGGGCTCTTCGAGACGGTGGTGGCTGCGGCGGTCTCCTACACCGCGGCGAGCGCGCTCCTCTACGCCTCGCTGCTGCTGATCCTGCTGTTGCGACCGCAGGGCCTGTTCGGCGAGACGGCGGGCCGGCGAGCATGACGCTCGCGGCTGCACCACCTAGTTCTCCGCGCGACTTCGGTAACGACGCGTCCTGGGCCGTCCTTCTGCTCGGACTCGGCGTCTATGCCTCAGCCTTCGCCTCGCCCTACGGCCTCCGCGTCCTGACGCTCGCAGGATGCCAAGCGCTCCTCGTGCTGGGCTACCAGTTCATCTTCGGTCATGCCGGCGCCCTGTCGCTGGCGCAGGGCGCCTTCTTCGGCCTCGGCGCCTATACGACAGCGATCCTCGCCACACGATATCGCTGGGATTTCGCGCTGACTTATCCGCTGTCGATCCTGGTGCCGCTCGCCGTGGCGGCCATCGTCGCAATTCCTGCGCTGCGCCTCGCGTCGCATTACTTCGCGCTCGCAACCCTCGGGCTCGCGCAAGTGGCGCTGCTGGTGGCCGTGAATGGCGGCGATTGGACCGGTGGTGCCCTCGGCCTCACGGGCGTGCCGGGCATCGCCGTGCTGGGCGAGGTCGTGCGGCGTGGCCTGCCGCTCGCAGCGGTGGTGTGGGGCGTGGTCGCGTTGGGTGCATGGGCCTCCTGGCGCTTCGCCCACGGCCTGACCGGCGTCGCTTACGTCGTGCTGCGCAGCGACCCCATCGCGGCGGCGGCGATCGGCCTCGACGAGCGGCGGCTCCGATTCACCGCGTTCCTGTTGAGCGCCGCGTACGCGGGTGCCGCGGGGGCGCTGCAGGCGCATACGATCGGCGTGGTCTCCTCGGAGACGCTGGAGTTCTCGGTCATGGTCACCTGCCTCGCTATGACCGTGATCGGCGGCAGCACGCGAATCGCGGGCGCGCTCATCGGCGCACTGTTGCTGACCTTCCTGCCGGAGTGGCTCCGCTTTCTCCAGGGCTATGCGCTGCTCGCCTATGGCGCGGCACTGCTCGCGATGATCATCGTGGCACCCGAGGGGATCGCCGGCATCCTCGGCGATCGCTTCGTTCGCCGGCGCCGCGCCGTCGAGCTTCCATCATCCGAGCCCGTTCCGCTGCGCGGATCGAAGTCAGCCACGCTCGAGGCGCGGAGCTTGAAAAAGAGCTTCGGCGGCGTCGTGGCCCTCGATGGCGTCGATCTCGTCATCGAGCCCGGCGAGATCCTGGGCCTGATCGGACCCAACGGCTCCGGCAAGACCACGCTCGCCAATGTGATCAGCGGGCTGGTCCCGCCCGACGGCGGCGTCCTGCGGCTGGGGTCGCGCGGCTTGCTCAGGCTGAGCGCGGAAAGGATCGCGCGCGCGGGCGTCTCCCGTGGCTTTCAGACCCCGGCGCTGCCGCCGAGCCTCAGTGCGCTCGAGCTGGTGGCGCTGGCGCGCGCGAGTGCCACGGGAAAGATCGGATTTCTCGCAAGCCTGCGCGGGAGCGATGCCGGAAGGCGGCGCCGGCGCTTCGAGGCGGAGGCGCTCGACCTGCTGGGCAAGGTCGGCCTCACGGCCGAGGCGGATCGGTCCTGCGGCGCGCTGCCGACGAGGCTCGCCTGGCGGGTCGAGGTGGCGCGGGCGCTGGCGCTCGACCCCGGGCTCATCATCCTCGACGAGCCCGCAGCGGGCCTCGGCGAGCATGAGCAGTCGGAGCTCGGCGCAGTGCTGCGCGATATCGCGAGCCGCGGCATCGCCGTCCTGGTGATCGAGCACAACATGCCCTTCTTACTGCCGACCGCCAACCGCATCGTCGTCCTCGACCAGGGCCGCGTCATCGCCAAGGGGAGGCCCGGCGAAGTCGTGCGCGATTCCGCCGTGATCGCTTCCTATCTCGGCCGCGAGAAGATCGGGGCATGAGCGAAGCCTTGCTCGCCATCGACGGGCTCGGCGTCGCCGTCCGCGGCGCCGCAACCCTCGACGGCGTCTCGTTGACGGTCGGCGAGGGCGAAGTGGTGGCACTGCTGGGCGCCAACGGCGCCGGTAAGTCCACCCTTCTCAAGGCCATCATGGGCCTGCTGCCGAGCCGTGGCGCCATCCGGCTTGGCGGGGCCGAGATCAACCGGCTCGCGCCGGCGCGCCGCGCGCGCAGCGGCCTCGGCTATGTGCCCGAGGGCCGTCGGCTTTTCCCGGGCATGTCGGTGCGAGACACTCTGTTGGTGGGCTCACGCGCAAGCGGACGCAGGGCCGCGGAGCATCTCGCGGGTGTCCTGGAACTGTTTCCGGACCTCCGACCGCGGCTCGCGATACCGGCGTGGCAGCTTTCCGGTGGACAGCAGCAGATGCTGGCGATCGGCCGCGCGCTCATGGGAGCGCCGCGGCTCCTGCTCCTCGACGAGCCTTCGCTCGGCCTGGCGCCGATGTTGGTGGACGAGCTCCTGGCACGGATGCGCGGTCTCGCCGCCGCGGGCGTGGGGGTGCTGCTCGCCGAGCAGAGCGTGGCGCGCGCCCTCGGGGTCGCCTCCCGCGTCTACGCGCTGGCGCAAGGACGCATCGTGGCGCAAGGACCCGCGGCCGAGCTGCGCCGCAGCCCGGTCCTCGAACGAGCATTCCTCGGCGCCGACGTTGCGCTATCCTCGCCAAGCCGAATTTCTCAGCCGGAGTCCGACCGATGAAGATCCACAATCCCGCCACCGTCCACGCGGCACCCACTTACAGTCACGGCATCGAAGTGCCACCCAACGCCCGCTGGCTCTACGTATCGGGCCAAGTTGGCGCCGGCCGCGACGGAAAGCCGCTCGAGGGCATCGCGGCACAGACGCGACAGGTTTTCGAGAACATCAAGGCGATCCTGGCGTCAGCGGGCATGAGCGTCGCGGACGTGGTGAAGATGACCTCGTACCTCATCGACGAGGAAGACATCGACGGCTTTCGGAAAGCGCGCCTCCAGCAGTTGGGCGACCACCGCCCAGCGTCGACGCTTGTGGTCGCGCGCCGCCTCGCACAACCCGGCTGGCTGGTCGAGGTCGAAGTGATCGCGGCCAAGGCCTGAGGAGGACGCCGGGCACGGCCCAGAACGATGCCGACTGTCCCCTCCTGGACGAGCCTGGCTCTGCTGCTGGGCCTGAGCTTCTTTTTCGGGCTCGCCTTCGAGGAATTCTACCGCAGGAGCGGCGAGGAGCGGCCGGGCGGCGTCCGGACCTTCCCATTGCTCGCCATCGGCGGCGGCGTGCTCTATCTGCTCGACACGCAGCACCTGCTGCCGTTCACGGCCGGACTCCTGGTGCTGGGCGCCTGGCTTTTTGCCTTCTACCGAGAGCGTGTCCGCACGCGCGACGACAAGAACGAGCCCAATGTGGGGCTCATGGTGCCGCTCTGCAACATGCAGGCCTATCTCCTGGGCGCCGTCGCGCTGGCGTTTCCGGCGTGGATGGCGGTCGGCGTGACGGTCGCCTCCGTGCTGTTCTTCACGGGCCGCGAGCGGCTCCACGATCTCGCGCGCAAGGTCGAGATGGCGGAGATCGTCACCGCCGGTCAGTTCCTCATCCTGACCGGCCTCGTCCTGCCGCTGCTGCCGGACCAGCCCGTGACCACGCTCACGCACATCACGCCGCGCCAAGCCTGGCTCGCATTGCTCGCGGTCTGCAGCGTCTCCTACGCGAGCTATCTGATGCAGCGCGTGCTGGCGCCTACCGCGGGCGACCTCTGGATGGCGCTTCTGGGCGGGCTCTACTCCTCGACAGCGACCACAGTGGTGCTGGCCCGCCGCGCCCGGAGCGATCCCGGCCTCGTCCCGCAGGCGCGGGCCGGTATCACGCTCGCAACCGCCGTCATGTACCTGCGCGCCCTGGTGATCGTATGCGTATTCAACCTCCCGCTCGGAAAGGTGCTTGCACCGGCGCTTGCGACGCTCGGGGTCGCGGGCCTGATTACCGGCGCCGTGCAATACCGGTTCGCTCCACCGTCGCGGAAACCGGCGGAGCCCACAGCGGCCGCGGCGGCGCAGCGCAACCCGCTCGAGCTTGGCACCGCCGCCGTCTTTACCGGTTTGTTCATCATCATCTCCCTGGTCTCGACATGGGTCGGGACGGAATTCGGACGCTCCGGCATCCTGGCACTTGCGGCCGTGGTGGGGATCGCCGACATCGACCCCTTCGTCCTCAACCTGGCCCAAGGCGGCGTCGCCGACCTCTCGCTCGGCGTCGCCGCTGCGGCGATCCTCGTCGCCACCGCTTCCAACAATCTCTTGAAGGCTACCTACGCCACCGTTTTCGCGGGCTGGCGCACGGCCCTGCCCGCGGTCGCCGCCCTTGCGATTCTGGCCATGCTCACCGTCGTCGCCGCATTCCTGGTCGGAAGCGGCTGAGCGATCATCGCCGCAGCAGGAAGCTCGCCGCCGCGCGGCGACGCTCCCAGCCGGCACGCTCGAGGGCCGGCGTGTCGTCCGCCTCGCGCGGATAGCCGAGGCAGAGATAACCCACCAGCGACCACGCCTCCGGCACATCGAGAGTGCGGGCGACGGCCGCGGGATCGAGGATCGAAACCCAGCCGAGGCCGACGCCATGGGCGCGCGCGGCGAGCCAGAGCGTATGGATCGCGGTGACGGTCGAGTACTCGATCATCTCCGGCATGGTGCGGCGGCCGAGGCCGCGGCCCTGCGCGGTGCCGGCGTCGGCGAACACCGCGAGCTGCACTGGCGCCTCGTCCAGGCCGGCGAGCTTGAGGCGGGCGTAGGATTGCGACTCTTCGCCTTCGTAGGCGGCGAGTGCCGCCGCATTGGCGCGCTCGAAATTCGCCCGCACCTCAGCGCGCCGGCCCACGTCCTCCACCAGCACGAAGCGCCAGGGCTGGCTCAAGCCCACGGAGGGCGCCAGCACGGCAATCTCCAGGAGATGCTCCAGCAACCCCTCCGGCAGCGGATCTGCGCGGAAGCGGCGCACGTCGCGGCGCCAAGTCAGGAGCTCGACCAGGCGGGCGCGGAAGGCGTCGTCGAACTCGGGCACTAGCCGCGCCCGTCAGCGCTTGCCGCGGGCGTCCACGGGCCAGATGTCGACCAGCGTGTCGCCGCGCACCACGTGATAGAAGTCGTGGAGATTGACCGTGGGATCGTCGTGCGGCGTCACGCACTCGATCTTGGCGCCGATCTCGGGCCGGGGCGCCCCCGGCGGCAGGATCAGCTTGCCGTGCTCGTCGCCGAACCATGTGTAGGTCGAGCCCGCGGGCGCGCCGCTGACGATCTCGGGCTTCGGTCCCTCGGTCGCGAAGCTTTTGAGGCCGGCGTCGCAGGTGACCCAGTCGGGCGCGTTGGTGCTGACCACCGCCGTCTGCACGAAGAGCGATGTCTCGAACGGTAGCTCGTTGCGTCCTTCCCTCAGGGCGCGGTTGTAGTCGACGTCCATGAAGACGTAGGAGCCGACCTGCAGCTCCGTGAAGACGCGGGCCTCGGGGTCGAGGTCGAAGGTGCCGGTGCCGGCGCCGCTGACCACCGGCACTTTGATGACGCGCGCTTCGAGCTCACCGACGATCGCGGCGACGCGCTTCAGCATGTCGAGCGTGCGGGCGCGGCGCTCGGCACGGACGGCCACGTGCTGGACACTGCCCATGTAGGCCTGGACGCCGCGGAAGCGGAGGATGCCCGATTGCGCCAGCGCCTCCGCAAGCGCCACTGCGTCCGCCTCGCTGGCGGCGCCGGTGCGGCCGTGATTGGCGAAAAAATCGACAATCACGTCGAGCGGCTTGCCCGCGGCGCGCGCGGCGGCCTCGATCTCAGCGACGTTCCGAGGATTATCCACCACGACCGAGAAGCCGCAGTGGTTCTCGCAGTTGAGCGCGATGAGGCGCGCCATCTTGGATGGCGTCACCTGGGGCGAGGTGATGTGGACGCCTGGGACGCGTGCCCGCACCATGATCTCGGCCTCGCCCATAGTGGCGCAGCAGACGCCGAGCGCGCCCGCCGCAACCTGCAGCTCGGCGATCCGGATCGACTTGTGCGTCTTGGCATGGGGGCGAAGCGCCACTCCCACAGCGCGAGCGTGCGCGGCCATGGTGGCGATATTGCGCTCCATCAGGTCGAGGTCGAGGACCAGGGCGGGCGTGTCGAGTGCCGCGCGCGAGCCCCGTACGCCGATCAGCGCCTCGTTCGGTCCGAGATTACCCATCCTCGCTCCTGCAGCGCGTGAACCCATAAACGCGCCCCGACCGCGAGGCAAGGATTCAATCGGCCAGAACGCTTCAGCGGTGAGCCCCGAGAGGGCGATCGCTTCCGATCTTGGCATGAATGCCTTTTTTCGCCGACCGGATCTTCATGAGTTGTTTACCGAACAGCGGCGAAACTCCGCGGAGTCCCTATTCGCAGATTTTCGCCGCTTTCACTGACGGCTCCATGCGTCGACCAGCAGTCACACAGAAGCCGCGCGGCCCTGATGGAACTCGTGACAGATGCCTTCATCCGTGCCGAAGATCATGATGTGCGCTCTGGTGCCGGTCGTGGCGGGCCTTTGCGGCTGCGCGCTCCCGCCTGCCCTGACCGTCATCTCGCTCGCAACCAACGCCGTGAGCTACGCGGCGACGGGCAAAAGCGTGAGTGATCACGGCATCTCGGCGATCGTTGGGGAGGATTGCGCTTTATGGCGTGTCGTCGCTGACCGGAAGATCTGTACGCCTGACTCGGCGGCGGTCGCGGACCGGGCATCGGGTGGTGCCGAAGCGCAGCCGGCCAAAGCGCCCGCCCTTGCCGACGGTGGAACAGGCGAAAAGGCCGCCGAGCCCGCTCGAATGGTGGCGGCGCCAAAAGCCGGGCGCTTCCTGGTGCTTGGAGCCTTCATCAATCAAACCAATGCACAGCGCTTTGCCGCTTCAGTCGACGGCGTGGAGACTGCGATCATCCCCGTCAGTTTGTATGAGACCACTTTCTACCGCGTCGTTGCGGGTCCCCTCGACGACATGGGTGTAAGGGTTATCCGAGAGCGCATGGCGCTCATGGCTGCCGTGCCGCCCTGGGAGATTGCCGAGCCCCGCTCAAAGTCAGATACCGCAGCAAACTCGGTTGCAACACCGGCAACCCCGACCGCTCGCCTGCCCACGAGCCTGAATGTCATTGCCGCGACGCTGCCCAGTCCCCCACCAAACGCGGCAGCCATCCGGTCGCGGGACTAGGTGGGCGGACGCCATGTGAGGGCTGTCCCCGTCCCGCAGCGGTAGCCGCTCGATCACTCAGCTCAGCGAAATCGATGCACCCGCCGGCTTGGCTTTTGCAAAGGCCGCGCCATCGACGTCCCGCAGGTGGCACGCCACCTCGTGGCCGGGCTTCACCTCGCGCATCTCTGGTTCCTCGGATTTGCATCGCGCCATGACATAGGGACAGCGCGTGTGGAAGCGGCAGCCGGAGGGCGGGTTGATCGGGCTCGGCACGTCGCCTTGCAGGATAATGCGCTGCCGCTTCGCCTCGGGATCCGGCATCGGTACCGCCGAGAGCAGCGCCTCGGTGTAGGGGTGCAGCGGCTCCGCGAAAAGCGAGTCGCGGTCGGTGAGCTCGACGATCTTTCCCAGATACATGACGGCGATGCGGTGGCTGATGTGTTCGACCACAGCGAGGTCGTGCGCCACGAACAGATAGGAGAGCTTGAACTCCTGCTGGAGGTCGCGCAGCAGGTTGATCACCTGCGCCTGGACCGAGACGTCGAGCGCCGAGACCGGCTCGTCGCAGACGATGAGGCTCGGGTTGAGCGCTAGCGCGCGGGCGATGCCGATGCGCTGGCGCTGGCCGCCCGAGAACTCGTGGGGGAAGCGCTGCAGCGCGTCCTCGCGCAGGCCCACCTTGGCGAATAGCGCGACTACCCGCTCCTTGAGCTCAGCGCCGCTGCTGACGGCGTAGTTGACCAGCGGCTCCGCCACGATCCCACCCACCGAAAGCCGCGGATTGAGCGAAGAATAGGGATCCTGGAACACCACTTGAAGGTCGCGGCGGTGCGGCCGCATCTCCGCTCGGCTCAAATTGTCGATCCGTTTGCCGCGGAGCTTGATGGTGCCGGCGGTGGGCTCGAGCAGCCTCAAGATCGTCTTGCCGGCGGTGGACTTGCCGCAGCCTGACTCGCCGACGAGACCGAGAGTCTCGCCCTCGGCGATGCTGAAGCTGATACCATCGACGGCGTAGACCCGGCCCACCGCGCGGGAGAACAGGCCCTTGCGCACCGGGAAGTGCTTCTTGAGGCCCTGGACCTCGAGGAGCGCCGTCGCCTGTGTCCCGCTCATGCCGCGACCACCCGGTCGGACTCGAAACACGCGACGACGTGACCCGTCCCCTTCGTCTCGAGCACCGGCGCCTCGCGCCGGCAGCGGTCCGTCACGAACGGGCAGCGCGG
>DATFRA010000256.1:0-2315 GCA_035263705.1 Allostellaceae bacterium
TCGACACCATCCTGCACGACGCGCGGGTGCTGCAATTCGTCATCGCCATGCTCGGGACCGAGCGCCTTATGATGGGCTCGGACTCGCCCTTCCCGATCGGCGACACGGAACCGACCAGGATCGTGGCGGCGGCGGGGCTCAGTGCGGACCAGATCGCCGCAATCAACGGCGGGCTGGCCGAGAAGGTGTTCGGGATCAGGTAATCATCCACGTCATTGCGAAGCGCGGCACGGCACGTGGGCACGGCGCGTTCCGCGCCTTCGCCCACCCTGCGGGCATAGCGGGGAAGAGACGGAATCGGGAGCGACACAATATGAGATCTGCAATTCGTTTCGTGCTGGCCGCAACGACGCTCGCCGCCCTCGCGTGTCCGGCGACCGCTCAAGCCCCCGACAAGCTCTCGATCGTGGTGTTCGGCGCGCCCTCGCTCGGCGCCTTCATGCCGCCGGTGATCAAGGCGAAAAAATTCGACGCCGCCAACCGGCTCGACATCGACTTCGCCGAGCGCACCCCCGACGCCTACACGGCGCAGTTCAATTCCGGCGAGTTCAAGCTCGGCGGCAGCGCCGCGCTGCTCACGGTCGGCCTCGCCGACATCCGCGGCGTCAAGGTGCAGTACCTGTTCAACCTGTTCGATCTGTGGGGCGCGGTGGTGACCTCGCGGCCCGAGGTGAAGACGCTGCGCGACCTCGAGGGCAAGCAGCTCGCAGCCGCGCGCGCGACCACCAACTACGTGATGTTCGAATTCTTCGCCAGGAAGGCGGGCGTCGACGTCTCCAAGATCGAGGTCGTGAACACCGCGACGCCCGGCCTCGTCGGCTACGCGCTCGCAGACCGCGCCGACGCGGTGCAGATCTGGGAGCCGGCCTACACGCTGCTCAAGGCCAAGAAGCCGGCGATCCGCGATCTCGATCAGGGCACCGCAGCGGCCTGGAAGACGTTCGGCGGCGGCGATTTCATTCCCTATCTGGGCGTTGCGGCGCATACCGACTGGATCGCGCAGAACCAGGCTGTGATCCCCCGTCTCTATGCAACCTACCAGCAGGCCGCCGAGTGGATCAGGCAGAACCCCGACGAGGCCGCGCCGCTGATCGCACCGAAGGCGAACGCGGAGGATCAGAAGGCGATGGCGGAGCTGATCCGCTCGAATGAGCGCCTCGGCATGCATGTGGCGCCGGCCGCCGGCATGAAGTCCGAGATCCAGGCGGTCTATCGCGCCGGCCAGGACGTCGGCTATTTCCCCAAGGCGCCGTCGGCGGATTCGGTGTACGCGAAAGGGATCCACTGACCGGCTCGAACGGGAGTAGCCAGGTGGTCAACTCGCACGGCCGTTTCGTCTGGTATGAGTTGATGACGACTGACGTTGAGGCGGCCAAGGCCTTCTACGCCAAGGTCATGGGCTGGCGCGCGCGGGATGTATCGCTGTCCGATGCTTCCTTTGCGTTGTTTTCCACCGGAGAGGCCCCTATCAGCGCAGTGATGAAGCTACCGGAGGGCGCAGCGCCGCATTGGGTCGGGTATGTCGGGGTGAACGACATCGACGCCGCCGCCGACCTCGTCAAGCGCCGGGACGGAACCGTGTACGTGCCGCCGACAGAAATTCCCAATACCAGCCGCTTTTCCGTCTTTGCCGACCCGCAAGCCGCAACGCTCGGGTTGTTGCAGTCGATCGGTCCCGAGCGCATGCAGCCCGGCGACCTGAATGCACCCGGCCGCGTGGGCTGGCACGAGTTGCTCGCCACCGACCCGGAGAAGGCGTTGGGTTTCTACGGCGAGCTGTTCGATTGGCAGAAGGCGGACGCCGATATCGACGCGATGGGCACATATCAGCGGTTCTCGGCCGAAGGGCAGACGATCGGCGGTATCCTCACCAAGCCTCCAACCATGCCGGCCCCCTGCTGGCTTTACTATTTCAACGTCGCCGACATCCACGCGGCAGCCAAGCGGGTGACGGCCGCCGGCGGCCGGATCCTCGACGAACCACTGCAATCGCCGGGGGGCGCATGGTTCGTCCAATGCGCCGACCCTCAGGGCGCCGTATTCGCACTTGCCGGAGGGCGCAGCCGTCATATGGTCGGATATTTCGAGCGCGCCTCGCCGCGCGATCCCTCCAACACGCGAAGCCGGCGATGGTCCTGGTAAGGCCAAGAAGTCACGTCGGATGAAGTCACGTCGGATGATGACCGAACGCCTGTGATGTCACGCCACGGCCTATCGCAAATTGACCGACCGGGCCCTCGATGTGGAATTCGATTCCCGTCATCTTGGCGAACAGATCGATATTGACGGTCCCGATCGCACATCCACCAAGGCCG
>DATFRA010000257.1:0-3589 GCA_035263705.1 Allostellaceae bacterium
ATGAGCTGGCCAAGACCTTCGACGCCTCGATCGGCTTCTTCTGGAAGGCCGACCACCAGCAGATCTATCGCGAACTGTCGAAGCTGCGCGACCGCGGCCATGTCCAGGGCCAGGAGGTGGTGCAGTCAGGCAAGCCGAACAAGCTGGTCTATACGCTGACCGACGACGGCAGGGCCGCTTTCCGGCACTGGGCCGCGCGGCCGAGCGTGCCACCCTCGATCAAGGACGATCTGCTGGTACGGCTCTACGCACTTGACCACGTCGATATCGAGCCGCTGCGGACCGACCTGATGGCGCGGCTGGAGCATCATCGCGACCGCCACGACCGGCACGAACGCCTGATCGCCAAGCACTATCCGCAAGGGAGTGCAGCGACCGTCGATCTCGGCAAGCTGTTGATCCTCAAGCTCGGGATGCGCCACGAGAAGATGGTGGCGGAGTGGTACGAGGAGGCGATCGATGCGCTCTCGGCGCTGGCCCATCGCGACAATGTCGTGCCGCTTGACGACGGCAAGCGCGAAGGCGGCGGTTAGCGTCGCCCAAGCCCGTTTTCCCGTTCCGCGACGCAACTTTAGGCGCCCGCAGCCCCATTCCTTAACCCGTTATTTACCGTAACGGGAAAAAGTCGGGAGTTGAGGCAGACGACCTGCGCGCAATTGGATTGTCTCTATCTTCGGGACGCGCGGGGAGGCCGAGGCGCCAGGTGGGGGCGCCGGAGTCAGAACCGGACGGAAGCATGAACTCGCGCGTATCGTGGAGTGTCGACGGCATCGATCCATCCGTGCGCGAAAGGGCTGAGGCCGCCGCGCGTCGCGCCGGCATGTCCCTGAACGACTGGCTCAACTCGACGGTTGGCGAATCCGCCCAGCCAAATTTCCGCAGTGGCGAGTCCCGCCCGTTCTCGCCGAGCCGCGACGTCGCCGACATCCATCAGCGGCTCGATTCCATCACCCGCCAGATCGACCAGATCTCCAAGCCGATGCCGCGGGGCGACGCTCCGCGCGAACAGGGCGTCGCGCGCCAGCTCAACGACGCGATCTCGCGGCTCGATGCGCGGCTCTCGCAGATTTCGAACCCGCAAGCCGCGCGGCAGACCCAGGACCGCCAGCAGCGCCAGAATGAGGCGGTCGAGCGCGCCGCGGGCCAGGTTTACTCGCCGCAGGGCTATTCCGCGTCAGCCCATCCACACGCCGCGCAGGCGTCGCCCGCCTACCGGTCCTCGCCTCCCCTGAGCCCCGCCTCGTTCGATTCCGCGATTGCGGAGATCGCCGCACGCCAGAGCGAGCTTGACGCGCCGCCTCCGCGCCCGATGCAGCCCCGTTTCGCCCCACAGACCGCGCCCGCGATGGTGCCGTCCTCCCCGAGCCCGGATTTCTCCGCGCTGGAGCGCCATCTCACCAAGATCACGAGCCAGATCGAGGCGCTACAGCGTCCGGATCGCCTCGAGCAGTCGGTGACAGGCTTTCGCGCCGAGCTCGCCGAGATTCGTTCGGCCATCACCGAAGCGATGCCGCGCCGGGCGATTGAATCGCTCGAGAGCGAAGTCCGCTCGCTGGCCCGCCGCATCGAAGACAACCGCCAGAGCGCCATCGACGGCCAGGCGCTTTCCAGCATCGAGCGCGCGCTGGCCGATATCGGTGAGGTGCTGCGCTCGCTGATGCCGGCCGAGCAGCTCGCCGGCTACGACCAGGCGATCCGCAATCTCGGCGCCAAGCTCGACCTGATCCTGCGCGCCAATGACGATCCGGCCACGGTGAAGCAGCTTGAAAGCGCGATAGCAGCGCTTCGCGCCATCGTCTCCAACGTCGCCTCCAACGATGCGCTGGCGCGACTGTCCGACGACGTCCACGTGCTGTCGGCCAAGGTCGATCAGCTCATTGAGGCCGGCCGCAGCAATGATACTCTTGCCGCGCTCGAACAGCGCATTGCCGCGCTGACCAGCGCGCTGGAAAACCGTCCTGCGCCCGTCGTCCGCGACAATTCGGAGCAGATCGAAGGCGCGTTGCGCGCATTGTCCGACCGCATCGACCGCATGCAGGTCGGCAACGACGGCCCGTCCGCCTTCGCGCATCTCGAGCAGCGCGTGTCCTATCTTCTGGAGCGGCTGGAAGCCTCCAGCGAACACCGCGGCGGCAATCTCTCGCGTGTCGAGGAGGGGCTCTCCGACATCCTGCGCCACCTCGAAAGGCAACATGCGGCATTCGCCTCGTTTGCCGACAGACCCCCGCCGCCGATGCCGGAGCCGCGCGACGACGGTCTGGTCGACCTCGTCAAGCGCGAATTATCCGACATCCGCTACAGCCAGTCGGAAACCACCCGCCACACCCAGGACTCGCTGGAAGCGGTCAATTCCACGCTCAGCCATGTGGTCGATCGCCTCGCCATGATCGAAGGCGATCTGCGCGGGGTCCGCTCGTCGTCCCCGTCGCAGGACATGGCGCCCCCCGCGACCGCGTCAATGCCGGCAGAACCGGCTGCCGCTGCGCCGCGCTTTGCGATGCCGCCGCAAGCCAGGCCAGAACTGCCCAATCCGGCCGCTTCCGAAGCGCATTTTGCCGCAGCACCGCGCGACTTCCATGCCGCCGAGCCGGCTCCGGTGGCCCCGGTTGCGCCGCCGGCGCCACCGCCGCCGCTTGCGATCAGCGAGATCCTGGTGCCGAGCTCAGCGCCGCGTCCTGCACTCGATTCCGCGCTGCCACCCGATCACCCGCTCGAACCCGGCACCCGGCCAGGCGGTCGCGTCGCCTCGCCGTCGGAGCGCATTGCCGCCTCCGAGAGCGCGATCAGCGAAATCCCGGCGGCCCCGCGCGAGCCGGTCTCCTCCTCGAGCTTCATCGCCGCAGCACGCCGCGCGGCGCAGGCGGCCGCCGCCCAGCAAGCCATCGACAAGGGGCGCGGCACCAAGGCCGCCGACAAGGGCAAGGGCGACAAGGGATCTTCGAACATCACCTCCAAGATCCGCGCGCTGCTGGTCGGGGCGAGCGTGGTCGTGATCGTGCTCGGCACGTTCAAGATGGCGATGACACTGCTCGACACCGGCACACCGCCGCGGATACCCGCGATGGAAAATCCGGGCGAAGCGCCCGCCAGCACGCTGTCGCCCGCGGACAGCGCCGCCAAGCCGGACGCGCCGGCACCGAGCCCGCCTGCGCCATCGATGACCTCGCCGACGCCGATCGGCAAGCAGTCGCTGAACGGCGCCGCGCCCACGGCGGCGACTGCGTCGGTCGCGATCCCGCCGCCCGCTGCGTCTGCGCCGCCGACCTTGATTGAAGACAGCGACATCACCGGCGCGCTTCCCGCCGCGAATGGCCACAAGCAGACCACAGTGCCAATTCCGCAAGGCGAGCGGCTGTCCGACCTGGTCGCGGGCCCGGCACTGCGCGCCGCTGCCCTGAAAGGCGATCCGACTGCCGCCTTCGAGATCGGCCTGCGCTTTGCCGAGGGCAAGGGCGTGCCGCAGAATCTCGACGAAGCCGCCAAATGGTTCGACCGTGCGGCACAGGCCGGCATCATCCCTGCAACCTTCCGGCTCGGCACCTTCTACGAGAAGGGCCTCGGCGTGAAGAAGGACGTCGATCTCGCGCGG
>DATFRA010000258.1:0-8890 GCA_035263705.1 Allostellaceae bacterium
TCACCGCCGCCAAAGGCAATACGCCGGCGTTTGCCGTGGTGGACCTGCGCCTCACCGACGGCAGCGGTCTTGACGTCGTGAGCGCGCTGCGCGAGGCGCGCCCCAGCGCGCGCATTGTCATGCTGACCGGCTACGGCAACATCGCGACCGCGGTTGCCGCCGTCAAAGCCGGCGCCGTCGACTACCTCCCGAAGCCTGCCGATGCCGACGCTGTCGAGCGCGCGCTGCTCGCGACCGAGGCCTCCCTGCCGCCGCCGCCGGAGGATCCCATGTCCGCCGACCGCGTCCGCTGGGAGCACATTCAGCGCGTCTTCGAGCAGTGCGACCGCAACGTCTCCGAGACCGCCCGCCGCCTCAAGATGCACCGCCGCACGCTCCAGCGCATCCTCAGCAAGCACGCGCCCCGGAGCTGAGGCGCACGACCATCGACCTTCTTTGAGATCGTCATGCCCGGGCTTGTCCCGGGCATCCACGTGTTCTGCTGCCGCATGCCAAAACGTGGATGGCCGGGACAAGCCAGGCCATGACGAACAGAGAATGAAGCCGAAGCCGCTTCGGACGCGATTACGTCGTGAGAAGCGTCCGCTCCGTGCCCTCGAGCACCAGGCAGGTGAGCTGGCCCGAGCGGTAGGCGCCAGTGTCGATGCCGATGCGGTTCGGGCGGAACTCGGGGTCAAGGCTGATGCTGTGGCCGTGCACCACCACCTTGCCGAAGTCGCGGTCGGACTCGAGGAACTCGTCGCGGATCCAGAGCAGGTCCTCGGTGCGCTGCTTGTCGAGCGCCACGCCGGGCCGCACGCCCGCGTGCACGAAGAGGTAATCGCCCTCAGTGTGCGAGATCGCGAGGCCATCGAGGAAGCTCTTGTGCGCCGCCGGCAGGCGCTCGGCAAACTGCTGCTGGGCGTCGCGGAAGAGCGCGGTCCCCGCGAACATGCTGGGGGGTTCGACACCGTAGCTGAGGAGCGTCGCGTCGCCGCCATTCATCATCCAGGTCCGGCCGACCGCGAGGTCCTCGAGGAAGCGCAGCATCATCTCCTCGTGATTGCCCATCAAGGGCACCACCTCGAAACCGGCGGGTCCGTCGTGCGTCACGCTGTCGATCACCGCGCGTGAGGCGGGGCCGCGGTCGACGTAGTCGCCGAGATAGATAAGCCGCTTGGCGGCCGCGGGATGGCGCGCGGCATCGGCCGCGATCCGCGCGAGCAACGCCTGCAGCAGGTCGACCCGGCCGTGGATGTCGCCGACGGCATAGAGCCGGCTTCCGGCGGGAGCGGCGGAGGCAGGTCGGGGCGTCTTGGCCATGGGCTTCAGATGTAAGGAGAAACCCTCGCGGGCGCCAGGGCAATGGACTCGACCACCTCTACCCACGCGGATTTCCTTGCCAGGCGCGGCGGCGCCGCCTATGAGGGGCGCATGGCCGACGCGGACCTGGTCTCCCTCGTCGAGAAGCTGCCGGCGACGCGCCTCGTCTGCGTGGGCGACGTCATGCTCGACCACTATGTCTATGGCTCGGTCGAGCGGGTCTCGCCGGAGGCGCCTATCCCGGTGCTGCGGGTCGAGCGCGAGACACGCACGCTCGGCGGCGCCGGCAACGTGCTGCGCAACCTCCAAGCGCTGGGCCTTTCGCCCTGCTTTGTCTCGGTGGTCGGGAACGACGCCGCCGGCCGCGAGCTGAGCCTGCTCGCCGGCGGAACCGACGGCGCCGAGGTGCATCTGCTCCAGGAACCCGGCCGGACCACCACCATCAAGACCCGGTATGTCGCGGGGACGCAGCAGCTGTTGCGCGCCGACCGCGAGAGGGTCGTGCCGGTCGCCGCCTCTGTGCGGGAAGATCTGCTGCGCGTCCTCGATCATGCCGCCGCCGGGCATCGCGTGACGGTGCTCTCCGACTATGCCAAGGGCGTGCTCGGCGACGGGGTCGCGGCCGCGGCCATCGCGATTGCCCGCGCGGCCGGTCACGTGGTGGTGGTGGACCCCAAGGGCACGAACTACGCGCCCTATCGCGGCGCGAGCATCTTGAAGCCGAACCGCGGGGAGCTGGCGGCGGCGACCAAGCTCCCGGTCGGGAGCGAGGCGGAGGTCACCGCGGCGGCCCGGGCGCTGATCGATGATTTCGAGCTCGGCGCGGTTCTGGTGTCGCTGAGCCAGGAGGGCATGCTGCTGATCGAGGCGGGCGGCGCGGTGCACCGGCTCGCCGCCGAGGCCCGCGAGGTCTTCGACGTCTCTGGCGCCGGCGACACAGTGGTGGCGGTGCTGGGCGCCGCGCTCGGTGCCGGCGTCTCGCTGCTCGATGCCGCCCGGCTCGCCAACATCGCGGCGGGGATCGTGGTCGGCAAGGTCGGCACCGCCGTCGTGCACGCGAGCGAGCTCGAGGAGGCCATCGTCAATCGCGACGCGCTCGCGGGCCAGAAGCTGCTGCCGCTGCCGGTGGCGCTCGATCATCTCGCGCGCTGGCGGCGCAACGGCCTCAAGATCGGCTTCACCAACGGCTGCTTCGACATCCTGCACCCCGGCCACGTCTCGCTCTTGACGCAGGCGAAGGCGCATTGCGACCGGCTGGTGGTGGGCCTGAACAGCGACGCCTCCGTGACGCGTCTCAAGGGTCCCGACCGGCCCGTGCAGAGCGCCGCCGCGCGCGGCGCCGTGCTGTCGTCGCTCGCGAGCGTCGACATGATCGTAGTATTCGACCAGGACACGCCGCGCGAGCTGATCGCGGCGCTGATGCCCGAGGTCCTGATCAAAGGCGCCGACTACCGCAAGGACGAAGTGGTCGGCGCCGACATCGTCGAGGCCCACGGTGGCAAAGTGGTACTCGCGGACCTCGTGGCAGGATATAGCACCACGGCTACGATCGCGCGGATGGTGCGCTGAGAAGCGCCCGGCGCGATGTCGTCAGCAAGAACAGCAACATCACGAGCCAGGTCGGCTGGAACCTCGTCACCTCCGCGACGAATTTTCCGGCGACCGGCATGACCCAGGCAGCGAGCAGGATGATCGCCTCGCCGCGTCGGAACCCGGTCGAGCGCGCCTCTTGGAGGAGCCACGCCAGCGGCAGCAGAAGCATGACGAGGTCGTAGTCGTAGGCGTAAGGCGTGGTGAGGGGAATGCTCAGCACCAGGATGGAACCCGCGAGGGCCAGCGGCGCGCGGCGCCACCAGACCCGCGCCAGCACGCCGAGCGCCACCAGCCCGACCGCGATCTGCAGCGCGTACGCTGCGGCGATGCCGAGGCCCGCGAGTCGCGCCGAGGCGAACGCGGTGGCCATCCGGTCCCAGGGTACTCGGCCCGTCTCCAGGAGGGTACTCGCCTCGCCGAGGCCGCGGAAGAAGGCGAGCCATGGCTCGAGGCCGAAGACGGCGCGGCCCGCCATCGCCAGTGCGGCTGCCACCGCCAGGGCTGCGCCGAGCGCGCGCCAATGCCGGCCAAACAGCAATGCCGCAAAGGCCGCCGCCGCCATCTGAGGCTTGTAGGCAAGCAGGCCCCAGCAGAGCCCTGAGAGGATCGGCCGGCGCTCCAAGCTCAAGAGCCCGCCAGCGATCAAGGCGGCGGAGAAGGCGCCGTTCTGGCCGCTGATCAGGCACTGCGCGGTGGCCGGGAAGATCAGCGCCGCGAGCCAGGTCAGGGGATGGGGCGCCACGCGCTGGAGCAATCGGACGAAGCCGGCGAACGTCGCGGCGACCCAGAGCACCGCCGCGGCGGGATAGGGGAGCAGCGCCAGCGGCAGCACGAGCATCAAGAAGCTCGGCGGATAGTGCCAGGTGATGAGCCCGACGGGCGCACCGATCGTCACCTGCTCGGCGGCGTGGAGCAGGGTTGGGTCGTAGCCCGCGGCGGGCTCGCCGCCGAGCGCCAGGTGCGCCGCCGTCCAGAGCGCCACGAAATCCCGCCCGATATTGGCGCCGCCCTCGTTCACGTAGCCAGGTGGATGCCACCACCAGGTGTTGAGGAGGCCTCCCGCTAGCCAGCCGAGGCTGAGGCACCCAAGCAGGCACAACACTGCGAAGCGCAGTCGGCCCAAGCGATCAAGCTCGGCCCGCAGGCCCGCGGCCGTCCCGCCCGTCACGGATGGCCCCAGTCCTCGACGGGAATGCCTTCGATAGCGGCGGCGGCGGCGAGCCGGCGTGTGGGGTTGACGGCGACCGCCTGATCCGCCCAGCGCAGCAGCGGCAGGTCAGCGTGGTGGTCGGAGTAGGCGATCACCGTCGCGCTGCGCGGTTCCGATTCGATGAGCGCGACCATGCCCTGCACGGCCGCGAGCTTCTTGTCGGCGCGCATGTTGTGGCCGTCCAGATCGCCGGAGATCGTCCCTTGGTCGGTCCAGGCGACCTTGGTGCAGATGACCTCGGCAAAGCCGAGTGCCTGCGCGATCGGTAAGACATGAAGATCGAGACTGGCGCTGGCGAGGATCAAGTGGTGCCCCGCGTCGGCATGCACTGCAATGCGCGCTCGTGCCGCGGGCCGCACCAGCGCCTTGAGGCACCAGGGCACGAAATTCCCGGTCCAGGCTTCGATCTCCTCGCGGCTCACACCGCCCAGGATGGCCTGCAGCGCCGCGCGCTTTACCCCGGCGTTGTCAACGAGCCCCGCAGCAAAGCCGGCGATGCTGACGGCGAGCCGCGGGCAGCGGCCGAGGCGCCGCGGATGCCGGCGCAGGTAGCCCAAGAGATAGGCCGTTGTGGTGTCGCGGGTGGTCGCGGTGCCGTCGAGGTCGAAGACCGCGATGGTCTCGTCCGCCTTCCCGAGTCCCGAGCTAGTGGACGGTGATGGGCTCGACGAGGATGTGGAGCCCGGGGATGTCGACATAGAACAGAACCCCTGCGATCGCGCAGAGCACGGCCACGAAGGCGACGAAACGGCGCTCGCTGAACAGACGCTCGGGCGCCTCGGCCGCCGAGTGCGGCCTCAGCCCGATCGCGAGATACCACGCGAACATCAGGGAGAACAACGGAAACGTGAGCAGGAACTCGATGCGGTACTTGATCAGGAACACGCCCAGGAAGAACGCCGAGCAGACCGCGTAGAAGAACGCCGACACCAGCAGGGAATCCTCGGTGTAGAACCGGAACGAGCGGCGGTAGAGGCCGGCGCGCTCGGGGTCGGCGATGCCGCGGAGCTCGGAGAAGCGCTTCACCGCCATCAGGAAGGCGCCGCCCATCCAATAGGAGAGGATGATGCTGCTGGGCGGCAGCACGTCGTTCACCAGCGCGAACCAGCCGAGCAGCAGGCGAAGCGGATTGTTTATCGATTCCGAGAGCACGTCGAGGTAGGGCGTGTCCTTGGTCCGTGCGGGACGCGCGTTGTACAGGATGCCCATGCCGAGCAGCACGCCGCTGGTAATCGCGAAGCTGCGCCCGACCCCCGACGCCGCGGCGAGACCGAGGGCGACGAGCGCCACGTACTGCGTCATCACCAGCCGCGCGTCGAGCAACTGCTGTGCCGCCGGACGGTGCCGCTTCACCGGATGAAAACGGTCGGACTCGGCATCGAGGAACTCATTGATCGTGTAATTGGCGGAGGAGCAGAGGCAGAGGGCGACCAGGCCCAGCGCCGTGTGCCAGAGCAGCAGGCCCTGCGATGGGTGCACGAACAGCAGCGCGAGCGTGGTGCCCGGCAGCATGAACGCGTTCTTGACCCAGTGATCGACCCGGGCGATGCCGAAATAACGCTGCCAGGCAGGGGCGGCGGCCCCCCTGGGCGCGATCTTGTCGACGCTGTCTGACATCGGCATTCCCGGATTTGTATCCGGTTCTAGGCCGCGTTGGTAAATGAATCCTTTAGGAGCCCGGCTCAGACCTGCTGCTCCGGGTCACCCGCCGCGGGGTCGAGCAGGCGCCGGAGCCGCAGGGAGCCGAGGAGCGCAAAGCGCAGCGTGACCGCCTTGCGCCGCGCCGCCGCCAGGGTGAGCAGCGGCGCTTCCCGGAGCACCGCGCCGCCGAACCCGTCCGCCACGATCAGGCCGCAATCCCCGGGTATCGCGTCGCGCGGAAACTCCTCGGCGACCGCAAAATAGAACCGGTCGCAGAACTCGCGGTACTCCGGCCATTTGGCATCGCTGCGGAAATCCTGCAGGGAGGACTTGACCTCCACGATCACCAGATCGCCCGCGCGCCCGAGGCCCATGACGTCCGCCCGCCGGCCATTGGCGAGCGAGACCTCGGTTAGCGTCGCATACCCCCGCTGCGCCAGCGCTCGGCCTACGCCGCGCGCCAGCACTAGGCGAAGTGCACCATCCTCGGCGGGGGCGTCGGTCATGAACCGAGTTTAACGCGGCCGTGAGCGTGCATGCAGCCGGCGATTGGGTATAGTCGCGCGCCACCCTCGCCCCAAGTATCGGAGCTCAAAGGAAATGACGATAGAAACCTTGGCGCAGACGCCCCAGCGAAGACGGCTCCATAATGTCATGCGCGAGGCTTGGCGCATCGGCAAACACTACTGGTTCTCGGACGAGAAGTGGTCGGGTTTGGCTCTCCTGGTCTTGGTTGTCGCGCTCAATCTCGCGACCGTCGGGCTCGATGTGTGGCTCAGCTATTGGCGCAACGACTTCTACAACACGATCCAGAACTTCGAGGAGGCCGGCTTCCTTCACCAGATATGGATCTTTTTCGGCCTCGCGATGAGCTACATCGCGGTCGCCGTCTCGCTCGAGTTCTTCACGAGCTGGCTGCAGATCCGGTGGCGGCGCTGGCTGACCAATCATTATCTGCAGCGTTGGCTCTCGCACCGCGCCTATTACCGGCTGCAGCTCACCGGAGATACGGACAATCCCGATCAGCGGATCGCCGAGGACGTCCGGATGTACATCGAGTACACGTTCGATCTGACACTCACCCTGGTGCGACGGGTCGTATCGCTGTTCTCGTTTCTGTTTATCTTGTGGTCGCTGTCGGGCCCGATCACGATCGGCTCGATCGCGGTACCCCGAGCGATGGTTTGGCTCACCCTGGTTTATGCGATCGTCGCGACGGTCGTGGCGGTCAAGATCGGGCGGCCCCTGGTCGGGCTCAATTTCGATCAACAGCGTTTCGAGGCGGATTTCCGCTACAGCCTGGTGCGCCTGCGCGAATACACGGAGAGCGTGGCGTTCTATCGCGGCGAGCTGCGCGAGTACGAGCATTTCGGGAGGCGGTTCGCTGGTGTGTTCATGAATCGCATCGGCATCATGTGGCGAACACTCAAGCTGAATTCATTCAGATACAGTGTCGCTCAAGCGCAGGTGGTCTTCCCGTTCCTCGTGCAGGCGCCGCGGTTTTTCGCCAAGGAAATTCAGCTCGGCGATCTCATGCAGACGTCGACCGCATTCGACCAAGTCTATTCGTCGCTCTCTTTCATCATCGACAGCTATGATTCGATCGCACGCTGGCAATCCATCGTGACGCGTCTCGTAACCTTCGACAACCGCGTAGAGGAGATCGAAGCGGGAGCCGACGAGACCGGCGAGGTCGCGATCGCTCGCGGCGGCGGCGGCGTCGAAGTCGAGCAGCTCGAGCTCGACCTGCCCGGCGGGCAGCCGCTCGTTGCGGGGGTAGCGTTCAAGGCTGACCCCGCGAGCGCCCTCCTGATCACTGGCCCCACCGGCATCGGCAAGAGCACGGTCTTGCGCGCCATCGCGGGCCTCTGGCCGTTCGGCCGCGGCCGCATGCGCCTCGCGGAGGGCACGGCGTTCTTCGTGCCGCAGAAGCCCTATTTGCCGCTCGGCACGCTCCGCCAGGCGCTCGCCTATCCCGACGACGGCACGAAGGTACCGGACGAGAAACTCAAGGCGGCGCTCGACAAGGTCGGCTTGAGTCGGCTCGGGAGTGAGCTCGACGTGACGGACCTCTGGTCGCAACGCCTCTCGCTCGGCGAGCAGCAGCGCATCGCCTTCGCGCGCGTCTTTCTGGCGGAGCCAAAGGTGATCTTTCTCGACGAGGCGAGCTCGGCGCTCGACGAGGCGAGCGAGGCGCGGTTCTATCGCATGCTGCGCGAGGCGCCGTGGCAACCGACGATCGTCAGCGTCGGCCATCGGAGCACGCTGAAAGCGCTCCACGAGCACACGCTCGATCTCACGGGTCTCTCGCGCCTCAGGACAGCGGCCTCGCCCGCGGTGAGCTAGGCAATACCGTCAGTAGTAGCGCCACGGAAATGCGCGGCGCGCGAGCAGCCGCACGCGGCCCCGCGCCTCCTGCATCACCCTCGACCAAAGTAGGGCGCGGTCGCGCTCGGGGTCGGCCACAGCACGGTCGGGCCGCGTTCGTGGCTCCGGCCCGCCGCTCGCCTCGCGCTGAATCGTCGGACGCTCGCCGAGTGTGGTCATGGGCCCACCAGATAGTTGTCGGGGTCGAAGGGCGTCTCGGAGATCGGGCCCGCGGCGCGAACGAGCAGGCCGGCGACAACGATGATCGCGAGCACGAGCGCTACGACGCTGAGCCGGTGATCGACGCCTGGGCGCGCCGGCCGCTCGGTGACGCGGTAGACGGGGAACGAAGGCCTCTTGATCACGGGATCTCCTCCTCGTTAGGAACGTGAATATGGGCGCGTTCGCGCAGCCTGTATGTGAGGCGGGTCACACGAGCGACAGTGTTGCGCTTTCGTTGCAAATCGCTACAAAGAGCGCGCTCTTTCGGGTCTCGGAGAGATCGCGTGGCGGACAACGAAGTCGGCGAGGACGCGCTCCGCGCCGTGCGGCTGGAGAAGCTCGGCGAGCTCAAGAAGCTCGGGCTCGAGGCTTATCCTTATTCCTTTGCCGTCACGGCGAGCGCCGCCGAGCTCGCCAAGCGCTACGAGAGCCTGCCGGCGAAGACCGAGACGCAAGACCAGGTGGCGATCGCCGGCCGCATCCGCTCGATCCGCAACAGCGGCATGTTCATCGACCTCCACGACGCCAGCGGCAAGATCCAGGTGTTCTCGCACA
>DATFRA010000259.1:0-6712 GCA_035263705.1 Allostellaceae bacterium
CTCGTGAACACGCTCTCCGAGGCGGCGCTCGCGGACTTGATCTACGTCTACGGCGAGGAGCGCCACTCGCGCCGCGTCGCGCGGGCGATCGTGCAGGCGCGCGCAAGAGCGCCGCTCACACGGACGGCCGAGCTCGCGGCACTGGTGCGCAAGGTCGTGCCGGCGGCCGGCGGCATCGATCCCGCGACCCGCACCTTCCAGGCCCTCCGCATGGAGGTGAACGACGAGCTCGGCGAGCTCGAGCGCGCGCTCTTGGCCGCCGAGCGGCTGCTCGAGCCCGGCGGACGGCTTGCGATCGTGGCCTTTCACTCGCTCGAGGATCGCAGGGTGAAGGATTTCCTCCGCGCCCGGAGCGGCGGCGCGGGCGCCTCGCGCCATCGGCCGAGCCCATCGGCGCCGGCGCCCAGCTTCACCGTCCTCACCCGGAAGCCGATTCGGCCATCGGCTGCGGAGATCGAGCGAAATCCGCGTGCTCGCTCCGCGCGGCTCCGGGGCGCCGAGCGTACGGCAACTCCAGCCTGGCCCAGCGAGCCGGGGATTGCCGCATGAGCATGTTCCGTCTCGCCACCTGGGGTTGGCTCGCCGCTGTCGGCGTCGCCGGGTTCGCCACCTACGAGGTGAAGTACCAGGTGGCGCAGGTCGACGACGAGCTTGGCCGCATCAATCGCTCGATCGATACGGACCGTGACCAGATCCGCGTCCTGAGCGCGGAGTGGAGCTACCTCACGCAGCCCGCGCGCCTCGATCAGCTCCGCCAGCGCCACCTGACCCTGGTGCCGGTGGGTCGGGCCCAGCTCGGGAGCCTAGACCAGATTCGGTTTCGCCCGGCCGAGGCCGACGGGCCCGCGGTAGCCAGCGCTGCTCCGTCGCCGGCGCCGCAAGCGCCGGCTCATGCGCCGGTGCGGCTGCCGGGCGGCACCAGTCTCGTCAGCGCCAAGCCGGGGACACCGCGATGAAGCCCGCGCTCCATCTCGACGAGAATCCCTGCCGACCCCGGCATTACAAGCCGGCGCCCCGCGGCGCCCTGCCCAAGGACGGACCGGAGAAGGAGTTCCTGGAGACCAGCCGCACGCGGCTCGTGCTGACCGGCGTGTTGTTCGCGCTTGCCTTCGCCGTGATCGGTTTCCGTCTCGTCGACCTCACCGTGCTCAAGGGCGGCGAGACCAGGATCGCCCACGCCCATGTGCAGCCGCGCACGGATGCGACGCGCGCCGATATCGTGGACCGCAATGGCGTGCTGCTGGCGCGCACGCTGGAGAGCCAAGCGTTGGTTGCCTACCCCAAGCAGGTCGACAACGCCGCCGAGGCCGCGCGCAAGCTGGTCGCGGCACTGCCGGATCTCAACCAGCATGAGGTGCAGGAGAAGCTCGCCTCCGGCCGCAAGTACGTCCGCCTCCGGAGGCAGCTCACGCCAGACCAGCAATTCGCGGTCAACAACCTCGGCATTCCCGGCGTCAAGTTCGAGACCACGGGGTTCCGCGTCTATCCCAAGGGCGAGCTGACCTCGGCCGTGGTCGGCTATGTCGACGCCGTCGACAACAAGGGACTCGCGGGCATCGAGCGCGGCCTCGATGACGAGCTCAAGACCAGCGACGATCCCGTGGCGCTCGCGCTCGACACGCGGTTGCAATACATCCTGACGGAAGAGGTCCAGGCGCAGATCACGGCGTTCGGCGCCCAGGGCGGCATGGGGATCATCGCCGATGCGAACAGCGGCGAGATCGTGGCGCTCGCCTCGCTGCCGCGATTCGATCCCAACGACATGAGCCACGTCACCGAGGAAGGCCTGTTCAACCGGGCGACGCTCGGCACCTACGAAATGGGCTCGGTGTTCAAGATCTTCAACACGGCGATGGCGCTCGACGGTCACGTCACCACGCTCGCCGGCAGCTACGACGCCACCGCGCCCATCCACATCGGTCGCTTCACCATCCACGACGACCACGCCAAGGGTCGCTGGCTCAGCGTGCCGGAGATCTTCATCTATTCCTCCAACATCGGCTCGGCCAAGATGGCGGTGGATGCCGGCGGCGACCGGCAGCGGGATTTCCTCAATCGCCTGGGCCTCCTGGCCGCGCCCAAGGTGGAGATTCCCGAGATCGGCAGGCCGGAGTGGCCGACCGCCTGGCGCACCATCAACACCATGACCATCGCCTTCGGTCACGGCATCTCCGTGAGCCCGCTCCAGATGGTGACGGCGGTCAGCGCGGTGGTGAATGGCGGCGTGCTCCATCGCGCGACCTTCCTGAAGCACCCCGACGATTATCGACCGCAGGGCATGCGCGTGCTTTCGCGGCAGACCTCGGAGGACATGCGCCGACTGATGCGACTCGTGGTCGAGCAGGGCACCGGCCGGTTCGCGACGGCGCCGGGTTATCTCGTCGGCGGCAAGACCGGCACGGCCGAGGAAGTCGGCCGCCACGGCTACGCGCACAAGGAGCTACTTTCTTCCTTCGTCGGGGTGTTCCCGATCAACGCGCCGCGCTACGTCATCATGGTGAGCATCGATCAGCCTCACGCCAACGCCAAGAGCATGGGCGAGGCGACGGGCGGCTGGGTGGCGGCGCCGGCGGTGAGCCGGATCGTGCAGCGCATGGCGCCGATCGTGGGAATTCCACCGGTCGACGAAGATTCGCCCGAAATTCGCCGCGCCCTGCTGGTCGACTTTTCGCCATCATCGGGACGGAAGCTTGCGGCTAACTGAGCTCATGGACGGTTCCCTAGCGCCCTCGATTTCCGCGTCATACGGCGATCCCAACATCCGCGGCCTGACGGCCGATTCGCGCGCAGTCGAGCCCGGCTTCCTGTTCGCGGCGCTGCCGGGCACCAAGCTCCACGGCAAGGTTTTCGTTGGCGACGCAGTGAAGCGCGGCGCGGTCGCGCTGCTGACCGACGATGCGCAAGCGCTGACCGCTTTGCATCGCGAATATCCCGGCGTCCTCGTGGTCGTGGACTCCAATCCGCGCCGGCGCCTCGCCCGGATGGCCGCGCGCTTCCACGCGCCGCAACCGAAGACGCTGGTCGCCGTCACCGGCACGAACGGGAAGACCTCGGTCGCGGCCTTCACGCGGCAGATCTGGGAACGGACCGGGCGGCGCGCCGCGAGCGTGGGCACGCTGGGCGTCGTGGGCTCGGACTTCGAGCGCCCTGGCGCGCTCACCACGCCCGACCCGGTGACGCTCCATCGTGAGCTGCAGGATCTCGCCCGCCGGGCGGTCGATCACGTGGCGATCGAGGCGTCGAGCCACGGCCTCGACCAGTTCCGCCTGGACGGACTCGAGATATCGGCGGCTGCGTTCACCAACCTGTCGCGCGATCACCTCGACTATCACCCGAGCATGGAAGCCTACCTCGCGGCAAAGGCCCGGCTCTTCGGCGAGCTGATGCCACGCGGGAGCGTCGCCGTGCTCAACGCCGACGCGCCCGAGTTCGATCAGCTGGCGCAGCTTTGCCGCGCGCGGTCGCACCGGATCTACGCCTATGGCACAGCCGCGCGGACGGAGCTCAGAGTGCTGGCCGCGCGGCTTGCCGTCGCGGGCCAGGAGCTGGATCTCAAGGTGTTCGGCCGCCAGTACACCGTGTCCTTGCCGCTGGTCGGCCGGTTCCAGGCGATGAATGCGTTGGCGGCGCTCGGGCTGGCGCTGGCCACCGGCGCGGCGCGGGACCAGGCGGTCGAAGCCCTCTCGGGGCTCGCAGGCGCGCCCGGCCGGGTGCAGCACGTCGCCACGCATCCCAATGGCGCGCCGATCTTCGTCGACTATGCGCATACGCCCGACGCGCTCGAGAATGTGCTGACCGCGCTCCGTCCGCATTGCCGCCGCAACCTGATGGTAGTGTTCGGTGCCGGCGGCGACCGTGATTCCGGCAAGCGCCCGGTCATGGGCGAAGTAACGACCCGGCTTGCCGATGTCGTGATCGTCACCGACGACAATCCCCGCAGCGAGGATCCTGCCGCCATCCGCCGGGCGATCCTTGTGGCGGCGCCCGGCGCCATCGAGATCGGCGACCGCGGCGACGCGATCGCGTTCGCGCTCGAGAAGCTGCAGCCCGAGGACCTGCTGGTCATCGCGGGTAAGGGCCACGAGCAAGGCCAGATCGTGGGCGGCGTCATTCACCCGTTTGACGATGCCGAGGTCGCGCGTGCCGCCATCGCCCGGATCGGAAAGGCACGCCGGTGAGCGCGCTCTGGACCGCGGCCGAGATCGTCGCGGCGACCGGCGGCGCCGGACCGGTCGGCTGGAGCGCCAGCGGCGTCTCCATCGACAGCCGCACCGTGACCGCGGGCGATCTCTTCGTGGCGCTCGCCGGCCCTAGCTTCGACGGGCACGATTTCGTGGCGGACGCGCTGAAGCGCGGCGCCGCCGGGGCGCTGGTCTCGCGCAAGCCCGAGGGCCTTTCTGCGGATGCGCCACTGATCCTCGTCCCCGATACGCTTGCGGCGCTGACCGAACTCGGCCGCGCCGGCCGTGCCCGCAGCAGGGCACGGGTGATCGCGGTCACCGGGAGCGTCGGCAAGACCGGCAGCAAGGAGGCGCTCCGCCGCTCCCTCGAGCGCCAGGGCAAGACCGTCGCCTCGGTAGCGAGCCTCAACAACCATTGGGGCGTTCCGCTCTCGCTCGCGCGCATGCCCGCGGACACCGCCTATGGCGTGTTCGAGATTGGCATGAACCATCCCGGCGAGATCGCCGCGCTCACGCGCCTCGCCCGGCCGGACATCGCCCTCATCACCACGATATCGCCCGCGCATCTCGGGTTCTTCTCGTCGGTGGAAGCGATCGCCGATGCCAAGGCGGAGATCTTCCAGGGCATGCCGCGGGACGGCGTTGCCGTCCTCAATCGGGATAACCCGCAATTTGAGCGCCTTTCCGCCGCGGCGCGCGCCTGCGGTGTGACGCACGCCCTGGGCTTCGGCGGTCACGCCGATGCGTCGGTGCGGCTGATCGACTGCCACCTCTATTCGACCGCGAGCGCGGTGAGCGCGATGGTGGTGGACGAGATCGTCGACTACTGCGTGAGCCTGCCCGGCCGGCACTGGGTGATCAACAGCCTCGCGGTTATGGCGGCGGTGAAGGCGGCCGGGGCGGACATCAGCATCGCGGCGGCGGCGATGGGCTCGCTCGAGGCGCTCGACGGCCGCGGCCGGCGGCACCGGATCGCGGTCGCCGGCGGCGAGGCCGATCTCGTCGACGAGAGCTACAACGCCAATCCCGACTCCATGCGTGCCGCGCTCGCCGTGCTGGGCGCGATCCAGCCGCGGACGGGCGGCCGCCGCATCGCCGTGCTCGGCGACATGCTGGAGCTCGGCGACGCCGCCTCGCAACTGCATGCCGAGCTGGCACAGCCCCTGCTCGCGGCCGGGGTCGACGTGGTGTTCACGGTCGGGCGCGAGATGGAGAATCTTGATCGCGCGCTCCCGGCGGCGCGGCGCGGCGGCCATGCCGCCACCTCCGCCGAGCTGGTGCCCGCGCTGGCCGCGGCCCTCCGGTCCGGCGACGTCGTGATGATCAAGGGCTCGCTCGGCAGCCGCATGGCCGAGATCGTGAAGCCGCTTCTCAAGGGCGTGCGCGAGGCCGCGCTCGCGGCGAAAGGCTAGGGGATGCTCTATCACCTGCTGTTCCCGCTCGCCGGCAAGTTTCCGCCCTTCAACGTGTTCCGGTACGAGACCTTCCGCGGCATGGGCGCCGTGGCGACTGCGCTCGTGATCTGCTTCATCGCCGGCCCGCGTGTCATCCGCTGGCTCAAGTCGAAACAGGCGGAGGGCCAGCCGATCCGGATCGACGGGCCCGAGGGACATCTGCTGCGCAAGAAGGGCACGCCGACCATGGGCGGGTTCCTGATCCTGCTGGCGGTCACGATCTCGACGTTGCTCTGGGCGGACCTGACGAATCCCTACGTCTGGGTGACGCTGCTGGTGACGGTGGGATTTGGCTTGGTCGGGTTCTTCGACGACTACCAGAAGCTCACGCGGAAATCGTCGCGGGGCCTGCCCAGCCGGACGAAGTTCCTGGCGCAGGTGGTCCTGAGCGCAGCCGCGACCACCGCGGTGGTCTACATCACCCGCGTGCCGCTCGGCACCTCGCTCGCGGTGCCGTTCTTCAAAAGCGTCTTGCCCGACCTCGGCTGGTTCTTCCTGCCGCTCGGTATGTTCGTCATCACCGGTGCGTCCAACGCGGTCAATCTAACCGACGGGCTCGACGGCCTCGCGATCGTGCCCGCGATGATCGTGGCGAGCTGCTTCGGCCTCATCGCCTATCTGGCGGGCAACACCATTTTCGCCAATTATCTGCAGCTCCAGCACGTGCCGGGCAGCGGCGAGCTCGCAGTGTTCTGCGGCTCGATGGTGGGGGCAGCGCTGGGATTCCTCTGGTTCAACGCGCCCCCCGCCATGGTGTTCATGGGCGACACCGGCTCGCTCTCGATCGGCGGCGCGCTCGGCGTCATCGCCGTCATCACCAAGAACGAGATCGTGCTCGCCATCATCGGCGGGCTCTTCGTGCTCGAGACCGTGTCCGTGATCATGCAGGTCGCGAGCTACAAGCTCACGGGCAAGCGCGTGTTCCGCATGGCGCCACTGCACCACCACTTCGAGAAGCAGGGCTGGGAGGAGCCCACCATCGTCATCCGGTTCTGGATCATCGCCTCGATCCTCGCGATCGCGGGCCTCGCGACCCTGAAGCTGCGGTGAGCCCGATGATCCCTGTGACCTCATACA
>DATFRA010000260.1:0-5151 GCA_035263705.1 Allostellaceae bacterium
GGCCGAGGGCCGCCGCGAGGCGGCCTTCCGCGACGCCGAGGCGCGCGAGCGCCTCGCCCAGGCCGAGGCGAAGGCGACCGAAGTGGTGAGCCAGGCGATCGCGCGCGGCGACATATCGGCGCTCAACTATTTCGTCGCGCAACAATATATCAAGGCGTTCACGGAGCTCGCACATGCACCCAATCAGAAGGTGCTGATGCTGCCGGTCGAGGCGACCGCCGTGCTCGGCTCGCTGGCCGGCATCGCCGAGATCGCCAAGGGGGCATTCAGCGACGGCAAGGGCGCGCCGCCGCCGGTGCGCCCGACTGGTCCGCCGGCCGGTACGTTGCCCAGCACACGGCCGGTTTGATCGGGCTTCGGTTAGCGCATATTCCGGCGAAGTGGGGACCGGTTCGCCGATAAGAATATGCGCCAAGCAACGAATCTAGGCTCATGCTCGGTCGACGGACTGGCGCGATATGACGATTCGATGAATAGTCATCCCGCGCCGGGCATATGATCCCGAGGAGTTGACACACTTTTCCGGTACGCTCGTCCGCAATCCAAGGGGCAATCCCATGTCGACCCTGGTCCTTTCGCTTGGCTACTGGGACTGGTTCATTCTCGGCGCCATCCTTCTGGTGCTCGAGATCATCGCGCCCGGCACCTTCATGCTGTGGCTCGGGCTGTCGGCCTTTCTGGTTGGCGCGATCTCGCTCGTCATCGACTGGAGCTGGCAGGTCCAGCTTGTCACCTTCGCGGCCTTCTCGGTTGCCGCCATTCCACTGTGGCGACGGGTCGGCGGACGGTCGCGTTCGCCGACCGATCAGCCCTTTCTCAACCGACGCGCCGACGCCTTCATCGGCCGCGTGTTCACGCTCGAGAAGCCGATCGTCAACGGCAACGGCACGGTCGGCGTCGGCGATACGATCTGGCGCGTCACCGGCCCCGATTGTCCGGCCGGCAGCCGCATCAAGGTCGCGGCCGTCGACGGCGCGACGCTGAAGGTCGAGCCGGCTGCGGGGTGAGCCGCAAATTTGTGGGTGGGCCAAGGCGCGAAGCCCGTGCCCACCGCGAAACGACACGTCGTTGCGGTACGGTGGGCACGCTTCCGCCTACGCGCTCACGCGCTTCGGCGGACTGAAACCCGTCCGTAGCTTGCGAAGCAAGCGAAGGCGGGTCGGCGGACTCGAAACCCGACGTAGCACGCGAAGCGAGCGGAGGCGGGTCGCTTTGCCCACCCTGCGAACCTTGCAATGACGGCAGAGCTTACGCCACCCCGGCGCGCAGCAGGTCGTGCATGTGCACGATGCCGACCGGCGTGGTGCCCTCGACGACGAACAGCACCGTGCGCTTCATCGCGTTGAGATACTCGAGCGCCTCGCTTGCGAGCTGGTCGGGCCGCACCGTGTTGGGCCCGCGGGTCATCACCTGCTCGACGCGCTGGTCGAGCAGATCGGCGCGCATGTGGCGGCGCAGATCGCCGTCCGTGATGATGCCAACCAGCGCCTGCGCCTCGATGATGCCGACGCAGCCGAAGCCCTTGGCCGACATCTCGATCAGCGCCTCCGACATCGGCGCGCCGAGGCGCACCAGCGGCATGGCGCCGC
Source organism: Allostellaceae bacterium (assembly GCA_035263705.1). Classification (GTDB taxonomy): domain Bacteria; phylum Pseudomonadota; class Alphaproteobacteria; order ATCC43930; family CGMCC-115725; genus DASZHJ01. Next base: position 1,590 of record DATFRA010000260.1, read on the forward strand.
CGCCGTGCATGAGATCGCGCACGAAGGTGAGCGCCGCGCCCAGGCGTCCGCCCGGATGCAGGTCGTGGAAGTCGGCCGCCGTGAAGCCGCGGCTTTCCAGCAGGGCGATCGCGAGCGCGTCGCCGAGCGCGAGCTGCATCAGCGACGAGGCGGTCGGCGCGAGATTGTGCGGGCACGCCTCGCGCGTGGACGGCAGCGCGAGCACCACGTCGGCGGCGCGACCGAGCGCGCTGTCGGCCTCGGCCGTGACGGCGATCAGTCCGATGCGGAAACGGCGAGAGTAGTCGATCAGGTTCTTGAGCTCGGCGGTCTCGCCCGACCACGACAGCGCCAGGATGACGTCGTCGCGCGTGATCATGCCGAGGTCGCCGTGGCTCGCTTCGGCGGGATGAACGAAGAAGGCGGGCGTCCCGGTCGAGGCCAGCGTCGCCGCGATCTTGTGTCCGACATGGCCGGATTTGCCCATGCCGGAGACCACCACCCGGCCATTCGCCGCGCGGATGAGGTCGACCGCGGACGCGAACGGCCGGCCCAGCCCGTCCTGCATGGCGGCTGCGAGCGCCGCGATGCCGCCCGACCCGGCCTCCAGCGTCCGCAGCGCGGAGTCGATCAGGGACTGCTTGGGCTTGCTCGAACTTGCTTCCAAAGGGAGCCCTCGATCGGTGGCGCCGGGTCCGCCCCATAGCATGAAATCCGGGGGTCCGCGACGGCGCCGGGTACCACCATAACCCTCCTTAACCATACCCATTTTATTCCCATTGACCAAATGCGTGCCGATCGGCCGGCCGGTCAGGGCTCAACCGTGCCGCGCCTTCGCCTTGTGCCGACCGTCGTCGGCCCGCCGTGCCGCGCACCAGGGCGGCGGCCCGACGCGGCTCGGCGAGATCCCGGCGCTGACCACTGTGACCTGGTTCTGCAGGTCGATCACGCCTTCCGCCGGTGGCTGATCGCCACCGCCAAGCTCGGTTTCGGCATCGACGATTATGTGGCTCGCACGCGTCGATCAGCGCTGGTTCGCATCGGGCGCGCTCACCTACAAGCTCACGCGCTCCATGCAGCTCAAGGCCGAGATCCGCCGCGACTGGCTCAGAATCTAGAGTACGTTCCGATTCCGTGAGAACGGAACGTACTCTGGTGCCGCGAATCCGAACTTCGCGCTGAGGTGGACAGATGACGCTGCCGCCGGTGTTGGCTGAAAAGCGAAGGTCGCGCGGGAACTTTTTCCCGCGCCGCGCGTCATCGGGTGTGTTGACTCCCCCGAGGACAGGGCGATGCACATTTCAAACGAGAGTCTTCTGGTCATTCTGATTGTCGGCCTCATTGCCGGCTGGCTCGCCGGCCAGATCATGCGGGGCTACGGCTTCGGTCTGATCGGCGATATCGTGATCGGTATCATCGGCGCCTTCATCGGCGACTGGCTGCTGCCGAAGCTTGGGATCCATCTCGGTGTCGGACTGGTCGCCGCAATCATCAACGCGACCATCGGTGCTGTGGTGCTGCTCCTGATCCTGAGACTCGTGCGCGGACCCGGATGGGGCTGGCGCCGCCCCTACCGACGTTGGTAGGAGGGCGCAGGGGCAGCACTGTCCGAAATCTCCAGCATCGCCCGCGCAAGCGGCCGATGCTGCTCTAACAGGATCGAGCGCCGCTGCGCGCATGCGCGATGAGGCGAAATCTTCTCACTCGGCGTCCAAGATCTGTTTCAGCTCCGCCCGGAACGCCGGCGCAATGTCCTTGCGCGCGAGCGCATAGGCAACGTTGGCAGCGAGGAATCCGAGCTTCGAGCCGCAGTCGAAGCTCTTGCCCTCGAACTTGAGGCCGAGGAACGGCTGCTCCTGGGCGAGGCGAATCATCGCGTCGGTGAGCTGGATCTCGCCGCCGGCGCCGCGCGCCTGGTTCGCCAGCACGGCGAAGATCTGCGGCTGCAGGATGTAGCGTCCGGTGATGATGAGGTTCGAGGGCGCCGCCTCGCGCGCCGGCTTCTCCACCATCCCGGTGATCTTGAACGCCTTGCCGACCGGTGATCCGACACCCACCACGCCGTACATGTGAATGCGATCAGCCGGCACCTCCTCGACCGCGATCATGTTGGCGTGGTCGCCGTGCTCGCGATAGACGTCCATCATCTGCGCCAGGCAACCTCGGCTGTGCTGCACCAGCACGTCGGGCAGGAGCAGGGCGAACGGCTCGTCGCCGACGAGCTCGCGCGCGCACCACACCGCGTGACCGAGCCCCAGCGGGGATTGCTGGCGCGTGAAGCTGGTCTGGCCGGGCCCCGGCAGATCGCGAGCCAGGCGGTCGAGCTCGGCGCGGCGGTTGCGCTCGTCGAGCGTGAGCTCGAGCTCGAACTGACGGTCGAAATGATCCTCGATCACCGCCTTGTTGCGGCCGGTGACGAAGATCAGATGCTCGATTCCGGCTTCGCGCGCCTCGTCGACGACGTGCTGGATCAGCGGCCGATCGACGACCGGAAGCATCTCCTTGGGCATCGCCTTGGTGGCTGGCAGGAACCGGGTGCCGAGGCCGGCAACCGGGAAAATCGCTTTGCGGATGGGTTTCATGCTGGGGGTTCGCGAGGAGGGAGATCGACCACCGATATCCCGGTTTGTTTGGCGAAAAAGGGGAAATTCGAGGGCGGTTCTACCACAGCAGTGGATGCCAACGGCAAAACAAAACAGTGACAATTCTGTCGGTCGCCTCGATCGTCCCCGGTTCGCCTTCGATGGTCGCCCATGCTATTAAACATCCCGAAACCAATTCGGGTCCCTATTGAACGAGGGAGCGGCGTGCACGGCGCCGGACGGCGGAATCTTAACATGACGGGTGGAATGCGGTTCGTGAGGGTCACGGCGGTGGCCGGACTGATCCTGGGCGGCTTGTCGGGCGCAGTGAGCGGCGCCCGCGCGCAGGATGACGGGTTGTCGCGCCTCGTCACTGGCGCCATCGGGTTGCTCAATCCGTTTGGTTCGCCGGCCGCGGCGCCGCCTGGCAAGGACGATTGGAGCGGGGAGTCGGGCTCCTCCGGCCATCCGCTCATGCAAGCCGACGCGATCCGTGCGGCCGCCGCCAACTTCCCCAATTGCATCGCCGGCTACTGGCCCGACGCGGCGCGCCGCGGCGTCACCCGCGAGACGTTCGAGACATACGCGACCGGGCTGACGCCCGATCTCAAGATCATGGACTTCGTCGACTCCCAGCCGGAATTCACCAAAGCGCTGTGGGACTATCTCGATCTCTTGGTGAGCGACGCCCGCATCAAGCGCGGCCGCGAGATCCTCGCCGCCAACAAAGCGACCTTCGACGCGGTCGAGAAGGCCTATGGGGTCGATCGCCACGTGGTCGCTGCGATCTGGGGGGTCGAGTCGAATTATTCGACCCAGATCGGCGAGCGGCCGGTGCTGCGCTCGGTTGCGACGCTCGCCTGCGTCGGACGGCGGCAGGCCTATTTCAAGGACGAGTTCCTCGCCACCCTGGAGATTCTCAATCGCGGCGACGTTACGCCGGAACATCTCAAGGGCTCGTGGGCCGGCGCATTCGGGCCCACGCAGTTCATGCCAACCGC
>DATFRA010000261.1:0-2216 GCA_035263705.1 Allostellaceae bacterium
CATGATTGAATGACCTGCCTCAGCGATCTTGTTCCTCCACTCCCACCGCCCCTCACCTTATGCTCGGCACGACCCCACGCGATGTCGCGTCCCTGAGGTAGCATTGAGCTTCCATGCTCATCTTCGTAGTGGCCCGCACCCGGCTGGACCGTTACGAGGAGCTACGGCAGCAGTTTGGGGACTGGCATGACGTCAGGATCATCCTCGACCGCCGCGAAGGTGAGCGGCGCACGCCACATCCAACCTTTGCCGGAGCCAGCCGACGCCGCCGGGACCGACGGCGAGTTGACATTGGGATCGATTCCTTCGTGAAGTTGGGTTGGTCGGTGATCGATTCGGAGGACGTGACTCGTTGCTAGCCGATCTCACGGAGTTCGCTGAGGATCACCACGCGCGCGGCTCCCTGACCGCCGACGCCTCAGAGCCAGCATGGAATGGCTACCTGCTCACAGTGGCGTGTCCGTGTGGGGTGGTGTTCGAGCGGTGGTGACGCCGGAGGATGCTGAACTGGATCTAGAACACCTGGCACGGTTGAACTAGCGGCAGTCAGCGCCCTGAACAAGTGCCTGGCCGACTGTCGCTGACAAGTGATCTGTCCGGCCGATTTTGACAAGTGATCTGTCCGCTTTCAGTGAAAAGACCGGTCAGGCGGCGCGCGTGGCGAGCGGACGCCCGGTGGCGGTGTACCGGCCCAAGCAACGCGGGCCCCACCAGATCGAGTGGCGGCCATCAAGGTGGCGCCGCACAAGCACGGGCAGGCCTGCGCAGCTGCGCCGCCCCCGCTGCTTGTCGATCTGCAGGACCACGCGATCACAGACGACGGTGTTGTCTCGCGCGACCGTGCGGGCCTCTTCATGACAGAGGATCTGCTCGAGGTCCACGCGGCCCAGGGGCACGAACGCGGAAGTTGGATCGGCCGGGGCGCGGCCAAAGATCGCGTTGAACGTGGGCATGAACTGCTGGCGCAGATAGCGATTGGCGGCCTCGACGGTGCGAATCTTGGCCACCCGCAGTTCGTTCACGAGTCGCCCTTGCAGCGTCCGATTCATCCGCTCGCTCCGCCCCCGCGCTTGGGGCGAGAAGCTCACGATGTGCTCGATCCCGAGCCGGGCCAGCGCGCGCCCCACCTGGGTCACTTTCCCCAGATCGGGCGCCGTGCCGGACGTCGGCGTGCGCACCGCCCAGCTCGCGCGGTCGGTATAGAGGGCGCCCGGAATGCCGTGCTGCTCCAGGATCACGCGCAGCGCCGTCATGATGGCCCCGACACTCTCGCCGCCCGCGACCAGTTGCGCATAGAGCACGCGCTTGGTGGCGTCGTCCACCGCGACAATCAGCGTCTGCCACTGTTCGGGGACCAACGCGAGCCACCGATGGCGGCTGCCGTCGAGGTGCACCAGTTCGCCCCAGCACGGCCGCGGCTCGCGCCGCCGCCGGTGGCGGCCGCGCGCCCGGTGCTTCGGCAGCAGACCGGCCTTCTGCAGCGCCGTCTTGACGTACGTGTAGGACAGCGTCACCCCGTGCTCGCGCCGCGCGATCTGGTAGAAGTGCCGCGCGTTGAAGCCGACGTACCGCTCGCGATAAAGCTGCAAGAAGCGCTGGACGTCCGCGAACGGCGCCCGCCGCGGCGAGGGCCGACCGCGCCGGCGGTCGAGCAGCCCGAAGTATCCATCGCGCACGAAGCGCCCCCGCCAGCGCCGCAGACTGCGCGGCGTGCAGCCGATGATCTCCGCCGCTTGGATCCAGGTGATCTCCCCGCTCATCGCCCGCAACACCACCTCACGAATCGTCATGGCCCGCTCCAGGGCCACCGGCGGATAGAGCATGCTGGCCCTCCCAGCCGACACTCTGACTCGCCGGGGCTCGCAGAGCGGACAGATCACTTGCTACGAAATGCGGACAGATCATGTGCTCTCTACAGCGGCCTCTCCGACGCTCTTGCCCGCACGCGCGTGTTCGCCTAGCCTGTCTCCGGTCGCTTCCGATTGACGGAGTACGCTAGGAGACGTTGATGCCTCGGGGTCGAAAACCTCCAAAGCGCAGAGCCCAGCGCGCTGTTCGCGGCAAGTCGCGGGGAAAGGACAACACTCGGGTCCGCGATCTCGAGGCGCGCCTGGCGGATGCCCTGAAGCTTCAGGCGGAGGCGCAAGAGCAGCAGGCGGCGACCAGCGAGATCCTACGTGTGATCAGCGAGTCGCGGACCGACGTGCAACCGGTCT
>DATFRA010000262.1:0-4412 GCA_035263705.1 Allostellaceae bacterium
TCGCCTACGACTCGACCAAGTTCATCACGGCCTCGATCAACGAGGTCTATTGGACGCTCGGCCAGGCGGGCGTGATCGTCGTGGTGGTGATCTTCCTATTCCTCGGCACCTTGCGCTCGGTGGTGATCCCCGTCGTCACCATCCCGCTCTCGCTGATCGGCGTCGCCGTGTTCATACTGGCCATGGGCTTCAGCCTGAACCTGCTGACCTTGCTCGCCTTCGTGCTGGCGATCGGCCTGGTGGTCGACGACGCCATCGTGGTGGTGGAGAACATCTACCGGCACATCGAGAGCGGCAAGACGCCGGTGCAGGCGGCGCTCCTGGGCGCACGCGAGATCGTGGGACCCGTCATCGCCATGACCATCACGCTCGCCGCGGTCTATGCGCCGATCGGGTTTCAGACCGGCCTCACGGGCGTGCTGTTCCGCGAGTTCGCCTTCACGCTCGCGGGCTCGGTGGTGATCTCCGGCGTGATCGCGCTCACGCTCTCGCCGATGATGTGCTCGATGCTGTTGACTCGCACCATGCACGAGGGGCGCTTCCCGAAGCTGGTCGACCGGGTGTTCGCCGCGGTGACCGCGGCCTACAGCCGCCGGCTCCACGCCTCGCTCGAGTATCGGCTGGTGACGCTGGTGTTCGCCGCGGGCATCCTCGCGAGCGTGTTCTATCTCTATACCCACAGCTTCGCCGAGCTCGCGCCGCAAGAGGATCAGGGTGTCCTCTTCTCGCAGACCAAGGCGCCGCAATACGCGAACATCGACTACATGGACGCCTTCGGCGACCGGCTCGACAAGGCCTACCGCTCCTTCCCGGAAACCGACGCGACCTTCGTGGTCAGCGGCACCAACGGCGTCAACCAGGGCTTCGCGGGCGCGATCCTGAAGCCCTGGGGCGATCGCCCGCGCACGGCGCAGAAGATCCAGCAGCCCATGCAGACAGCGGTCGGCGCCATCGAGGGTCTGAAGATCGCGGTGTTCTCGCTGCCGCCGCTGCCGACCTCGGCGGGCGGCCTGCCCGTGCAGATGGTGATCAACTCGCCCGGCGGCTACCAGACGATCTACCAGGTAATGGATCAGCTGAAGCAGGCCGCCAACAAGAGCGGGCTCTTCATCTTCACCGATAGCGATCTGGACTTCAACGCGCCGGGCGCGCATCTGGTCGTCGACCGCGCCAAGGCGAACGACCTCGGCGTCAACATGCAGGTGATCGGCGACACGCTCGCGGTGCTAGTGGGCGAGAATTTCATCAACCGCTTCGACCTTCAGGGGCGCTCCTACGAGGTGATCCCGCAGGTGCCGCGCGAACTCCGCCTCACGCCGGACCTGCTGACCCAGTACTACATCCCGACCGCCGGCGGCGGCCAGGTGCCGATCTCGACCGTGGTCTCCGTGAAGAACGTCACCGAGGCGAACGCGCTCACGCAGTACAACCAGATCAACTCCGCGACCTTCTCGGCGGTGCTGCGGCCGGGCGTCAGCATGGGCTCGGCGGTGGATTTCCTGAAGGACCAGGCAGCGAAGCTGCTGCCCCAGGGCTTCAACTTCGACTTCCTCTCGGAGTCCCGACAATACGTCCAGGAAGGCGGGCAGCTGCTGATCACCATGGTGTTCGCTCTGATCATCATCTTCCTGGTGCTGGCGGCGCAGTTCGAGAGCCTGCGCGACCCCTTCGTGATCCTGACCAGCGTGCCGATGTCGATCTGCGGCGCGCTGCTGCCGCTCTTCGCCGGCGCCTCCACCGTCAACATCTACAGCCAGGTCGGCCTGGTGACGCTCGTCGGCCTGATCAGCAAGCACGGCATCCTCATGGTCGAGTTCGCGAACCAGGCGCAGGTCAACGAGCGCCTCGACAAGCGCACCGCCATCGAGCACGCGGCGCGCGTGCGGCTCCGCCCGATCCTGATGACCACCGCCGCCATGGTGGTGGGCCTGATCCCCCTCATCTTCGCCAGCGGCGCGGGTGCCGCGAGCCGCTTCTCGATCGGCCTCGTGATCGTCACGGGCATGTCGATCGGGACGCTGTTCACGCTCTTCGTGCTGCCGGCGGTCTACACCTACCTCGCCAAGGACCACGCCGCCGCCGCGGAAGCGCCACGGGTGAAGGAGATCGCGGAGGTGTCGTAGTAGCGAGGGCGCGATACCCTCACCCTCCCGTCGCTCGCGCGACGGGTCCCTCCCTCTCCCACTGCGTGGGCGAGGGGCTTAGCTCAGCCCCTCTCCCGCGCTTGAGCGGGAGAGGGGGGGACCCAGCGCGAAGCGTTGGGAGGGTGAGGGTTAAGCAGGTTGGGGATGCCCATGAAATTCGGCTATTTCACGCTGAGCGACAATCACTACGAGAACAATCCGCGGGACGCGAATCGGTTCGTCGCGGATATCCTCGACGAGACCGTCTATGCGGACCAGCTAGGCTATCACTCCGCCTGGATCGGCGAGCATCATTTCAACTCGCTGGGCGTGCTCTCATGTCCCGATCTCGTGTTGGCGCACGCGGCGGCGCGCACACGGAAAATCCGGCTGGCGCCCGCGGTCACGGTGCTGCCGCTGCACAGCCCGATCCGGGTCGCCGAGCAATGGGCGACGCTCGATCTCTTGAGCGGGGGCCGCGTCGATTGGGCGGCGGGCCGCGGCTACGACCGGCGCGAGTACGAGCCCTTCGGCGTCAGCTTCGACGACAACCAGGCGATCTTCGAGGAGGGCATGGCGCTGGTGCAGCGCCTCTGGTCCACCGGCGGCGAGCGCATTTCCCACGAGGGCAAATACTACCGCTTCAAGGACGTGCGCATCACGCCGCAGCCGATCCAGAAGCCGATCCCGACCTACGTCGGCTCGTTCTCCAAGCCCTCGATCGAGCTCGCGGCGCGGCTCGGCTGCGGGCTGATCGTGGCGCCCTTCGCGGCCGCCATGACCTTCGGCGGGCTCCGGCAGGTCGCCGAGCTCTACCACGAATGCTGCGCCAAGGCCGGCACCAGGCCCGGCCGGCTCATGTGCAGCTACTTCACGCATTTCGCGGATACGGGCGCGGAGGAGGCGGCACAGCGCGCGCGGCAGATCCGCTATTACCGGGAATGCGTGATTCCCGCCTTCCCGAGCGACCCGAAGACAGCACCGCCGAGCTACCGCTATTTCATCGCCATGGTGGAGCGGCTCCAGAACGTGAAGCCCGAGGACCTCACGGAGAATTCCGTGCTGCTGGGCTCGCCCGCGCGCATCACCGAGACCTTGAAGAAAGTCGAGACCGCCGGCTTCGACGAGGTGATCCTCTATTTCAACGTCGGCCTGAAGCCGCACGCGCAGGTGAAAGACGAGATGGCGCGCTTCATGAGCGAGGTGGCGCCGGCGTTTGGGTGAGGGGCGGCTTTCGCGCGGCGCCCGCGCTCGGCTATGCTCCTGGCGCGCGGCCCTGCGCGCTCACACCCCGGAGGCGGAAGTCATGGCAAAATCGATCCTTTCATCGCCCAAGATCGCGAAAGTGGCGGGCGCGCCTTATTCGTCGGGCACCAAGGTGGGCAACCTGCTGTTCACCGCGGGCATGGTCTCACTCAACGAGAAGGGCGAGATCGTGGGCCGCGGCGACATCCGCGCGCAGACGCGCCAGGTGCTCGACAACGTCAAGGCGATCGTCGAGGCCGGCGGCGGCAAGATGACGGACATCGCGAAGACCACGGTGTACATCACTGACCTCGCGAACTTCGCGGCGATGAACGAGGTCTACAAGACCTATTTCCCGACCGATCCGCCGGCGCGCGCGACCGTGAAGGCCGACCTCGTCAACAAGGACTTCCTGGTCGAGATCGACGCTTTCGCGGTCCTCGGCTGAGGACCGCTCAGCCCTTCCGCTTCCGCTCCACGAACTTCCGGAACTGAACCTGCGTCGCGGGGTCGCGGAAGCAGGCGACCTCGCCGGCGTGCTCGGCCGCAGTTGCCTGCTCGAAGCTCGATTCGAGCGAGCCGTAGAACTCGGCCTTGGCGTGAGCCACGCCGGTGCGGGGATAGGCGGCAATCCCGCGGGCGAGCGCCGTTGCCGCGTCGAGGAGCTGCTCGGCCGCGACCACGCGGGTGACGAAACCGATGCGGTGCGCGTCGGCCGCGTCGATGTTCTCAGCGGAGAGCGTGAGGTCGATCGCGCGGCCGAGGCCGACGATCCGCGGCAGCAAATAAGTCATGCCGCTGGTGGGGCTGAGGCCCAGGGGCGTGTCGGGGAGGCCGAACAGCGTCCCTTCGGCGGCGATGCGGATGTCTGAGAGGCAGGCGAGCTCGAAGCCGCCTGCGAGCGCATAGCCGTGGATGGCCGCGACGATCGGCTTGGGGCAGGCGCGGAAGTCCTTGGCCATCGCCATGTAGAGCCCGATGGTGCGCGAGAAGGCGGCCTCTTTCATCGCCGACATCGCCGAAATGTCGCCGCCCGCGGAGAAG
>DATFRA010000263.1:0-9740 GCA_035263705.1 Allostellaceae bacterium
CGAGGGTCTCCGGGTATTTGACGTTGGGTGGCTCCGAGACCAGGTCTCGCGTGAAGAAGATGCCCGCGCCAATGCTCTCGAGCGGCGCGTAGGCACGCCGCGCCGCCGCGACCCCCGCAGTCAGCACCGTCAGCTCGGCGAGGGTCGGTTTCTTCTCGGGCTTCTCTTTCGTGCGGTACTTGTCGAAGCGATAGCTACGCAGCATTGCGCCATGGGCGAAGTTCGCGGCGGCCTCCGCGGGCGTGAGCCGCGTGCCCGGCACCTTGTCGACGGCGACCAATGCCGAGGTCGCGCCAACCGCGTTGAGCGCCGGCACCACGGCACCGCCCAGCCGCTGCACCTGAACCGGGGTCAAGCCGCCGGGCTTACCCAGGCCGAGAAGGACGACGCGATCGAAGAACAGCCCGCGCGGCGCCGGCATCACCAGCGTCTCCTCCTTCTTGCCGGTGAACCGCGATGCCGCCATCGCGCCGGTGAGGGCGCCGTTGCTCTCCTTGTCCAGGGCCGCGGCCGAGGGCGAGAGTTTCTTGCCCTCCAGAACGCCCACTACGACCGTGCCGGATTTCGGCAGCTTGGGATCGGCAAAGCTGATCTTCATAGCGGGTCGTCCCTTCTTGTCGGTCGGCTCGCGACGGATGCCGCGCGTCTCCACCCTCGCGGATAGACGAGAAAGCGGGCGGGAGTCAATCGCGCCCGCGCCGCATGAGCTTCACTCCTTGACGCGCCTGCGCCAGGTGAACACGCCGCTCACCGCGTAATTCCAGACCGCGCTCACCAGGGGACCCACGATGCCGCCGGCGATCCACCAGGCGAAGCCTTCGTCGTAGAGCAGCTTGCCCGTGCCGACATTGGCGATGGCGCCTGCCGCGCAGACCAGGAAGAACGACAGGAACCCGCGCACAAAGGCCCAGCCCCTGAGCCGAAGGTCGCGGTAGGTCAGGAGATTGTTGAGCACGTAATTGCTGAGCATCGCCACGACGGTCGAGCCGGCGAGGCTGAGCCCGAACTCGAGCCCGAGCATCCGGTTCAGGAGCCAGAGCACGGCGAAATTCACCACCATGCCGCCGCCACCGACCAGCGCAAAGGAGAGGAAGCGCACGGGGATGACGTGACCGACCAGCTTGTCGCCGACGAGCATCACGTATTCCCAGGCCACCAGCGTATCGAGCTTGCTGTCCCCGTAGAGGCGGGAGCGGAACTCGTAAGGGAGCTCCTTGAAGCGCAGCGGCTCGGGCGAGGACGCAAACAGGTCCATCAGGATCTTGAATCCAATCCCCGAGAGCTTGCGGACGGCACGGTCGAAGGCGTCGCGCCGGATCATGAAGAATCCGCTCATGGGATCGGCGATCTCGGCGCGCAGGATGCGCCGGCCGAGCCTGGTCGCGAGTTCGCTCATGCGAACGCGTCGGGCGCTCAGCGGTCCCATGCCGCCGCCGGCGGCGTAGCGGCTGCCGACCACGATATCGAGCGGTTCCGACTTGAGCACGCGGAGCATCTCGGGGAGCAGCCGCTCGTCGTGCTGCAGGTCGGCGTCGATCACCGCAATATAGGGCGCTGCGCTCGCCAGCGCGCCCTCGATGCAGGCGGAGGAGAGGCCACGGCGGCCGATCCGATGAAGCGCGCGCACGCGCGGATCGCGGCGCGCCACGGCCTTGATCGCCTCGCGCGTGCCGTCGGTCGAATCGTCGTCGACGAAGATCGCCTCCCAGGCGACGCCGGCGAGCACGTGCTCGAGCCGGTCGATCATCGGCGCCACATTGCCGCGTTCGTTCAGCGTGGGAATGATGACCGCGAGCTCCGCCACGCCCGCGCCCCCCGTCGGCGTCGGCCCCGCGGCCGGCTCGGAGATCATGAGAGAGTCACGCGGTTCCGTCACTGGTCCGATCCTCGTGCAGACTTAGCGGAGTCGCGCCGCAAACCCCAGCGGAATCTCGCCCGCGCTCGAGTGCTACCGGCAGAGCGCGGAAGCCGAGAGCATTGGGGTCCAGCGGGATCCGTCGGGCTGGGGGTAGCGCCAGACCGCGGCGGGTTTCCAGCCTTGGGCAGATCGAGCCAGCAGCACGGCATGCCAGGGCGGCAATCCGCCGATACCGTCCTGCGTGCACGAAATGAACGCCTTGCCGATTCCCTGCGCCTCGAGCGCCGAGAGCGTGCGGTCATCCTGGCTCTTGAAGAATGTCAGCTCCACGTGCGGCAGGCGCGGCGCCTCGTAGCGGATCACGCTCCGCAGCATCACGGCGACGCTGTTGTTGTCCCCGGGCAGAACCAGCGCCAGCTTCTCGTCCGGCTTCAGCAGCGCTCCGAGGTCGTGCCCGAGCGCGCGCACCAGCGGCTGCGGCATCACCAGATCGAAGCGCAGGCGCTCGGCCAAACCGACGGGCACAGCGAGGCAGGCCAGCACGAGGAACGCCGCCGCGAACCGCCGCTTCCCCCAGCTCGGCGCCCAGTTGCGCTCCTCGAACACGCTGCGCCCCAACGTGACGAGGCCGAGCACGAGGAGCATCGAGAGATGCGTATTGTAGCGGAAGAACGAATGCGCGTCGGCGCTCTCCACCGGCGCGAAATGCGCGACGTAGGTGAGCAGCAGGAACAGGTTATAGAAGGCGAAGACGCCGATCAGGAGCGCCAAGAGCCGTGCCGGCAGGTCCAGCCCCTTGCGCCGGATCCGCAGGACGAGCAGCACCAGCGCCAGCAGCATGAACCCGAAGAACACGCCCTTCTCGACCACGATCTCGCCGATCCGCGCGAGGATTTGCGGCAGCAGCTCCCAATGCCACTGATCGAGCGGTAACAGCTTGAGCTCGCCGACCGCGAACGCATTGAGCACCCACCAGCGCCAGACCAGATAGAGCGCCGCCGCGGGCAGGAAGGCCGGCAGGAACCGCGTCCCCGCGCGCCAGAACCCGATCCGCCGGTCGAAGAGGCCCAGGAGCGCGATCGCGAGGGCCAGCCCCGCCACGAAGGCCACGCTTTCCTGCTTGATGTTGACCAGCGCGGCCAACACGAGGGCGAGCGCCCAGAGCCGATACCCGGTCGGGCGCCGCTCGGCGATGGCGCCCATGCTCTGCGCAGTGAGCCAGCCGGCGATCGCGAGGCAGGTCGCAACCGATGCCTCGCTGTACTCCGAGAAATAGATCCGCGGCACGAAGCCCGGATTGAGCAAGGTCGCGAGCGCGATCCCGCAGGCACAGGCGCCCCAGCCGGGTGCCGCCGCGCCGTCGCGCCCGAGCGACTGCACCACGCGCGCGAGCAGCAGCCCCATGAGCAGGTGCAGCAGCACGTTGATGTGCACCATCGCCGAGGCCGGCAGCGCGGGCAGCGCCACGCCCGCGAGATAGGCCCAGAACTGCATGTTGTAGGGCGCGCCCGGGAGGAGCGAGTAGCTCGGCGGCCGCGCGTCGGTGGGCAGCAGCCCGTGATCCCAGAGGTAGGCGGCGTTTGGCAGGAGATTGAGGAAGGTATCGGGCTGCGAGGGCCGGGCGGTCAGCATGATCGCCCAGAGGGGCAGGGCCAGCGCCATCATGCGCAGGAGCGCCAGGCCCTCCTCGCGCCGGAGCCCGAGCGGCCCGACGAGCGGCGCCACCACGGCGACGGCGGCGATACCCGCCACGGGCCACGCGAGCGGTTCGGGCCGGAACACGCCCCAGAGCGTGAGCGCGATGGCCAGGCCGCCCCAGCCCGCGACGGTCTGCACCTCGATCGGGCCGCGCCCGAGCGTGAGCACGCGGCCCCACAGCAACAGCACCAAGCCCGCCGCCCAGACGGCGGCGAGGTCGACGAGATCGGTTGGCGTCGGGATGAGCGAAAGGATCAATGCTGGACTGCGCGACCGCAGCGCTGAGGGCTCGCGGCTCGAGCCCGAAGCGCCCGTCTACCGGGCCGATCCCAGGTCGTCAAGCGCCGGCTGAGAGAGCGAGGCTCGCCGCGCGGCGGCCTCGCTTCGCGCGCGCGGGCGCGCAATTGACCCTAGGCTCGCGCTTGAGGTCGCACCTATAATCGCGCCATGAGGGGCCTCACGCGCTACGTCTTGCGGCAGACGCTGATGCTGACGCTGGCATTCACGCTCGTCTTCAGCGCCGCTGTCTGGCTCGTGCAGTCGCTCCGCCTGATCGACCTGATCGTGAACCGTGGCCTGTCGCTCGGGGTCTTTCTCAAGCTCGCCATGCTGATCCTGCCGCGCTTCGTCGAAATCGTGCTGCCGATCGCGATCTTCCTGGCGGTGCTGTTCAGCTACAACAGGCTGATCTCGGAGAGCGAGCTCATCGTCATGCGCGCCTCGGGGCTGAGCCAGATGACGCTCGCGCGACCCGCGCTGATCCTCGCGGCAGGAGGCGCGCTGGTGCTGTTGGCCCTCACGACGTACCTGCTGCCCGCGGCGTTCCGCGAGTTCAAGGACCTGCAATTCGAGATCCGCGGCCGCTTTGCCTCGGCCCTCATCCAGGAGGGCGTGTTCAACACGATCGCCGACCGCTTCTCCGTCTACATCCGAACGCGCGACCGCCGCGGCGAGCTCGGCGGCATCCTCATCCACGACATGCGCGATCCCAAGAAGCCGGTGACATTGCTCGCCGAGCGCGGCGCGCTCGTCGATGGACCCGAGGGACCGCGCGTGCTGATGGTCAACGGCAGCCGCCAGCAATACGAGCTGGAGACCGGCAAGCTCGCCGTATTGTCCTTCGACCGCTACACCGTGGAGCTCGCCAGCAACAGGGACGCATCCGCCGCGAGGCCCCGCGAGGCGGAAGAGCTGTACTTCCACGAATTGATCGTGGGCGCGAGGGCCGCCAACCTCGTGGGCGAGATGAACTTGCGTCTGGTCACGCCCCTGGACGCCCTCGTGCTCGCCTGGATCCCGCTCGTCTGCCTGCTGTCCGGCGACTTCAACCGGCGCGGCCAGAGCCGGCGCATCCTGGCCGCCACGATCCTGGCCATACTGTTCGAGGTGCTCGATCTCGGCACGAAGAACCTCGCCAGCCGCAACCCGGCCGCGCTGCCGCTGCTTTACGCCGAAACGTTGCTTCCGATCGGGATTGCGGCCTGGATCTTGCTCCGAGAAGGGCGCTGGCCCTGGTTCGGCCGCGTGATGCCCGCGGCGATCGCGCGCGGGGCTGGCTGATGCCGACCTGGAAGACGTTGGCGCTCTATATCGCGCGGCAATTCCTGCTGTGGTGCTTCATCGTTTTTCTGACGCTCGCGGTGATCGTGTTCCTGCTCGACTACGTCGAGCTGATCCGCCGGGGCGGCTCGCGGCAGGAGGCCACGCTCCTCGTGCTGTTGGAGATGGCCGCGCTGAAGCAGCCCTACATGTGGCAGCAGCTCATGCCGTTCGCGATCCTGTTCGGCGCCATGCTCGCCTTCTGGCGCATGACGCGCAGCAACGAGCTCGTGGTGGCGCGTTCGACGGGCGTTTCGGTCTGGCAATTCCTGGCTCCGGCGGTGGTGAGCGCGCTCGGCATCGGCGTTCTGATGGTAACCGTGTTCAACCCGATCGCCGCCGCGATGCAGCTGAGCTACGAGAAGCTGGAGAACCGCGTCCTGCGCAACGGCAGCGAGCAGCTCAACCTCTCGCGCTCGGGCCTGTGGCTTCGGCAGAGCGACGAGCGCGGCTTGCCGTCCGTGCTGCACGCCGAGCGCCTGGCGCCGGGCGACATCACGCTGGAGGACGTGCTGGTCCTGTTTTTCGACAAGAACGACAAGCTCACCGGCCGCATCGACGCCAAGCAGGCGCGACTCGACGCCGGCCGCTGGCGGGTCACGAACGGCACGCGGTGGCAGCCCGGCAAGGCGCAGGAGCCGTTCACCGAGATCACGATCCCCACGAGCATGACACCGAGCAAGATGGAGCAGAGCTTCGCCTCGCCCGAGACGATGTCGTTCTGGGATTTGCCGAGCTTCATCGGCCTGCTCGAGCAGTCGGGCTTCTCCACCCAAAGGCACCGCCTCGAGTACAACGCGCTGCTCGCGCGCCCGTTCCTGCTCGCCGCGATGGTGCTGATCGCTGCGACCTTCAGCCTGCGCATGCAGCGGCGCGGTGGCACCACGCTCATGATCGCCGCCGGCGTCTCCAGCGGGCTGCTGCTGTTCCTGTTCTCCAACCTCGTGTTCGCGCTCGGCCAGTCCGCGACAATCCCCGTCAACCTCGCCGCCTGGACTCCCGCCGGCGTGAGCTGGCTCCTGGGTACCAGCCTCCTCCTCTATCTCGAGGACGGCTAAGCGCCGATGCGCCGGTCCGCCGTCGCCGTCATCGCCATTCTCGCCGCCGTGCAGCTTGGCCCCTCTGCCGGAGATGCGGCGACCAAGCTCCAACCGTCCGGCCCGGACCGGAACCAGCCCGTGCTCTTCCTCGCCGACGAGATCCAGCAGGACGAGGCGCTGGGGCTCGTGGTGGCGAAGGGCCACGTGGAGTTCTCGCAAAAGGACCAAACCCTGCTGGCCGACGTCGTCACCTACAATCAGAGGACCAACCTGGTGACCGCGTCCGGACATGTCAGCCTGATGGACCCGTCGGGCACGGTGGTTTTCGGCGACTACATGGAACTCACCGATGACATGCGGGACGGCTTCATCCAGAACGCGCGGGGGCTGCTCTCCGATCGGTCTCGGATCGCCGGAAATACCGGCCGGCGCACGGACGGCAACATCACGGAGATCCGTCGCGCCGTCTACTCGCCCTGCGATCTCTGCGCGAAGGACCCGACGGCGCCGCCGCTCTGGCAGATCAAGGCCGATCGAATGGTGCATGACAAGGCGCGGCAGACCGTCGAAATGTACGACGCGACCATGGAATTCTACGGCATGCCCGTCGTCTACCTGCCCTACCTCTCGGAGCCCGATCCGACGGTGAAGCGCAAGAGCGGTTTTCTGGTTCCGACATTCGGACACTCGGCGTCGATCGGCAATTTCTTCCACGTGCCGTATTACATCGTCCTCGATACCGACAAGGACATGACGCTGGAGCCCATCGTCACGACGGAGGCCGGCGCGGCGATTCTGGGCGAATATCGCCAGCGGTGGGGCTACGGCAATATCAAGGTCAACGCCAGCGGCGCCTACACAAACCAAACCGATCGGAACGACCAGCCGATCTCTTCGATCGACAAGTTTCGCGGACACTTTTTCGCCAACGGCGAATTCGATCTCAGCAACGACTGGCGCACCAGATTCGACATCGAGCGTAGCTCGGACCAGACCTACATGCGTCGCTTCGGGTTCGGCGGCGCGGAGGCCTTCCTGGAGAGCCGGGCGTACGCGGAGGGATTCGCCGGTCGAAGCTATACGCTGATCGACAGCTACGTCTTTCAAAGCTTGCGCTTTGGCGTGGGCGACAGTACCCAGCCCATCGTCCTGCCGACGGCGACCTACAACTGGGTGAGTCGTCCCGATGGCTGGGGCGGGCGATGGAACGTCACGGCTAATGCGTTCAATATGTTCCGCCCGGTCGGCACTGACATCCGCCGCCTCTCGGCAGGCGCCAACTGGCAAGTGCCGTTCGACGGTGCGATCGGCGACCGTTTTACCCTGACCGCGGGCGCGCGCGGCGACGCCTACCAATCCGACAAGGTGATGCTCTCCACGGCGCAGCCCTCCGCCGACGGCGTGCTGGCCGGACGCGTCTTTCCGCAGGCGAAGCTCGAGTGGCACTATCCCTGGGTTCGCCACGGCAAGGGGTCCAGTCAGGTCATCGAGCCGGTGGTCGCCTTCATCGCCGCGCCCAACGGCGGCAATCCCGCGGAGATTCCCCCAGAGGACAGCAAAGGCTTCGAGTTCGACGACACGAGCCTGTTCGTAATGAATCGCTTTCCAGGCTACGACCGCGTGGATTCCGGCCAGCGCATCGACTACGGCCTGACAGGCGGGATCTACGGCGATCGCGGCGGCAGCACGCGGTTCCTGGTCGGCGAGAGCTATCGCCTGCAAAGAAACGGACCGTTCCTGCCGGGGTCCGGCCTGAACACGCAACGGTCGGACGTGGTCGGCCGGCTCTCGGTGTCGCCGCAGCCCTATCTCGATCTGGTCTACCGCTTCCGGTTGGACTCCCAGAGCCTCGCGTCGCGCCGCCAGGAGATCGACGCGCTCGGCGGGCCGCGCAGCCTTCGGCTGAAAATCGGGTATATCAATATCGCGCAGGACCCCCTGGTACCCGATCTGCAGAAGCGACACCAGATCACCGGCCAGGCGATCGCGCAGCTGAGCCAATACTGGTCGGTCGCGCTGTTCGGCACCCGCGACATCGGCAGCTCGACCAACACCCTCAACTCGGGCGTCGCCGCCACCTACCGGGACGAATGCCTGAGCTTCTCCGCCGCGGTCACCCATGTCGGCACCCGCGACCGCGACGTGCGCCCGGGCACCACCGTGCTGTTCTCGGTGATCTTCAAGAACCTCGGTGAAGTCGACCTGACGCCCTACTCGACCGGGAGCTCGATCCCCGCGCCAGTGTTCTAGGCTCGCGCTCTCGGAAGTGGTATTTTTCGAGCCCGGTTGCCACGCGGTCCGGGCCGCCTGGAAGTGGCGGGGCGGTCGGGCACCGCCGGAGCGATGGCACACTGGCTCGAGTTGGACGATCAATGAAACACTTCGCTGCAGCTCTCGTTCTGGTCCTGGTCGGCGCGATCACGGCCGCCGCACAGGAGACGCGCATCGCCGCCATCGTCAACGACGACATGATCTCGCTCGGTGATCTCGAGGCTCGCGTGCAGCTCGTGCTGATGTCCTCACAGATGCCCGACAATCAGCAGGTGCGGCAGCGCGCGACGCCCCAGGTGCTGCGCACGCTGATCGACGAGAAGCTCGAGGTGCAGGAGGCCAAGAAGCTGAACATCACGGTGAACGAGGACGAGATCAACAAGAGCCTCGACCGTATCGAGCAACAGAACAATATGGCCAAGGGTGGGCTCGAGAAGCTGCTCGAGACGCACAGCATTCCCCGCTCCACGCTGATGGACCAGATCAGGTCCTCGCTCATGTGGAACAAGCTGGTGGAGCAGAAAATCGGCCCAACCGTCAGCATCTCAGACGAGGAGGTCAAGGACACGCTTGCCCGCATCAAGCAGGAGATCGGTAAATCGCAGTACCGGATCGCCGAGATCTACCTGGCGATCGACAACCCAAGCCAGGAGGCCGACGTCAAGGCACTCGCGGACCGCCTGATCGACCAGATTCACCAGGGCGCGAGCTTCAGCGCCGTGGCGCAGCAGTTCTCGCAATCCCCGAGCGCCGCCGTCGGCGGCGATCTCAGCTGGCTCACGGCCGCGGAGCTGCCGCGCGACATCGCCGCGGCTGTGCCGACCATGCAGGCGGGCCAATTGTCCGCGCCGATCCGCACAGCCGGAGGCTATTACATCGTGGGAATGGTGGATCGGCGGACCTTCGGCACGCCGGGCCCGGGCGATATGCTGGTCACTTTTGCGCGGATCATGTTCCCGTTCGCTTCCCAAGCCGACTCCGACAAGCAAAAGGCGTTTATCGCGGCTCAGCAGGTGAGCGAGACCGCGAAGAGTTGCGACGACATGAAGCGGATCGGACAAGAACGCGCGCCGCAGGCCTCGGGCGAGATGCGCGACGTCAAGGTCGGCAGCTTGCAACCGGGGTTCAAGGACCTGATCGCCACCCTGCAGCCCGGCCAGGTGAGCAAGCCGCTGAATGCCGGTGCCGGCGCGGTCGTAGTCATGCTCTGCGAGCGCAAGGAGCCGCCCTCGCAGATCCCGACCCGCGATCAGCTGGTGGATACGCTGACGAGA
>DATFRA010000264.1:0-2274 GCA_035263705.1 Allostellaceae bacterium
AGCCGCCGGACGTGGCGCTCGCGCGTGTACAAGTTGACCATGTTGAAGCGCAGCCACGTTCGGCCCGCGTGACGCGTCGTTGAGAACCAGGCTTGTCCAGAAGAGACCACGTCGCGCGTGATGGTGTCTTGAAGCTGGTCGATCGCTTGCGCCGTTCGATTCGCGGTCTCCCAGCGAGCGCAGGCAATGGACAGCTCGCCCCCTTCGAGGATGCGAAATCCGCGCTCGGCGAGGAGGGACTCGAGCAGCCGCGTGAGCTCGATGTTGCTCTTCACCGCCGAGCGGATGGTCCGCCATCCGTGCGCGCGCAAGGCCATCCACACTGCTAGGGCCGAGGATCGCCGCGTGGTCGGGATGCCCCACTGCCAGGCGTCGATTTCGCCATCGCTCGGGATGTAGGAACCGGCGGCGGTCGCAAACGCCTTCTGGGCAATATCGGGGTGGACTGTCAACAGAAGGGCGGCAGTCACGGGAATGAAGAACCACTTGTGCGGATCGATCGCGATCGAGTCAGCCTGCTCGATGCCGCTGAAGCGCGGCCGCATTGGGTCGAGCAGCATCGCCGCGCCGCCGTAGCAGGCGTCCACGTGCAGCCAGAGCTTTTCCTCACGACAGAATGCGGCGATATCGGCGAGCGGATCGATCGCCCCCGTCGCAGTGGTTCCCGCCGTCGCCACCACGGCGAAGGGCATCGCGCCCTGCGTCCGGTCGCGCCGGACATGTTGATGTAGCGCGGTCACGTAGAGGGCGCCCCTCTCGGTCACGGGAATTGAGATCACGTCGTCCGCCGCGATCCCGGCAACCATCGCCGTGCGTGCAACGGAGAAGTGCGCCGCTTCGGACGTATACAGTCGAAGTCCGGAACGGGGCGCGCCTCCGGTCGCCCGCACCCGCGCCAGGACGATCGCTTGCAGCGTTGCGAAGGTGCCGCCGGGCAGGAACATGCCGGCCGCGCCGGTCATCCCAAAGAGTTGTCCAAAAGCGCGGACGAGCTCCTCCTCACAGGTGGTCATCGCCGGCGACTGGTGGAACGCGCCGCCATTGTTGTTCAGCGAGGAGATCAACAGGTCGGCCAACGCCGCGCCCGGCAGCGGCGAGGAATTCACCAGACCGAGGTAGAGCGGATGGGGCGTCCCCATCGAGCCTGGCAAAATCCATTGCTCGAATTCCTCGAGCGCGCGGAGCAACCCCACGCCGTCCTCCACCAATGTCCCGGCGACCCTCTCGCGCAGCGCAGCGCGACTCGTAGCTGGTGCGACCCGCCGCTCCTCAAGCCCTCGATAGATCGAGACAAACAGCGCAGCGGCCTTCGCCGCTGCTTCCTCCAGCCCCGCGGACGCGAGATCGACACCTTCGCCGGTGACTACCCCATTCGGGTCCGATGAAATCATCTGTGGTCTCCTGCTCCAGTCCGCCATCAGATAGCATCCTCACGAAAGTCCAGCCCTCGACTTGTAACCCAGCTCGCCCAGCTCGCTTGACAATTCATCGCCAGCGGCGGGATGCATTGACCCATTGTGGCCCGCGGAGAGGCATTGGACACTGGGCTGGAAAAGAATCCCGCCAACTACGGCCCGCTCACGCCGCTGACTTTTATCGCCTGGAGCGCGTACGTCTTTCCGCGACGTACCGCGGTCATCCACGGGCGCCGCCGCTTTACCTGGGCAGAGACGTACGCGCGTTGCCGTCGGCTTGCCTCGGCTCTCGCCGCCCGTGGCATCCAGGCTGGGGATACCGTCTCGGTGATGCTCACCAACACGCCCGAGATGTACGAGTGCCATTTCGGGGTGCCGATGGCGGGAGCGGTGCTCAACGCCCTAAATACCCGGCTCGATGCGAACGCTTTGGCGTTCATGCTCGATCACGCCGAGGCAAAGGTGCTGATCACCGATCGCGAGTTCTCCGCGGTGATCGACAAGGCGCTCACCCAGTCACAAGCGGGTGTGCTGGTCATCGACGTGGACGACCCCGAGTACTCGGGCCCCGGCGAGCGCCTCGGTCAGATTGACTACGAAGATTTGATCGCCAGCGGCGACCCTGACTACCCGTGGCAGCCACCCGCCGATGAATGGGACACCATCTCGCTCAATTACACCTCGGGGACGACGGGCGATCCCAAAGGGGTGGCCTATCATCATCGCGGCGCGCACTTGAACGCGATCGGCAACGTCATCGCCTGGAGCATGCCGCGGCACTCCGTATACCTCTGGACCTTGCCGATGTTTCATTGCAACGGATGGTGCTTCCCTTGGTCGATCGCTGCGATCGCCGGCA
>DATFRA010000265.1:0-2915 GCA_035263705.1 Allostellaceae bacterium
GCTGGCCGTTATGGCGCAGTTCGAGGTAAAGGCGGGGCTTCGGCTCACCGGAACCCATGATACCCACCGGCTCGCCCGCCACTAGCCAATCGCCGGCTGCCTCGTCGATCCGATCGAGGCCGGCCAGCAGGGAATGATATCCGTCGCCGTGTTGAATGATCAAGATTTGGCCGTAACCTTTGAAGGGACCGGCAAACTCAACCTGGCCGTCATAGGGCGCCACCACCACGGCGCCGGGCCGCGTGAGCAAGGTCAAACCCTTGCTGGAGACGCCGAATTCATCGATCTCGCCATACCGGAGCGCGAGCGTGCCGCTCGCGGGATAGATCATCGCCCCGCGCGCCTTTTCAAAAGGTCGTGTGATACCCGGCTTGACGGCGCCGGGCTTGACCGGCGGCGGCGCGGTCACCGTCTGGGGCTTTACGGTGGCATCGGGCCGCGGGATGGCCGCGGTCTGGGCCTGGCCTCCGTTGTCGCCCGCCACCTTGCGCTCGGCATCGAGCTTGGTGATGAGATCGTGCAGGTCGCCGGCCTGCGCCGAAAGTTGATCCAGGCGTTGCTTTGCGTTCTCGGCGCCCTGGATGGCCTGATCGCGGAGCGCGGTCTTGCGCCTGACCAGCCCATCGAGGCGCTGGCGATCCTTGTCCAGCGCGAGCCGCTCTTGCTCCGCCGCGAGCTTCCGGCGCTCGATCTCCTGACGGAGCCGGTGGAGATCGCTGAGCTGGAGGCTCAACGACTGGGCCTCCGCTTGAAGCCGCGGCACGGTACTGCCGAGCAGGATGCCGGTGCGCACGGCATCCTCGGGCGCGAGCGGCCCGAGCGCCAGCACCTCGGGCGGATTGAGCGCGAGCCGCGCCAACGCCGCGAGCAGCTCTGCCTCATGGGCGTGGTCGCGGGCGATCTCGGCCTGCTTCTGGGCCTCGGCGGCGCGGAGCGATTGCAGCTGCGACTCTAGGGTCGAAAGGGTCGACTCGCGGGTTTGCACCGCCTCGGCCGCGCGAATACCGTCGGAGCGCAGTGCCTCGAGCTCCGTGGCGAGGCCTAGAGCCTGGCGCGTCAGCTGCTCCTGCTGTGTGCGTCCCTGCTCGAGCTGCTGCTCGACGGCGCGAAGTTTCTGCTGTGGCGTCTCGTCGGCACGCGCCGCGGCAAGCGCCAGCAAAGTACCGGCGAGCACCAGGCCCGCAGCCGGGAGCGTCCGCGCCTCAAGCAGAGGCACGGCGCTTACTCGCGAACTGGACCAGCACTTTGCCCGACATCGCCGCGGGCTGCGGCAGTCCCAGCAGGCTCAGCAGCGTGGGCGCGATGTCCGCGAGCCGTCCGTCGGTGATGCCCGTGACTCCCACCGGCGGATTGACGAGCATCACCGGTACGGGGTTGAGCGTGTGGGCCGTGTGGCGCTCATGGGTCACGGGATCGCGCATGGTTTCGGCGTTTCCGTGGTCGGCAGTGATCAGCAGCGTACCGCCGGCGCGGCTGACGGCGTCGGCGAGCCGGCCAAGGCAATGGTCCACCGCCTCCACCGCCTTGATCGCGGCGCCGAGGTCGCCGGTGTGGCCGACCATGTCCGTATTGGCGAAGTTGACGACGATCACGTCGAAGCGCGCGGCGTCGATCGCCTCCACGAGCCTGTCCGTCACCTCGTACGCCGACATCTCTGGCTTCAGGTCGTACGTCGCGACCTTGGGCGAGGGGACGAGAATGCGGCTTTCGCCCGGGAACTCCCGCTCGCGCCCGCCGTTGAGGAAGAAGGTGACGTGGGCGTATTTCTCGGTCTCGGCGATCCGGAGCTGGGTCAAACCCGCCCTCGATACCAACTCGCCGAAAGTGTCCTCGAGGTCCTCGGGAGGAAACAGCGCGGACATGAAGCGGTTGAGCTCGTCGGAATACTCCGCCATGCCGAGCGCCGCCGCGAACTTGACCACGCGCGGCCGGCTGAAGCCCGTGAAGGCGGGATCGAGCAGGGCACCAAGGATCTCGCGCACGCGGTCGGCCCGGAAATTCGCCATCAGCACACCGTCGCCGTCGCGCATGCCCCGATAGGCGCCGATCCGGGTCGGCAGGACGAACTCGTCACTCTCGCCGGCGGCATAGGCGGCCGCGACGGCGGCATCGGCGTTGTCGCCTGCACGCGCCTCGGCATCGACGATGCAGCGATAGGCCTTATCTACCCGGTCCCAGCGCTTATCGCGATCCATCGCGAAATAGCGGCCGATGATGGTGGCGATCTCGGTGTTTGCGAGCCTATCGGTCTCGGCGACGAAATCCGCGACGTAGGACCGAGCCGCGCTCGGTGGTGTGTCGCGGCCGTCGAGGAAGGCGTGGACGCGCACCATGAGCCCAGCCTTCGAGAGATGCTCGGCGAGCGCCATGATGTGACTCTGATGCGAATGGACGCCGCCGGGAGACATCAGACCCATGAGATGCGCGGCACCGCCGCTTCTCTTGAGCGCGGCGGCAAATGTCGCGAGCTGCGGACTGCGACCGAGCGATCCGTCAGCAATCGCCTGGTCGATGCGCGGCAGATCCTGAAGAACCACGCGGCCGGCACCGATGTTCATGTGGCCGACCTCGGAGTTGCCCATCTGACCCTTCGGCAAGCCTACGAAAGTCTCGCTCGCCTGCAGAAAGGCGTGAGGCGAAGTCGCGAGGAACCTGTGCCAGGCGGGCGTCTTCGCCTCGCAGATGGCATTGTCCTCGCACTGGGCGCGATAGCCCCAGCCATCGAGAATGCAGAGAACGACGGGGCGCGGGCGGTGCGGGGGAGGGGCCATCGGCTCGTTATATAGAGGAAGGGGCAGACGGGCGGAAGGCGGCGCTCAATCCCGATGATAGGGGTGACCAGCGAGGATCAGCTGGGCGCGATAAATCTGCTCCAGCAATAGGATACGAGCCAACAAATGCGGCCAGGTCATGGT
>DATFRA010000266.1:0-14904 GCA_035263705.1 Allostellaceae bacterium
TCCGGCTGATCGTGACAGAAGTAACGGGCCATCGCGCAGAGTCTACGGCGATCGCGCGACCGCTGTATTGGCGAAAATTGAACGCCGGGCGGCGGCTGCGCGCGCGAATTGCCGGGGCGTGATGCCGTAGCACCGCTTGAAGTGTCGCGTGAGCGCGCTCTGGTCATAGAAGCCCGATGCCGCAGCCACATCGGCGATGGGAAGGTCGCGCCGGAGGCCTCGGCAGGCCGCGCCGAGCCGGACCTGCGTCAGGTAGGCATGAGGCGTGAGCCCGGTCGTGCGGCGGAAGAGCCCGATGAGCTGGAACGCCGTCACCCCCAGCGGCTCTGCAAGGTCGTGCAGTCGGAGATCGCGGGCGTATTGGGCGCGCATTTGATCGATCGCGGCGTGCAAGAGCACCTTGTCCCGTGGCGCCGCCACGATGTGTCCGCCGCCGCTGCCGTGTCGCTGGAACAGCAGGCCGAAGGTTCCGACCAGGAGCTCGCGCTCGTGAAAGGCGTCGCGACCGGCCCCCAGCGCGCGATGGAGCGAGAGAAATCCCTCGATGAGATCGCCGTCGCGGAACAGGTTCTCCGTGAAATAGGGCAGGCTCTCGATTCCCAGCTCGGCCGCGAGCGTGTCGATTGCGGATTGCGCGAGGTAGAGCGAGCGGTAGCGCCAGAGTCGGCTCCGGCCCATCCAGCCCGCGTGCGGCTCGTCCGGATTGAAGACGAAGAGCGCGGCACGATCGGCCTCTTCGACACGCCCGCGGCTCTTGATGATCGAGCCGCCCTGCTCGGTGACCGCCACGACGAAGGCTTGGTGCGTGTGCGGCGGATACTCGTGCGTGGTGAAATCCGCGCGCATGAGGCTGAGGCCGCTGGTATGCCGATCCCACCAGTACTGCGTGGTGTTCCGGGGATCCACGCGCGCCATCTTTCAAGTGTTCCTGCCGACGCTCGCAATTTTCGCCAATACCCCCCGGCGCATCATAGCGATCCTAAGCTCAAGCCGAAATCCGGGAGGCCCTCACATGATCGCTCGACTCTGGCGCGGCGTCGCGACCGCCGGGAACGCCGACACCTATCAGCGCCACGCCACCAACACGGTGTTTCCCGCGCTGCGTTGCATTCCCGGGCATCGCGGCGCTTATCTCCTGAAGCGAACCGCGGGCGGGCGCACCGAGTTCCTGGCGCTCACCCTCTGGGACAACATGGACGCGATCCGCGCTTTCGCGGGCGACAACCCCGACACCGCCGTGGTCGAGCCCGAGGCGAGGGCGGTGCTCGCCGAATTCGACGACTTCGCCCGGCACTACGAGGTGGCGTCGGGCGAGGTCAGTGCCCCGTCTTCTGTCGCGCCCGCTCGCGCTCGAACTCGCGGAGCTTGAAGCGCTGGACCTTGCCGGTTTCCGTTCGCGGCAGGTCCGGGACGAACTCGATCGAGCGCGGATACTTATAGGGCGCGATCTCCGCCTTGGCGAAGTTCTGGATGTCCTCGACGAGGGCGTCGCTCGCAACCGAGCCTGGCCGCAGCACGACGAAGGCCTTGACGATCTCGCCGCGGCCCGTATCGGGCGAGCCCACCACGGCGCACTCCAGGACCTTCGGGTGATCGAGGAGCGCCGCCTCCACCTCGGGCCCCGAGATGTTGTAGCCGGCGCTGATGATCATGTCGTCCGTCCGCGCTTGGTACCAGTAGTAGCCGTCGGGGTCCCGCCGGTAGGCGTCGCCCGTGAGGTTCCAGCCATTCCTCACGTATTTCTGCTGCTGCTCGAGGTTGTCGAGATAGCGGCAGCCCGTGGGCCCGCGGACCGCGAGGCGCCCGACGGTATCGGGTGGCACCGGATCACCATTGTCGTCCACGACCTCGGCGCGGTAGCCCGGTACGGGCTTGCCAGTGGCGCCGGGCCGAATCTCGTCCCGCGCCGCCGAGATGAAGATGTGCAGCAGCTCTGTCGAGCCGATGCCGTCGATGATGCGGATGCCGGTCGCGCGCCGAAAGGCCTCGAAGACCGGCGGCGGCAGCGTCTCGCCAGCAGAGACGCACTCACGCAAGCTCTTGAGATCGTGCTGGCCTGCCTTGTCGGCCATGGTGCGGTAGGCCGTGGGAGCCGTGAACAAGACTGTCGCGCGATGACGCGCGACCGTCTCCAGGAGGGCGTCGGGGCTCGGCTTCTCCAGCAGGAAGGTCGAGGCGCCGACCCGCATCGGGAACAGCACCAGGCCGCCGAGGCCGAAGGTAAAGGCGAGGGGCGGGCTGCCCAGGAAGATGTCGTCCACGCGCGGCTTCAGCACATAAGGCGGGAAGGTGTCGCAGACCGCGAGGACATCGCGGTGGAAATGCATGGTCCCCTTGGCGACGCCGGTGGTCCCGGAGGTGAACGCGATCAGGGCGACGTCATCGTGGGACGTCACCACATTCTCGAAGCTCGCGGGTTGCAGCCGCATGCGCGCCTCGAGGCCGTCCGCTGCATCGGTGTTGAAGTACATCGTCCGAATTTGGCCTTTATGGTGCTCTACTGTATTATCAAGCTCAGTTCTTAATGTGCTGTCACATATTGAGAATCTAGCATATGCTTTGCTCATAATCTGGTTTAATTCTCGGACTCTGAGCAAAGGCATCGTGGCGACCGCGATGCCGCCTGCCTTGAGCACCGCGAACCAGCTGGCGACGAGCATTGGCGTGTTGGCGGCGCGAAGCAGCACCCGATTCCCCGGCACCAAGCCGAGGTCGCGAACAAGCACGTTGGCGATCCGGTTCGCCTTCTCCAGTAGATCACCGTAGGTCCATGCGGCCTGGTTGGTGCGCAGGCACGCACGGTCGCGATGGCCGTTCTCCACCATGCGGTCCAGGAGCTCGACGGCGGCATTGAGGCGCCGGGGATAGTCGAGCTCGGGCACGGTGCCGTACTCCATTACCGGCCAGAGCTCGCGCGGCGGCAGGTGATCGCGGGCGAAAGTGTCGAGGTGGCCGCTCGGGTCGAGCGGGCCGCTAGGATCAATCGGCATGGGTCGCTTGCGGGGTGCGGGTGGGGGCCGCCTCCGGCATCGGCATCTCGACGGTCACGCTGTTGGAGGGCGGACTGTGCCGGCCGGAACTGTCGTAGGCCATGATGTGATAGGTGTAGCGAAGGCCGCCGAGGACGTTGCGGTCGAGGAAGCGGGCGCCTTTCACGGCTTCGATCACGCTGGCCTCGCCGTTGTCCTCGGCCCGGTGGACGTCGTAGCCGGCGATGCCGGTGCCAACCGCGGGCCGCCAGGAGAGCCGCACCTGGCCCGTTTCGAGGGTGGCGGAGAGCGCATCATCCGCGCCCCAAGCAGGCCCGACGCCAGCGCGATCCTCCGCCGGCGCTTGGATCGCACCCTTGGGCCAGAGGAAACACGAGACCAGACGGAAATTCTCGTCGAGCTGCTTGCAGACGTTGCAGTAGATGCAGCGGATGATCTTTTCCGGCCGGCCCTCTTCGACCTTGCGCACCCAGTCGGGATCCGACAGGAGCTGGCGCGCCATGCCGATCAGGTCGGCCCTGCCATCCTGCAAGAGACGCTCGGCTTCGTCGGGGTCGCTGATCTTGCCGACGGAAACCACGGGCGTCGCGTAGCCCTTGGCATTGATGTAGTGCTTGATCTCCGCGGCGTGGCCGGCATGCGGTAGCGACGGATACCAGTCGCCAGGCATGCAGCGGTCGCCGGAGTAGCCGGTGTAGGGGTAGAGCGGCTGTCCCGGCTTGTGGATGGCATCCTCGAATTTACCACCGATCGAGAGCGAGATGTAATCGACGCCGAGCTGCGCCATCCGAAGCGCGATCCGCTGTGCATCCGGTAGCGCATAGCCGTCCTTAATGGCCTCCTCCGCTAGAAAGCGCACGCCCACCGGGAAATCCGCCCCGACCTTCTCGCGCACGCGCGCCATGACGCGGCCTAAGAGCCGCAGCCGCCCCTCGAGCGTGCGGCCGTCGTAGAGATCGCGCCGCGGATTGTGCCGCGACAGGAAAGACGAGAGCGTATAGGCGTGCGCGGAATGGAGCTCGACGCCGTCGTAACCGGCCTCGCGCGCACGGGCCGCGGCGGTCCCGAATTGCTCGATGATCGCGTCGATATCCTCGATGCTGAGGCTGTCGATCTTCTGACGCCAGCCCGAGCGCGCCACTTTCATGAAATGGATGATCTGCGGAAGGATCTTTGAGTCGGATGTGTCGTGCACGCGGCGCACGAGGTCGCGATGCCCGGAGATGAATTCGTCCCGCGAAAGCCGGAGCAGGGGGCCCGACTTGCTCTCGTGGATCGCGGTCGCCTCCACCACGATCAGGCCGACATGGCCTTCCGCATAGCGGACGTAGCGGTCGCGCACGGCCTGGTTGACGAAGCCGTCCTCTCCGGAGAGCCGCGTCACCATCGCCGGCACCAACACGCGGTTCGGCAGCGTGAGTCCGTTGATGGTAATGGGCTCGAGGAGCCTCATGCGTTCGCTCCTGGCGGTGCGAGCACCTGGCTCGCGATCACGAGTTTCTGGATCTCGCTGGTGCCCTCGTAGATGCGGAGCGCCCGGATCTCCCGATAGAGGCGCTCGACGGGAACGCCGCGGGTGACGCCGAGCCCGCCCCAGAGCTGCACCGCGCCGTCGATGATGCGCTGTGCCGCCTCGGTCGCGTAGAGCTTCGCCATGGCGGCCTCCCGCGTCACGCGCTCGGCGACACAATCCCGGGTCCAGGCGGCGCGGTAGATCAGTAGCGCCGCGGCATCGACCTCCGTCGCCATGTCTGCGAGCCGCATCTGCGTCGCCTGGAATGCGCCCAGCTTCTGGCCGAAAGCCTCGCGCGAGCCCGCCCGCGTAACCGCCTCGTCGAGCGCCCGGCGCGCGAAGCCGAGAGCGGCCGCGCCCACGGTCGAGCGGAAGACGTCGAGGGTCGAGAGCGCGATCTTGAAGCCATCTCCGGGCCTGCCGATGAGGTGCGAGGCGGGCACGCGGCAGTTCTCGAAGGCGAGGGTGCCCAGCGGATGCGGTGCGATCACCTCGATGCGCTCGGTGACGCGGAGGCCCTTGTTGTTCGCGTCCACGACGAAGGCCGAGAGGCCCTTGGCGCCCGGCGCCTCGCCGGTACGCGCGAACACCACGTAGTGGTCGGCGATCCCCGCGTTCGAAATCCAAGCCTTGCGGCCATCGAGGACGAAATGATTGCCGTCGCGGCGTGCGGTCATGCGGAGCCCCGCCACGTCCGAGCCGCCTTCCGGCTCCGAGAGCGCGAAAGCGCCGATCCGCCGGCCTTCGGCGACCTTCGGCAGATAGGCCGCTCTAAGCTCCGGCGTGCCGAACAGCGTGATCGGCCCGCTGCCGAGCCCCTGCATGGCGAAGGCGAAATCGGCGAGGCCCGAATGACGCGCAAGGATGTCGCGCGCAAGGCAGAGCGTGCGCACGTCGAGGCGATCGGCGGAGCCGCCGTAAGGAGCTGTGACGCACTGCTTGAGCCAGCCGGATTCGCCGAGGAGCCGCACGAGCAGGCGGCACGTGCCGTCGATGTCGCGCTCGTCCTCCTCGACGTGGGGGCTCACCACCTTCCGCGCCCACTCTTCGAGGCCCGCGGCGAGGTCGCGATGCCGCGGCTCGAAGAAAGGCCAGGCGAGGAAGCTGCGGTCGGCCATCAGTTCCCCTCGAACACCGGCTTGCGCTTCTCGATGAACGCTTCGTAGGCGCGGCGGAAATCTCGCGTCTGCATTGCGATTGCCTGAGCCTGGGCCTCGACCTCGATCGCCTGCTCGACGCCCATGTCCCACTCCTCGTGCATCATCCGCTTGGTGAGCGCATGGGCGAAGCTGGGGCCGCTCGCCAGGCTATGCGCCATCTCGGTAGCGGCGCGCAGCACGGCCTCGGGCTCGCAGAGGCGATTGAAGAAGCCCCAGCGTTCCGCCTCCTCGCCGCCGATGGAGCGGCCGGTGTAGAGCAGTTCCGCCGCGCGGCCCTGACCCACGATCCTCGGCAGGATCGCGCAGGCACCCATGTCGCAACCCGCGAGCCCCACGCGCACGAACAGGAACGCGACCTTGCTGCGCGCCGTGCCGAAGCGCAGGTCGGAGGCCATCGCGAGGATCGCGCCCGCGCCCGCGCAGACCCCGTCGATCGCGGCGACGACCGGTTGCGGGCAGAGCCGCATTGCCTTCACGACGTCGCCGGTCATACGCGTGAACGTGAGGAGCCCGCTCATGTCCCTCTTGGTGAGCGGGCCGATGATGTCGTGCACGTCGCCGCCGGAGGAGAAATTCCCGGCTGTGCCGGTGAGCACCACGGCCTTCACGTCGTCCGCTCGTGTCAACGCACGGAAGAGATCGCGCAGCTCGGCATAGCTCTCGAAGGTGAGGGGGTTCTTGCGCTCGGGCCGGTCGATGGTGATGGTGCCGACCTTGCCCTCGACACTCCAGCGGACATGCGCGGTCTTGATGTCGTGGCCGTTCATTTCTGCGCTCCCGCTGCGGCGAGCGATTGCTTGAGCCTACCGAGCAGCTCCAAGAGATGCGCCATCTCGGCGCGGGTGAGCCCCGTCATGAGGCGGTCGATCCACCGCTCGTGCACGGGCGTCATGGTGTCGAAGAACTGCGTGCCGGCGCCCGTGAGGCGGATGCGGAGACTGCGGCGGTCATCGGGCTCCGGCGCGCGGCTCACCAGGCCTTCGCGGACGAGCGCGTCAGTCAGCCCCGTGACATTGCCGTTAGTCACCATGAGGCGCGAGGAGAGCTCGCCCATGGTGAGGCCTTGGGGCGCCCGATCGAGCTGCGAGAGCAGATCGAAGCGCGCGATGGTGGTGTCGAAGTGCTCGCGGAGGCTCTGGCGCACCTCGCGCTCGATCAGCGTGGTGCAGGTGAGGAGCCTGAGCCAGACCTTGAGCTCGAGCTTGGTGTCGGTCGCGAGCGCGCTCTCGCGGTCGGGCAGGGGAGCGGCGTCGTTCACGGCATCACCTCCCCGCCTGCCACCACGATCGCCTGTCCCGTGATCGCGGACGAGCTCGGCAGGCAGAGATAAAGCACGGTCGCGGCCACCTCTTCGGGCGTCGCCAGCCGCGCCATGG
The DNA here is from genome assembly GCA_035263705.1 of Allostellaceae bacterium. Lineage (GTDB taxonomy): Bacteria > Pseudomonadota > Alphaproteobacteria > ATCC43930 > CGMCC-115725 > DASZHJ01. Next base: position 7,040 of record DATFRA010000266.1, read on the forward strand.
GATTGTTTGCCGCGAGCTCGGCCCGCGCGGCCTCGAGGCTGCGTCCGGTCTTGGCGGAGATCCGCGCGACCGCCTGATCCACCAGCTCGGTATCCGTGTACCCAGGGCACACCGCGTTCACGGTGACGCCGGTCTTCGCCGTTTCGAGCGCGAGCGAGCGCGTGAGGCCGACGAGCCCATGCTTCGCCGCGCAATAGGCGCTGACGTAGGGATAACCCTTGACCCCCGCGGTCGAGGCGATGTTGACGATGCGGCCTTGCTTGGCGCGTACCATGGCCGGCAGCACCGCCTGGGTGCAGAGAAAAGCGCCCGTCAGATTGACGCGCAGCATGCGCTCGAAGAGCTCGAGCGAGGTCCTGCCGAAGGACGCGCTCTCGGCGTCGCCCGCGTTGTTAATGAGGATGTCGATCGGCCCGAAACGCCGGGCCGCGGCCTCGAACGCGGCCGGTATCGCTCCGGGGTCGGTGACATCGAGCACCGCCACTGCGGCGGTGCCCCGTTCCTCCGCGATCACGCGAGCCTGGTTCTCCAGCCGCTCGCGCCGGCGGCCCAGCAGGATAACCCTGGCGCCCGCCCGTGCGAGCGCGAGCGCGGAAGCGGCGCCGATGCCGCTGCCCGCACCCGTTACGGCCGCATGCATTCCATCGAGTGCTCGCGCCTCGGTGCCACGCACCCTCGGCTCCCGAGATATTTTAGTCCTAAACTAATTTAAGCCGGACCGCGGGCGGGGACAAGCGGGGGTCCCTTAGCGCAGGTCGACGAACCGGTTGCCCGAGGCGTAGCGGCGCAGGCCGAGATTGAACACGGCAAGCGCGAGCCCGGCGTAGATCGCCGCGGCGGCCATGACCGCGGCAACGAGGAGGGCGCTGTGCCTACGTATGGCCTCGGCCGGCAAGAATCCGATCAGTGCCGCCGGAAACACCGTCAGCAAGAGAACGCGGGCGCCGAAGCCGTAGGCGTGCTGGGGATAGTAAGTCACCATCACGAACATCTCGTAGAGGTGCTCGCAGAACCCAACCGCGCGGGGCCACCAGAAGACCAGACACTGCATGATCGCGATCGCCGATCCCAGAATGACTGCCGCGGCGGTCGCGACCAGGAGCAGCAGGGGCAGGTCCGCCACACTGCGCTGACCCAGCCACAGCCAGAAGGGCAGAGCGCTCGCCATGTCGCCGAGCCCCGACGCGATCGGCCTTCCGAGCAGGAGGCTCGGCAGCGGATGGCGCGGCCGCCCCAGATGCGCGTCGAGACCGCCGTCGACAATGGTGCGCGCGAGGGTGCGCACGCCGCCCGCGAAGAACACGGCAACGCCATAGGCCCAGACGACGATGCCGGCGAGCAGCGCCACGTCCTCGATGCGCCAGCCCTTGAGCGCCGAGAAATTCGCGAAATAGATCGCCCAGGTCACGAAGAACACCAGGTTGTTCGCGAACATGAAGAAGGCCGCGCTAAGCGCGGCCGCTGGACGGGCGCGGAGGGACTGGAGCGTGAGCCTGAGCAAGCTGCCGACGTAGCGCATGAGCTAGGTTCCGCGCTCGAGGAAGCGGCGGAGCGCGGCGCGCTCGACGGCCACGGCGGCAAGGACGGAGATTGCGAGCCACGTGACCTGCAGGGTGATCGTCGAAGCTGCGCCGTCAGCCCCGCCGTCGAGCATCAGCGAGGCCGGTGCGAATAGCATGGCCGCGAACGGGCTCGCCCGCGCGATCGCGCCGAGGCTCGCGGGATAGATCGTGAGCGGCATGATCAGGCCGCCGAACACGAACAGGCACTTCTGCCAGATCCAGAATGTCGGCGCCGAGATACCGAGCCAGGCCGCAGCGAAGCCGATCTGCAAATGCCACAGCAACACCAGCAGCATCGCCAGGGCCGCGGAGAGGAGCAGAACGGCGGCCCCTGGAAGAGAGGGGGCGATTGCTCCCGCCGCATAGGCGAGCGCCGCGAGCCCGGCGATCCCCAGCACCACGTAGCGGCAGCCGACCTCGCCAATCCAGACCGCCAGCGTCGTCAACCCGAAGGCGATAGGGTGCGCCAGGCGCATGTCGATGGTGCCGTCTTGGATCTCGGCCTCGACCTCGCGGTAGGGCAAGCCGACCGCGAAGGCGATCCACTCCGTCACCGCGAGGTAAGCGAGCAGCCGCTCCTCCGTGAGCCCGGCGGCGCCGAGCTCGTGCAGCGGGGTGGCGCCCCAGAGCCCCCAGAAGATCGCGAGGATTAGCCAATAGAGCAGCACGCTGCCGACGAGGCCGAGCGGGTTCCCCGCGGTCCGCTTCCAGCCGAGCCGGGCGTAGGCGAGCAGAGGGTGAAGGATGCCCGGCGTCATGGCGGCACGCGCGGACCGGTCTCGCCGCGATAGATCGCGGCGATCACCGCCTCGAGCGGCGGATTCTCGATCACGATGTCGCGCAGCGAAAGCTGCGCCAGCGCGGTCTCGACCACGCGCTCGATCGGCGTCACGGCGACGTCGACGGCGAGGCTGAGGCGATAGGGCTCGGACACGACCGTGGCGACGCCGCGAAGCTCGAGGCGAGGATGCTCCTCGTCCGTCGCCAGCACGATCGTGCGCAACTTGAGAAAGTCGCGGCGTAGGCGCTCCAAGGGCAAATCGAGCAGCAGCCGGCCGTGATCGATCAGGATCACCCGCTCGCAGATGCGCTCGATGTCGCCGGTGTCGTGCGAGGTCAGCAGCACCGTGGTGCGCTCCTCTCGAGAGAGCGCGTTCAGATGGTCGCGGAGCGCCGCCTTCGCGGTGACGTCGAGGCCGATGGTGGGCTCGTCCAGCAGCAGGATCTTCGGCGCGTGTAGCAGCGCCGCCACGATCTCCGCGCGGATGCGCTGGCCCAGCGAGAGCTGCGACACCGCCCGATCGAGCAAGTCGGCGATCTCCAGGCGCTCGACCAGCCCCGCGAGACGGCTCACGTACGTGGCGCGATCGATCGAATAGATAGCGGCGATGAGGTCGAGGCTTGCGCGCACCGGCAGGTGGTACCAGAGCTGCGACCGCTGCCCGAAGACGATGCCGATATGCCCGGCGAGCTGGCGCCGTTGCCGCCAGGGCACAAGCCCTGCCACCTCCGCATGGCCTGAGGTCGGATCGAGGATGCCCGTCAGAATCTTCAGCGTAGTGGATTTGCCGGCGCCGTTGGGGCCGATGAAGGCCACGCGCTCGCCTGCTGCGATCTCGAAAGAGAGATCGCTGACGGCGGGGACGTCGCGCGGCACCTGCCGCGTCAGAAGATCGCGTAGCCGCCCGCGCGCGCCAGCGACGCGCTGCCGGCTGCGGAATGTCTTGCTGAGGTGCTCAACGGCAATCGCCGCCATGGTCCGATCTCCCTTCGCGCAAACGAAAAGCCCCGCGGGCGGTGCCGGCGGGGCCTGGTGGGCTGCGCTCTCCGAGACTACGTCAACGCGCGCGCAAACCTCCCGGCCCTTCGGAGCTGCCGATGGTCATGCAGAACGAGAGTCGCGTGTCGCGCGTCATGGCGGCGGGACCCTACGGGCGAACCCGCGCGGAGTCAATGTCTCAGAGGCTCGCCTGCATCGCTTTCTTCGCTTCGCGTACGCGCGCCTCGTTGCGGCGGTAGAAGGTCCATTGCTTGATCCGCGTCGGGATGACCAGACCCGCCTGCACCAGCACCTTCATGTGCTCGCTGAGGGTGGGCTGGCTGACGCCGAGCTTCTCAGCGATGAACACGCCACAGACGCCGTCCTTCACGAGGTCGCCGTCCACCTGCGGCCGGAAATGCGCCCGCGGGTCCTTGAGCCAGTGCAGGATCAGTAGCCGGCGCTCGCTGGCGAGCGCGCGGAACAGATTGGAAGGATACATTTCGGCACTTTGCCAATTGCCTAATTTATGTCAAGAGTCCGGCCCCATCGAACGGAGGCCCGGATGACCGCTTTCTCCTTCGTGACCGTCGACGTCTTCACCGACCGCCGCTTCGGCGGCAACCCGCTCGCGGTATTTCCGGATGCCCGCGGGATGTCCGACGCCGACATGCAGTCGCTCGCCGCCGAGTTCAACCTGAGCGAGACCACCTTCGTCCTGCCGCCCGAGGATCCCGCGAACACCGCGCGCGTGCGCATTTTCAACCGGACTTCGGAAATGCCTTTCGCCGGCCATCCCAATGTCGGCACGGGTTATGTCCTGGCGCGCGAGGGCCGCGACAAGGACGGCGTGCTGCGCTTCGAGGAGATCGCGGGCCTGGTCGAGATCAAGGTGGAGCGCGACCGCGCGGGCGCGCCCACCGGCGCCACGATCGCGGCACCGCAGCCGCTCTCGTTCGGGCTGGAGTTGCCGGCGGATGCGGTGGCCGCCTGTGCCGGCATTGACGCGGCGGACGTGCTGGTGCGGGCGCACAAGCCGGTAATGGCCTCGGTGGGCATGCCTTTCATCATCGCGGAGGTGACCGGCGCGGCGCTCACGCAGGCGGCGCCCGATCTCGCCAAGTTTCGCAGCACCGAAACCGCGATCCCCGCGCTCAAAGGGCGGCTCGCCTTACACCTTTATGCCCACGACGGCGCGCGCATCCGCGCCCGCATGTTCGCGCCGCTTTCCGGCACCATCGAGGACCCCGCGACCGGCAGCGCCAACGCGGCGCTAGGCCCCCTGCTGCTCTCGCTCTCGCGCGACGACCGCGCCACTTACGACATCGTGCAGGGCGTGGAGATGGGGCGGCCGAGTGCGCTGCGCGTCACCGCCCGGCGAGCCTCGGATGGCATCCGTTCGACCGTGAGTGGCGCCTGCGTGCTGGTCCTGAAGGGCGAGGCGACGGTTTGAGGCCGCGCGGCCCCGGCTACATCGACTTATCTTCGCTGAAGGCCTTGTAGGCCGTCATTGTGAAGGTGTCCTTGATGCCGGGCAGTTTCTGCAGCCGCTCGACCACGAAATGACCGATGTCCGCGTCGTCGGGCAAGTAGCATTTCATCAGGAGGTCGTACTGGCCGGAGGTGGAATGCACCTCGGAGACCTCTTCCAGCCGCTGCACCGCCTCGTCGGCGACCTTGTAGGACTGGCCGAGCTCGCACTTCACCATGACAAAGATTGTTTTCATGGGCCGGGTTCCCTCGGGGATCGCGGGGCGCCCGCGGGCGCCGACCGCACCATTCTACTCAGGCACCCGCGACCCGCACAGGCCTGCGAAGGAAGGCCGGGAGATCGTTGCCGAAGCCGATCACCCGTGACTCGTTTTGGCCGTCCCGTCGCGGCCGTGCGCCTTCCCGATGCGCCGCGAGCGCAATCGGCGCGCCAGCGATTTCGGCCTCGAGCGCGTCCTCGGGCCGGACTGGCCGCGCGGGCGCGAACCTCGGTCCTTCCGGCTCGGGCTGACGCGGTGCCGGCGCCTTCGGCCGATCGTCGCGGCGCGGCTCTCGCGGCGCCTGAGCCTCGCGACGCCTGCGACCCTCGCCGCGTCCGCGGCCGTTGCGGTCGCGTCCACCGCGGCGGCGATGGTCGCCACCCTCCAGGCTGAGCTCCACCGCCGGCACATCGTCGAGCTGCGTCCGCGGGATCGGCTTGCGGATCAACGCTTCGATGGCGGCGACGGCCTTGCCGTCCTCGGACGCCGCGATGGTATAGGCACGGCCGTCGCGCCCCGCGCGGCCGGTGCGGCCGATGCGATGCACGTAGTCCTCGGCATGGTGCGGCACGTCGAAATTGAACACGTGGGACAGGCCCTGGATGTCGAGGCCGCGTGCGGCCACGTCGCTGCAGACCAGGAGGCGGACCTCGTCGTTTTTGAAGCGCTCAAGCGTCTCCGTACGCTTCGGCTGCGGCATGTCACCGTGGAGCGCCGCCACGTCGAAGCCGTGCTTCGCGAGCGAGCGATAGAGTATGTCCACGTCGCGCTTGCGGTTGCAGAAGATCAGCGCGTTCTTCACGTCCTCGTGGCGCAGCAAGCGCCGCAGCGTCTCGCGCTTGTCCATGGTGTCGACCACCAGCAGCGCCTGCGTCACGGTCTCGGCCGGCGAGGCCGGCGGCGCGACGGAGATTTCTTTCGGGTTCATCAGGAAGGCGTCGGCGAGGCGCCGGATCTCCGGCGGCATGGTCGCCGAGAAGAACAACGTCTGCCGGATCTTCGGGATGAAGCTCACGATGCGCTCGACGTCGGGGATGAAGCCCATGTCGAGCATGCGGTCGGCCTCGTCGATCACCAGGAGCTTGGTGTCCGAGAGCAGGATCTTGCCGCGGTCGATCAGGTCGAGGAGGCGGCCCGGCGTCGCGATCAGCACGTCGACGCCGCGGTCGAGCTTCTTCTCCTGATCGCCGAAGCTCTCGCCGCCGATCAGCAGCGCCATCGTCAGCTTGTGATGCTTCCCGTAGGTCTCGAAGGACTGGGCGACTTGCGCCGCGAGCTCGCGGGTCGGCTCCAGAATGAGCGAGCGGGGCATGCGCGCCCGCGCACGGCCGGCGGCCAGGATGTCGAGCATGGGGAGCGTGAAGCCGGCGGTCTTGCCGGTGCCGGTCTGGGCGCAGCCCAGAACGTCGCGGCCCATGAGCACGTAGGGGATGGCTTGTTCTTGGATTGGGGTGGGGGTCTCGTAGCCGGCGTCGCGCACGGCTTGAAGAACTTCGGGCGAAAGCCCGAGGTCGGCAAAACTCATCGAGAGATACTACTTTCCATACATTGTTATCCTGTTTGGGACGGCTCTTATTTGGCCCGATGTCCTTAATTGTCAATTACTTTCGGGACAAAATAATGACGCACGCCCATGCGCGCCGCACGGGGCACGCCGGCCCGAGGCATCTTTCGCGCGGGCTTGAGCCCAGGCCGGATTTGGCGCCAAGATCAAGCCATGACACAGAAAATCCCGCTGGTCCTGCTGCCGGGGCTGCTCTGCGACGCCGCGCTCTGGCGCCCGCAGGTCGCGGGGCTTGGTCCCTTGATCGAGCCCATCATCATCGATCTCACGCGCGACGATTCGCTGGGCGGCATGACCCGGAGGGCGCTTGCCGCCGCACCGCCGAGCTTCGCCCTCGCGGGCCTCTCCATGGGCGGCTATGTCGCCCAGGAGGTCATGCGCCAAGCGCCGGAGCGCGTGATCAAGCTGGCGCTCCTCGACACCTCCGCGCGCGCGGACACGCCCGAGCAGACGTCACGCCGGCGGGGTCTCATCGAGCTCTCGGAAAAGGGCGAGTTCAAGGGTGTCACGCCGAGGCTGCTGCCCCTCATGATCCACGCGGCGCGGCATGAGGACGAACCGCTCACGGATGCCGTGATGGGCATGGCCGAGCGGGTCGGAAAGGAGGCGTTCCTCCGGCAGCAGAAGGCGATCATGGGCCGGCCCGACGGCCGCGAGGATTTGCGCCGCATCGCTTGCCCGACCTTGGTGCTGTGTGGCCGACAAGACGCGCTGACCCCGCTCGCGCTCCACGAGGAGATCGCGGGCCTGGTGCCCGGTGCCAAGCTCGTGGTCGTTGAGGACTGCGGGCACCTCTCGACATTGGAGAAGCCCGTCACCGTCACCGGCGCGCTGCGGCAGTGGCTCGCGGCCTGAGGGGGCTCGCGCATGACGACGATCTACGTGGCGCGCAGCAGCAAGCTCGGCAAATGGGCGTCCGATGTCGGCCTCAGCAAGCACGTCTTCAAGCTCGGCTGCACCGACGAGGATCCGAAGGCGCTGGCCGCCGCCGGTTGGGCGGGCGAGACCGATTGGCAGATCGTGAAGAAGCAATCCGTCGACGGTCTGACCGAGGCCGAGGTGGTCGAGCGGGTGGCGCGCAAGGAGAAGCTGATCGACCCGAATATCTATCCGCGGCTCAAGGGCGCGGTGGGTGTCTTCAAGGTGCTGCCCGCGCATGTCGAGAACCACATTCTCGTGAGCCGCGCGCTCGCGGGCGAAGCGGAGCGGATCGAGATCAAGCTCAAGCC
>DATFRA010000267.1:0-5030 GCA_035263705.1 Allostellaceae bacterium
TGGGCGCAGAGGTAGATCACCGTGCGCGCGAAACGCGGGTCCTGCATCTGCGGCATGGCGATCAGCAACTGGCCCGTGAGCGAGGTCGGGTTCCGGCCGAGGCTCGCCGTGGCAGCCGGGCCGACCTTTGGCGCCCGCGCCCGCGGCGATCCAGCCGCGCGCGGTGGGTCTTCCGGGTCTGGCGGCTGAGACGGCCGCGGTGTCTTAGGGTCCGCCACGAGGCGATCTCCTTGGTGGCACTGACGTTTGAGATAGGCCCAGAAATGCCGCCTTGCAAGCGGTATGCCTCCCGGGGTTGTGAGCTACCGCCTCCGGGTAATCCACTATATAAGCGGGCAAGGAACCCCTAATGCCCCGCCGATCGCCGCTCCGACCGCACGGACCGCCCTCAGCTATGACTCGGGTGCTGTGCGCGCTCGCGCTCGCGGTGGCGGTCCTGATCGCGCCGCGTGCCCCCTGCGCGCAGGAAGCGGCCTCGCCCTGGTTCACCACAGAGCAGGGCCGGGTGCGCCTGATCGCCGCCAGCCCCAGCGTGGGGACCGACGAGCAGGTCTGGCTCGGCCTGCAATTCGAGCTGGCGCCGCATTGGAAGATCTATTGGCGATCGCCGGGCGACGCTGGCTATCCGCCGCACCTCGATTGGGCGGGCGCGCAGAACCTCGCGGGCGCGGCGATCGCTTGGCCGGCGCCGAAGCGATTCCCGGTCTTGGGCCTCGAAACCATGGGCTATGAGGACGCGGTGGTACTGCCGATCTCGGCGCGGCTCGCCAGGCCCGGCGAGCCGCTCAGGCTGCGCGCCGCGCTGCAATACCTCACCTGCGAGATCGTCTGCATCCCCTACGAGACGACGCTCGCCCTCGATCTGCCGGCGGGGCCGGCGCCCGATGGCGCCACGGGCTTCGGAGCGCTTATCGCGCGCTATCGCGCGAAGGTGCCGGGCGACGGCACGGCGGCGGGGCTCCGCCTTGAGGGCGCGAACCTGGAGACCGGCGCCAAGCCCGTGCTGACCCTGGCGCTCGCAGCGGACCCGCCGCTCGGGCATCCTGACGCCTTCGTGGAAGGACCCGACGGCATCGGATTCGGCGCGCCGGTCATGGTGCTGGACGATCCCGCGCACCCGCTGCTGAAGCTGCGCGCCTTCGGCAATCCCGCGGACCTCGCGGAGCTGCCGCAGCGAAACCTGGTAGTCACCATCGTCGATGGCAGCCGCAGCATGGAGGCCGCGACGATCCCAATCGCTGCCGCGCCGCCGCCGGAGCCCGCGTCGCTCCTGGCGATGGTGCTCACTGCGCTCCTCGGCGGCCTCATTCTCAACCTGATGCCTTGCGTGCTGCCGGTGCTGTCCTTGAAGCTGCTGGGCGCCGTGGGTCACGCCGCCGGCGGCTCCGGCGCGCTGCGGCGCGGTTTCCTCTCGACGTGCGCGGGCATCCTGCTGTCGTTCCTGCTGCTCGCGGGCGTGATGATCGGATTGCGCGGCGCCGGCGTGTCTGTGGGCTGGGGCCTCCAGTTCCAGCAGCCGATCTTCCTCGCGGGCATGGCGGCGCTCACCACGCTGTTCGCCGCCAATCTCTGGGGCTGGTTCGAGGTGCCGCTGCCGCGCGTCATCGCCGACCGCGCGCCGGCGGGCGCCTCTGGCGGCTCGCTCATCGGCAACATCTGCGCGGGCGCCTTCGCGACGGTACTCGCGACACCGTGCTCGGCGCCGTTCCTCGGCACCGCCATCGGCTTCGCCTTCGCGGGGACGAATCTCGACATCCTCGCGATCTTCGCGACGCTCGGGCTCGGGCTCGCGTTGCCTTACCTCGCGGTGGCGCTGGTGCCGGGCGTGGCGCGCTGGCTGCCGCGGCCGGGGCGCTGGATGATCGTGCTGCGCCGCATCCTGGGCGCGGCGCTCATCGGCACAGCCGCGTGGCTGGTTTTCGTCCTGAGCGCCGAGGCCGGAGAGCGGGTGGCGCTCAGCGTCGGCGCCGCGCTCGCCGCCTTGCTGGTCTCTCTGGGCGCGCTCGAGGCCTCGCGGTTACGCGCCCTCGGTGCGGGCCTCGCCGTTGTGGTGGCGCTGGTCGCTGCCGCCGTGGAGCCCGCGGCGCCGGAAGCAGCCGCGCCCGAAGACGCCCTCTGGCAGCCCTTCGATCGCGGCCGGATCGCGGAACTCGTCGCCGAAGGCAAGGTGGTGTTCGTCGATGTGACCGCGCGCTGGTGCCTGACCTGCCAGGCGAACAAGCGCTTGGTGCTCGACCAAGCCTCGGTGCGCGGTAGTCTCGCCGCGCCCGGCACCGTCGCGATGGCCGCAGACTGGACGCGGCCCGATCCCATCATCGCGGCCTATCTCAAGAGCTATGGCCGCTACGGCATTCCCTTCAACGCGGTCTATGGGCCGAGCGCGCCGCAGGGCATCGCGCTCTCGGAGCTGCTGACGCCCGGCGAGGTGCTGGAGGCGCTCGCGCGGGCGCGGGCGCCCGCGAGCGCCGCGGGCGTTGCTCCGCAAAGTCCACCGAGCGGGGGGTGATTTCCTGGATGCTAGCGACTATGTTTGGGCCCATGCGGCGCACTCGACCCGCATCCTCAGTCGAGACTCCACTCACGATCGCAAAAGAAGGGGAAAGGCAATGATCAAGGTTGGCGACAGGATCCCGTCGGTGAAGCTCAAGCACATGACGGCCGAAGGCATCAAGGACATCACCACCGACGAGCTCTTCAAGGGCAAGAAGGTCGTGCTCTTCGCACTGCCGGGCGCCTTCACGCCGACCTGCTCGGCGAAGCACCTGCCGGGCTTCGTGACGAAGGCGGCCGAACTCAGGGCCAAGGGCGTGGACACCATCGCCTGCCTCTCCGTGAACGACGCCTTCGTGATGAACGCCTGGGGCAAGGACCAGAAGGTCGACGACAAGGTGTTGATGCTCGCGGACGGCAATGGCGATTTCACTCGCGCGGTCGGCCTCGAGATGGACGGCACCGGCTACGGCATGGGAAAGCGCTCGCGCCGCTACGCGCTCGTCGCCCAGGACGGCATGGTCAAGACACTCAATGTCGAGAATCCCGGCGCGTTCGAGGTCTCGAGCGCGGAAGCGATTCTGAAGGCGCTCTGAGCCGCGCTATTCTCGGAGCGAGGGCGGGGCGGAGCCCCGCCCTTTTCTTTGTGAGCAAGAAGATGCGAGCGACAAGCGGAGGACGATCGCTGATGATCAAGCTCGTTCAATTCCCGCGGATGCTCGGGCTGCCGAACCCGAGCCCGTTCTGCATCAAGGTCGAGGTCCTGCTCAAGATGGCGGGCCTCGCCTATGAGTGCGAATTCGTCGGCAATCCCGGCAGGGGTCCAAAGGGAAAGCTGCCAGCGATCGTGGACGACGGACAGGCGATCGGCGATTCCGAGATCATCCGCTGGCACCTCGAGCGGAAATACAACATCGACTTCGACAAGGGGCTGAGGCCCGCCGAGCGCGCGATCGGCCACGCCTTCGCGCGCATGGCGGAGGAGCGCACCTACTGGGTCCTGGTCTACAGCCGCTGGATCGAGGAGGGGAACTGGCCGCGGTTCCGCGATACGCTTTTCGCGGGCACGCCAAGTCTGGTCAAGAGCGTGATGGGACCGCCGATCCGCCAGAAGGTGCGGCGTATGCTGCGCGCCCACGGCCTCGGCCGGCACAGCCGCGACGAGATCTATGCCATGGGCGCCAAGGACTTCGACGCGATCGCCGTACAGCTTGGCGGCAAGCCGTTTCTGCTGGGCGGCGAGCCCACCACCGTCGACGCAGCGGTCTGGCCCTATATCCTCGGCGTGCTGGTGCCGCCCCTGGAATCGCCGCTCAAGCAGGCGATCAAGAAGCATCCGAACTTAGTCGGGTACTGCGAGCGCATGCGCGCGCGGTTCTTTTCTTGAGCTCGCGCTATCTCGCGAACAGCATCAGCAGCAGCGCCGCGAGGCTAATCGCCGTCCGCACGGCATGCAGCTGGCCCCAGCGGGCGAGCAGGCCTCGGGCCGCGGTGCTCGAAAGGTCGAGGCTCGCGTCCTCCAGCCGCTTGTTCGTTGGCCACATCACGATGAGCGTGAAGGGCACCACGGCGCTCAGCAAGAAGCCCGCGACGATCCAGACGATCCCTTCGCCCGCCATGCCTGCGGCGATCCCGAGGAGCGTGCCGGCGACGGCGAGCGCCGCCTGCGTGATCGTGGCGCGGGCGTAGCTCGGCCGCCACTCCGCGATCGCGATCGGCATGGGGCATGTCATCCGCGCGGGCTGTTCGACCAGCGTCACGTAAAGGGCGGCTCCGGCGAACAGCGCGGTCGCCAAGGTTGCGAGACCCGAAAGCACCATCGGTCACCTCATCGGTTCGCCGCGATCGCGGCGCGCGCGAGCGCGTCGGCGCGCTCGTTCTCCGGGTGGCCGGCGTGGCCGCGCACCCAGAGGAACTCCACGCGATGCGGCTCGAGCGCTGCCGCGAGCCGCTGCCAGAGGTCCAGGTTCTTGACCGGCTTCTTGTCGGCGGTGCGCCAGTTCCGCCGCTTCCAGTCGTGGATCCAGATAGTGATGCCGTCGCGCACGTAGCGGCTGTCGGTGTGGAGGCGCACGCGGCAGGGCCGGGTCAGAGCCTCGAGTGCCATGATCGCCGCCATCAGCTCCATGCGATTGTTGGTCGTGCCGGGCTCGAAGCCCGAGAGCTCGCGCTCGCGGCCGCGGTAGCGCAGGATCGCGCCCCAGCCGCCGGGCCCGGGATTGCCGCTGCAGGCGCCGTCCGAGAAGATGTCGACGACGTCGTCCTGGCTGGCCTCGCTCATCCGCCGAGGCCGTAGGCGCTGGCCCGCGCGATGCCGCAGTGGAAGCGCAGCTTGCGAAGATACTCGAGCGGGTCCTTGGGCCGCACCAGCGCGCCTGCGGGATGATTGAGTAGATCGTAGAGCCGCGTCAGCAGGAAGCGGAGCGCACTGCCTCGCGCGAGCAGCGGCAGCGCCTCGTGCTCCGCCTCCGAGAGCGGCCGCTTCGCGCGGTACTGCGAGAGCAGCTGCCGCGCCTTGGTCACGTTGAAGTCGCCGTCGG
>DATFRA010000268.1:0-17724 GCA_035263705.1 Allostellaceae bacterium
TTCGGCATGATCTACATCGTGCCGGGCGACCCCGCGAGCGTGGCCTTGGGGCCGCTTGCGACGCCCGAGATCAAGGCGGACTTCCGCGCGCAGATGGGCTTGGACAAGGCCGTGACCACTCAGTTCGTCCTGTTCCTGAGCCACGTCCTCACCGGCGATCTCGGCATCGACCTGTTCTCGAACCGGCGGGTCACGGAGATCGTGTTCGAGGCCTTGCCCTACACCATGGCGCTCGCCGCCTGCGGCATCGGCTGGGCGATCGCGCTCGGGATTCCGTTGGGCTGCTGGTCGGCGATCCGACGCGATAGCTGGCTCGACCGGATCACCGGCGTGCTAGCGGTGGCGGCGATCGCGGTGCCGTCCTTCGTGGTAGCGCTCTACGCGCTCCTGCTGTTCGCGGTGCAGCTCAACTGGCTCCCGGCGATCGGCGCCGGCGCCCGCGGCGATCTCGGCGACGAGCTCGCGCACCTGGTGCTGCCCTCCTTCGCCATCGGGCTCGGCTGGGTGGGATATCTCGCCCGTCTGGTGCGCGCCTCCATGCTCGAGGTGCTCGGCGAAAATCACATCCGCACCGCGCGCGCCTACGGACTTCCCGAGCGGCGGATCGTGTTCCGCTACGCGCTGAGGCTCGCGGTGCTGCCGACCGTGGCGCTGCTCGGCGTCGGGATCGGCAATCTGCTCTCGGGCGCGGTCTTCGCGGAGATCGTCTTCGCGCGGCCCGGCGCCGGCAAGCTCGTGTTCGACGCCGTCGTCACCCGCAATTTCCCGGTGGTGAGCGGCGCGGTGCTGGTCACCACCGCGCTCTTCGCGCTCTGCACGCTCGCTGCCGACCTCCTGATCGCCTGGCTCGATCCCCGTGTCCGCGCCAGCCTTTGAGGGAACCGCTCCGGCACCCGCACGCGCCCCCGCGCTGCGCCACCTGCTCGCGGACCCGCTGGGCCGTTTCGGCTCGGCGCTGGTGCTGGTGATCCTCCTCACGGCGGTCTTCGCCGATGTCATCGCACCCTACAATCCGGCGGCGATCGCCATCCCCGACCGGCTGCAGGGGCCGTCCCTCCCTCATCTCTTCGGCACCGATCAGCTCGGCCGCGACGTGTTCTCTCGTGTCGTTCTGGGCGCGCGGATCGCGCTCGAGGTGGCCTTGGTCGCGATCTCGCTGGCGCTGGTGCTAGGGGGCGCGCTCGGCCTCGCCGCGGGCTATGGCCCCAGATGGCTCGATAGCGTCCTTGTGCTGGTCTTCGACACTATCCGCTCCTTTCCGACCATTATGTTCGCGCTCGCGCTGGTAACGCTGATCGGACCGAGCCTCCAAACCGTAATCGTGATCGTCGTCGTGACCTTCGCGCCTAGCTACGGCCGGATCGTGCGCGCGCAGACGCAGTCGCTGAAGCACGCCGAGTTCATCCTGGCGGAGCGCTCGCTGGGTGCCGGCGCCGCGCGCATCCTGGCGGTGCATGTGATGCCGAACATCATCGGGCCGCTCTTCATCCTCGCGAGCATGGACATTCCCGTGGTGATCACCATCGAGGCAGGGCTGAGCTTTCTGGGCTTCGGCGTGCGGCCACCGACGCCGAGCTGGGGCACGGTGCTCAACGACGGCTATGCCTTCATCGGCAACACGCCCTGGATCATCCTGGCGGGCGGATTGCCGCTGGTGCTGTCGACGCTCGGGTTCACCTTCCTCGGCGAGGCGCTGCGGGACGCCATCGATCCGCGGCTCCGCAAAGAGATCTGAGATGGCGCCACTCCTAGAGATCGATGGCCTCTCCGTCGATTTCGCGGGATCGCAGCGGCCCATCCATGCCCTCCGCGATATCCGCTTTTCCATCGAGCGCGGCCGGATCGTGGGATTGGTCGGCGAGAGCGGATCGGGCAAATCAACCCTGAGCCTCGCGGTGTTGCGCTTGCTGGCGCCTTCCGCACGCATTGTCGCCGGCACGATCCGATTCGACGGCATCGACCTGTTCGCGTTGCCGGAGGAGGCGATGCGGGCGCTCCGCGGCGAGCGCATCTCGATGGTGTTCCAGGACCCCATGAGCACGCTCAACCCGGTGCTCACGATCGGTACGCAGATGGTCGACGTGCAATTCCGCCACGCCGATCTCGCGCGCGCCGAGAAGCGCGCCCGCGCGATCGCGTTGCTGAAACGGGTGGGCATTCCCGATCCGGTGCAGCGCATCGACCAGTATCCCCATCAGTTTTCGGGCGGCATGCGCCAGCGCATCTCGATCGCCATGGCGCTCTTGAGCCAGCCGGACCTGCTGATCGCCGACGAGCCCACCACGGCGCTCGACGTGACCCTCGAGGCGCAGATCCTTGATCTCCTGCGCGATCTCCGCCGCGATTTCGCGGGCGCCATCCTGCTGATCTCCCACCAGCTCGGCGTGGTCGCGGAGATCTGCGACGAAGTGGTTGTGTTCTACGCCGGCGAGCTGGTGGAGCTGGCGCCGGTCAAGGAGCTCTTCGCCAACCCGCGCCACCCCTACACCAAGGCGCTCCTCGACTGCGACCCCGGTCGGCTCGCGGACGAGACGCGGACATTCCCGACCATTCCGGGTCGGTTGCCCGACCTCGGCGAGGCTCGTACGCGCTGTGTCTTCGCGGCGCGGTGCCCGCACGCCTTCGAGCGCTGCCGCGCTGAGGTCCCGGTGGTGACCGAGGTCGCGCCCGGTCATCGCGCCAGCTGCCATCTCCTCGGTGGCTGAGCTCCTCGAGGTCGAGCGTCTGCGCGTTCGCTTCCGCGCGCTGAGCCCGCTGTCGGCACGGCTCGCGGGCGTCCGCGATCCCATGATCGACGCCGTCGCCGACGTTTCGCTCAGCATTCCCGCCGGCGGCGCGTTCGGGCTCGTGGGCGAGAGCGGTTCCGGGAAGACCACGCTGGGCCGCGCCATCATGGGCCTAGTCTCGGTCTGGAGCGGCGAGATCCGCCTTTCCGGCGAGGCCTTTCCAAAGCAGGGCGGCCAGGCTCTCAAGACGTGGCGTCGCCACATCGCCATGACATTCCAGGACCCGACGGGCTCGCTGAGCCCCCGGCTCACGGTGCGCGCGCTGATCACCGAGCCGCTCCGCATTCATGGGCTCGCCGACCGTGATCACGCTGCCGAGGCGCGCCGGCTGATCTCGCTCGTGGGTCTCTCCACGGACTTTCTCGATCGTTATCCGCACGAGCTCAGTGGCGGCCAGGCGAGGCGGGTTGGCATAGCCCGCGCGCTCGCGCTCGCGCCGCGGTTGCTCATCGCCGACGAGCCGACGGCCGGCCTCGACGTCTCCGTGCAGGGCGAGGTGTTGAACCTGCTGACGCGGCTCCGCGGGGAGCTCGGCATCGCGCTGCTGCTGATCACGCACAACCTCGCCGCGGTGCGGCTCAGCGCCGAGCAGCTCGGCGTCATGTACATGGGCCGGCTGGTCGAGACGGGTCCGCCGACAGCCGTGTTCCGCGGCGTGGCACATCCCTATACCGCGGCGCTCCTCGCGGCGATCCCGGTCGCCGACCCCACGCGACAACGCGAACGCGCGATCGTGGGCGAGGTGCCGAGCCTGCTCAATCGTCCAGCCGGCTGCGAGTTTCACACCCGCTGCCCTCACGCCGAAGTTCGCTGCCGCGCGGAAGCGCCCGAGCCACGCACGGTCGCGCCGGATCATGTCGTGCGGTGTCACTTTCCTCTGGACGCGGTGGGGAAACGCTAACGGGGCAGGCCCAAAACAAAACCGAGCGGCCCAGGGACCGCTCGGTCGTCGTACCGTCGGGAGTGCGTCAGTCGACCTTCAGGAAGATCCGGTGATCGTATTCCCAGTGCTGCGTCAGCGTGCGGCGGATCTGGTCATAGACCTGCATCGCCTCGACGCGCTCAACGGTGATCGGTTGACTGGCTGGCTTGGCGGGCTCGACGGTGCCGAACGTGTAGATCAGGTGGTCGATGATGCTGCTGTCCTCGAGGGACTGCTTGTCTTCCGTGCGGAGCATGTCGAGCTGAGCCATGGCGTCTCCCAAATTCTGGTTTTTCCATCGCGCTCGGCACCCACGGGAGTTAACACTTGTGGTCCGAGCGTGTATGGCCATGAAACTACCACAAGGAAGTAAAAATCAAGGGCCAAACGGGTCACTTTTTACCCGGCGAATCGTGGCAATTTCGTGTTTCGGCAGTGCAAAAACGCGAATCTTGTGGTCAATCGGCCAAGTATAACTATGGCTTGAATGCGTAGACTCGGCCATCTGCCCCAATAAAGAGCCGATCGTCGCTCGCGATGATCGTGACGAAGTGCCTCAACCCTGTCATGGCGTCACCGGGTCCGCCGCCCGCGAAGACCGGTGCGCCAGTTTCGGCTCGGAAACCGTGCAGCCGTTCGTCGCCTTCAGCGCCCACCATCCATACGATCGGATTCGAGTTGTCGTCGTCGGTGGTGACGATCGGCGCACCGCGGCCATAGATGGCGCCGCACCACACGGGCGAGATCTTGGGCGCCGGATGCGCGTCGATCTTGAGCACGGTAAGACCGCCGTTCGAGACACCGTTCGGACAATTCGCTCCTGCGCCTTCGAACGCGACGTAGGATCCGTTCAGCGTCGGCAGCACGGCGGGCGCCGTGCGGATGGCGTTGCGCGCCACCCGCTGCACGTCGCGCGCGCCGCCGATGCCGCCGAGATTCGTGCGGTCCAGCAGATAGGCCTTGCCGTCCTTGCCGAGCGCCAGCAGGAGCGCCGTTTTGCCATCGGGGTCCCCGACATCGAGCGGCAATGCGCCGACGCCGCCGAGATCGGCGTCGGCATCGTCGAGCGCCTTCCAGTCGTTCGGCGCGAAGAAGTCGCGCGGATTGTCGGACCACTTGAGATCGAGACCGAGGCGGATGATCGCCTCGCCGTCTGCCCATTGGCTGGCGCCCATGGTGTTACCCGTCGCGACGAAGAGCGAGCGTCCGTCATAGCTGATGCCGCCCGGCGCCCAGATTCCGCCGCCCGCGGCGCGCGTGCTCCAGGCAAATACCGAGCGGGGGTCGTTGAGATCGACGCCGACTACCCAGCCGTGGTACTGGCCGCAGTCGCCGAAATGCCCGCCATAGGGAATGAAGAGCTTGTTCTCGGCGATCAACAGCGCGCCGCGCTGGTTCTGCATGCGCGGGAGGAAGGTCATGCCGCGTGCCTTCAACGCCTCGGCGATGTTGATGGGAAAGCCCGGGAGGACCGAGCCGTCGCCCACCGAGAGGCCGAACACGAGATGCTGCGCGCCGGAGCCACCCGGGGTATCGACCATGGCATCGACATAGATCGCGTCCTTGATGGCGTCGATCGCCGGCGTTCCGGTGATGCCAAGAGGGCTGATGTTCCCGCACGGCAAGGCGGAGCGCGGCACCGGCGCGCCCAAAGTCTGCTTCCACGCCACCTTGCCGTTTCGGGCGTCGAGCGCGTAGACCGCGTTGGCCTCGGTCGCCACAATCACGAGCTTCCGGTTGGTCTGGCGGAAGTGCCAGAACAGGGGTTGCGCGTAGATGTTCCCCTCGACCTTTCCGTCGAAATCGCGGTCGAGGTGCATGCCCGCCGCGCGCTGGTAGGTGAGCCGCGGCATCACGTAGAGCCCGCCGCGCATACCATCGCTGTGATAGGTCAGGATCGACTGGGCATCGCCGAGGCCGAAGCTGAGGAGCAACGCGCAAAGTCCGGCAACAAGCCCGAGCGTGCGGCGGAGGTGTCGCATGGTCCTCTCTCGATCCTGGGGCGATCGCTAGGGGCTCGGTGCGCCGGTCTCCGGCGACGGCGCCGAGCCTTCACGGATCTGATCATGGCTCGGAAGGCTGGCCGTCGTCCAGCCGCCGCCCAGCGCCTCGATCAGCACCACGCTCGCGGTGAGCCGGCTCTGCAGGATGGCAAGCGCGGTCTGCTTGTTGCCGAGCAGGACCGTCTGGGCGGTGATCACGCTGGTATAGGCGACCGTGCCTGCCTTGTATTGGTTGAGGATGAGCGCTTCCGCCTCCGCTGACGCTTTGATCGCGCGATCCTGCACTTCCGCCTGCTGCTCGAGGATGCGCAGCGCCGCGAGCTGATCCTCGACCTGCTGGAATGCGGCGAGCACGGTCTGGCGATAATTGGCGATGGTCTGGTCATAGTTCGCGCGCGCCGCGGCGACCTGCGCCGCGCGCAAGCCGGCATCGAACACGGTCTCCGCGAGCTGCGGGCCCACCGACCACACGGCGTTCGAGGCTCGGAGCAGGTTCTGGATGGCGGAGCTCAGGAACCCGTACGACGCCGAAAGCGTGATCGAAGGATAGTAGGCCGCGATTGCGACGCCGATCTGCGCATTGGCTGACGCCGCCGCGCGCTCGGACGCCGCGATATCGGGCCGGCGCTCCAGCAAAGTCGAGGGGACGCCCGGCGGCACCACCGGAACACCGAGATTGAGTGGCGTCGACTTGATCGAGAAATCGGCGGGTGGCTTCCCGACCAGGACCGCGATCGCGTGCTCGAGCTGCGCCCGCTGGACGCCGACATTGATCAGTTGGGCCCGCACGCCCTCGACCTGCGCCAGCGCCTGCGCCACGTCGGACTTGGCCGCGGTGCCCTGCGCGTAGCGATTCTGCGTGATCTGCAATGATTTCTCGTCTGCGCCCACGGTCGCCTCGAGCAGGCGTCGGAGCTCGTCGTTGATCCGGAGATCGAAGTAGTCGGTGGCGAGCGCCGATTGCGCCGAGAGCCGCGCGGCCGCGAGGTCTGCGGCGCTCGCCTCGGCGCTGGCGTAGCTCACCTCGACTTGTCGCCGGATCCGGCCCCAGACGTCGATCTCCCAGCTGAGGTCGCCCGCAACATTGAACTGACTCTTAAAGGTGGCGCGGCCGGTCTTGCCGCCGCCGGTGCCGGATCGCTGGGCCGAGGCATCGACGGCGATGGTCGGAAAGAAGGCCGCGCGCGCCTCGGATACGAGCGCGGCGGCCTGCCGGTAGGCCGCCTCGGATGCCTTCAGGGTCTGGTTCGAGATATCGATCTGCGTCTCAAGATCGTCGAGCAGGGGGTCCTTGTAGATCGTCCACCAGGCGGTGCCGCTTGCGGCGTCTTGCGGCTGGCCCGGCTTCCAGCCATCGATCTCCTTGAAGGAGGCCGGCACGGGCGTGGTCGGTCGCTTGTAGTCGGGACCCACCGAGCAGGCGACGAGTCCCGCCAACGCCAACACGGGCGCAACCCGCCGAGGCGCCGCGCGCATCATTCGCCGGGTTGGGGTGCCGCGACGTCGGGAGCGCTGCGGCGCCAGAGCCCCAGGCACCAGAGCCGGAACCGGTCGAGGTAGAGGTAGATCACGGGCGTCGTATAGAGCGTCAGGACCTGGCTCACCAGCAAGCCCCCGACGATGGAGATGCCGAGGGGCCGCCGGAGCTCCCCGCCCTCGCCCAAACCGAGGGCGAGCGGCACCGCGCCGAAGAGCGCCGCCATGGTGGTCATCATGATCGGGCGGAAGCGCAGCAAGCATGCCCGATAGATCGCGTCGCGGGATGAGAGGTTCTCGCGGCGCTCGGCGTCGATCGCGAAGTCGATCATCATGATCGCGTTCTTCTTGACGATGCCGATCAGCAGGATCACCCCGATGAGGGCGATGATGTCGAAGGCGGAGTTGAACGCCATCAGCGCCAGGATGGCGCCGACGCCCGCCGACGGCAGCGTCGAGAGGATGGTCAGCGGGTGCACGTAACTCTCGTAGAGCACGCCCAGGACGATGTAAACCGCGGCGATCGCCGCCACGACCAGATAGGGCTCGTTGGCGAGCGACTGCTGAAACGCCCGCGCGGTGCCTTGGAACGTTCCGTGGATGGTGTTGGGCACGCCGATCCGCGTCATCGCGTCGTTGATGGCGGAAACCGCATCGCTCAGCGACTTGCCGGCCGCCAGGTTGAAGGAGATCGTGCTGGCGACGAACAGGCCCTGGTGGTTGACCGAGAGCGGCGTCTTGCCGGGACCGTAGGTAACGAAGGTGGAGAGCGGCACCATGTTTTCGCGGGACGAGCTCACCGCCGATCCCGTGGAGACGCCGCTGCGGCCGGTGGCGGCGAGCCGGTTGTTCGCGAGGTTGCGCGCGCTGTCCTGCGCGATCGTCGCCGCAGAGGATGACACCTTCGGCCCCACCACCGTGCCCGCCACCGCATTGGTCTGCTGTGTGCCTCCCACGGAGCCGCCGGCGGTGCTGACGTAGAGCTCGTCGAGGGTCTCGGGGCTCTGCCAATACTGCGGCGCCAACTCCATCACCACGTGATACTGGTTGATCGCGTTATAGATGGTCGATACCTGGCGCTGGCCGAAGGCATCGTAGAGCGTGTTGTCGATCTGGCTCGTCGTGACGTGCAGGCGCGCCGCGGTCGCGCGGTCGATCACCAAGTCCGTTTCCAGGCCATTCTGCTGCTGGTCGGAATTGACGTCCATCAGCTCCGGCACCGACTGCAGGGCGTCAGCGATCTTCGGGCCCCAGGCGTAGATGTCGGCGAGGTTGTCGCCCTGCAGCGTGTACTGGTACTGCGCGTTGCTCTGGCGGCCACCCACACGGATATCCTGCGCCGCCTGCAGGAAGAGCGAGGCGCCCGGCACCTGCGTGAGCTCGCGCCTGAGACGGGTGACCACCTGATCCGCCGAGACGTTGCGCTCCGCCAATGGCTTCAGCGAGATGAACACGAAGCCGCCGTTGGTCTGGCCGCCGCCGGTGAAGCCCACGACATTGGCGACCGCGTCGTCCTTCTGCACGATCGAGATGAATTGCGCGAGCTTCTGGCGCATTAGCTGGAACGAGATGCTCTGATCGGCCTGGATGCCGCCGATCACGCGCCCCGTGTCCTCCTGCGGGAAGAAGCCCTTGGGCACCACCATGAACAGGTAGACGTTGAGACCGAGCGTCAGCAGCAGGATCAGCATGACCATGACGGGATGGGCGAGCGCGCGCTGCAGCGTGCGGTCGTAGAGCCGGAGGAGTGCGTCGAAGCAGCGCTCGGCCGCGCGCGAGAACCGACCGGGCCGGCGCTCGGCCGGCGGCACGATGAGGCGGGCGCACATCATCGGGGTCGTGGTCAAGGACACCAGCAGCGATACGCCGATCGCCATCGAGAGCGTCACCGCGAACTCGCGGAAGTAGCGCCCGACGATGCCGCCCATCAGCAGGATCGGCAGGAACACCGCGACCAGCGAGAGACTCATGGAGAGAACCGTGAAGCCGACCTCGCGCGCGCCCTGGATCGCCGCCTGGAATCTCGGCATGCCCGCCTCGACGTGGCGCGAAATGTTCTCCATCACCACGATGGCATCGTCGACCACGAAGCCAGTGGAGATCGTGAGCGCCATCAGCGAGAGGTTGTCGAGGCTGTAACCGAGCAAATACATGCCAGCGAGGGTGCCGAGCAGCGACACCGGCACGGCGACGCTCGGCACGAACGTCGCGCGCGCGTTCCGCAGGAACAGGAACACCACCATGATCACCAGCGCGATCGAGATCATGAGGGCGCGCTCGACCTCCCAGAGCGAGGAGCGGATGGTGGTCGACTGGTCGAGCGCCACGCGCATCTCGATGTCGCTGGGGATCGACGCCTGCAACTCCGGCAGGAGCGCGCGCGCCCGATCGACGGTCTCGATCACGTTGGCGCCAGGCTGTTTGTAGAGGATCACGACCACCGACGGTTTGCCGTTCGCGAGTCCGTCGTTGCGGATGTTCTCGACGGAATCCGCGACCTCGCCCAGGTCCGAGAGGCGCACCGGGGCGCCGTCACGGTAGGCGACGATCAGCGACCGGTATTGCGACGCCCTGGTCGCCTGGTCGTTGTCGTAGATCTGGTAATGCAGATCGCCCTGCTCGATGGCGCCCTTGGGCGCGTGGGCATTGGCCGATGCGAGCGCCGCGCGCACGTCCTCGAGACCGATGCCGTATTTGAAGAGCGCCCGTGGGTTGAGCTCGACGCGCACTGCCGGCAGCGCCGCGCCGCCGATCGTGACCTGGCCGATGCCGGCGAGCTGCGAGAACTTCTGCTGCATCACGGAGGACGCCGCATCGTATATCTGCCCGCGAGCGAGGGTCGGCGAGGTCAGCGTGATGATCATGATCGGCGCGTCGGCCGGGTTGACCTTGCGGTAAGTCGGATTGCTGCGCAGGCTCGCGGGCAGGTCGGCGCGCGCCGCGTTCATCGCGGCCTGAACGTCGCGCGCGGCACCGTCGATGTCGCGGCTGAGGCCGAACTGCAGCGTGATGCGGGCATTTCCGACCGTGCTCTGCGAGGTCATCTCGGTGACGTCTGCGATGACGCCGAGGTGGCGCTCGAGTGGTGTCGCGACGCTGGTCGACACCACTTCGGGGCTGGCACCCGGCAGCGTGGCTTGGACCGAGATAGTGGGAAAATCCACCTGCGGCAGCGGCGAGACCGGCAGCTGGAAGAACGCGATCAAGCCGGCAAGCGCCACGCCGCAGGTCAGCAGTGTGGTCGCCACCATGCGGCGTATGAAGGGCTCTGACGGGTTCATCACGTTGACGTCGGCCTGCCGGCTTCCTCGGGCTCGGGCGGGAAATGGCGGGCGAGCCGCTGGCCCAGCCGGTCGAAGGCGAGATAGATCACCGGCGTCGTGAAGAGGGTCAGCAGCTGACTCAGGATGAGGCCGCCGACGATGCTGACGCCGAGCGGATGCCGGAGCTCGGATCCGGTGCCGGTCCCCACCATCAGCGGCAGCGCGCCCAACAGGGCCGCCATGGTCGTCATGAGGATCGGGCGCAGCCGCAGGAGGCACGCCTGATGAATCGCCTCGCGCGGCGACTTGCCCTCCTGGCGCTCGGCATCCAGCGCGAAGTCGATCATCATGATCGCGTTCTTCTTGACGATGCCGATCAGGAGCACGATGCCGATGATGGCGATGACGCTGAGGTCGCTGTGGGCGACGATGAGCGCGAGCAATGCGCCGATCCCCGCCGAAGGCAGCGTCGACAGGATCGTGACGGGGTGCACGAAGCTCTCGTAGAGCACGCCCAGCACGATATAGACCGTCACGATCGCCGCGAGGATCAGGAACAGCTCGTTGCCGAGTGCCGCCTGGAAAGCGAGCGCCGCACCCTGGAATACCGTGAACACGCTGGCGGGCATGCCGATATCGTGCTCGGCCTGCTGCACCGCTGGCACCGCGTCGCCGAGCGAGGCGCCGGCGGCGAGGTTGAAGGAGATGTTGGCGGCCGGGAACTGCCCGAGGTGGTTGATCTTGAGCGGTGCCGTGCGCTCGCTCACTTTGACGATGGTCGAGAGCCGCACCTGTCCGCCCGCCGCCGTCGCCGACGGCAGATAGATCGAGTCGAGTGAGGTCAGCGACGACTGCATGTCCGGGTCGGCTTCCAGAATGACCCGACGCTGATTGGTCTGTGTATAGATCGTCGAGATGATCCGCTGACCGAAAGCGTCGTAGAGCGCGTTGTCGACGGTGGCGGGCGTAATGCCGAAGCGGGCTGCGGTGTCGCGGTCGATCGTGAGATAGGCCGAGAGCCCCATCTCCTCCTGGTCGCTCGCCACGTTCTCGAAAGCGGGCAGCTGGCCAAGGCGATCCACCAGCTTCGGCGCCCAGTTCGCGAGATCGTCGGGCGAAGCGCTTTCCAGGACGAACTGGTACTGCGTGCGGCTTACCGTCGTGTCGATGGTGAGGTCCTGCACCGGTTGCATGTAGAGGGAGATGCCGCCGACATCCGCGGTCTCCTGCTGCAGCCGACGGATGATGTCACTGGCGCTGAGTGCGCGGGAGTCGTGCGGCTTCAAGTTGATCAGGAACCGGCCGCTGTTGAGGGTCGTATTCGTGCCGTCGACGCCGATGAAGGACGTGAGGCTCTCGACGTCCGGGTCCTTGAGGATGGCGGCGGCGAGCGCCGTCTGTCGCTCCGCCATGGCGGGGTAGGAGATCGACTGGGCTGCCTCGGATATGCCCTGGATCAGGCCGGTGTCCTGGACCGGGAAAAAGCCCTTGGGAATCCAGACATAGAGGACGATGGTGAGCACCAAGGTCGCCACCGCCACGGCGAGGGTGAGCGGCTGATGATCCAGGACGACGTTGAGCGCGCGGTCGTAAGCGCGCACCAGCGCGTCGAACCACTCGCGGTTCTTGCGCTCGAAGGCGGTCTCGTGCCGGTCGGCGGTGCGGCGCAGCAGCTTGGCGCACGCCATCGGCACCAGGGTCAGCGACACCACGGCCGAGATCAGGATCGTCACGGAGAGCGTGATGGCAAACTCGCGGAAGAGCCGTCCCACCACGTCGCCCATGAACAGGAGCGGGATCAGCACCGCGATCAGCGAGATCGTCAGCGACACGATGGTGAAGCCGATCTGCTCGGAGCCCTTGAGCGCGGCCTTGAGCGGCGGATCGCCTTCCTCGAGGTAGCGCGCGACGTTCTCGATCATCACGATGGCGTCGTCGACCACGAAGCCGGTCGCGATGGTGAGCGCCATCAGCGAGAGATTGTTGATGCTGAAGCCGAGCAGGTACATGGCGCCGAAGGTGCCGACCAGCGACAGCGGCACCGACAGGCTCGGGATGATGGTGGCCCTGAGATTGCGCAGGAACAGGAAGATCACCAGGACGACCAGCGCGACCGCCAGGCCCAGCTCGAACTCGGTGTCCGCCACCGAGGCGCGGATCGTGGTGGTGCGGTCTGTCATCACGGCGACATCGATCGCCGACGGCAGCGAGGCCTGCAGCTGCGGCAGCAGCCCCTTGATGCCGTCGACGACGGCGATGACGTTGGCGCCGGGCTGACGTTGGATGTTGAGGATCACCGCGGGCGTAATGTTGGTCCAGGCGGCGAGCCGAGAGTTCTCCGCGCCCTCCACGACGTCCGCCACGTCCGAGAGGTACACCGGCGAGCCGTTCTTGTAGGCGACCACGAGGCCGCGATAGTCGTCGGCACTGTGCAGCTGGTCGTTGGCGTTAATGGTGTAGGAGCGCGTGGGCCCGTCGAAACTACCCTTGGGCGTATTGACGTTGGCGTTTCCGACCGTGGTGCGGAGATCGTCGATGTTGAGGCCGTAAGCCGCGAGCGCGCGCACATTCGCCTGGATGCGCACCGCCGGCCGCTGGCCGCCGCTGATGCTGACGAGACCCACGCCCGGCAGCTGCGAGATCTTCTGCGCGAGGCGCGTGTCGGCGAGATCCTCGATCTGCGGCAGCGGCATGGTCTTGGACGTGAGCGCGAGCGTGAGGATCGGCGCGTCCGCGGGATTGACCTTCGCGTAGATCGGCGGCGCCGGCAGGTCCGCCGGTAGCAGGTTTCCGGCGGCGTTGATCGCGGCTTGCACCTCCTGCTCGGCGACGTCGAGGTTGATGGCAAGCGTGAACTGCAGCGTGATCACCGAGGCGCCGGCCGAGCTGCTCGAGGACATCTGGTTCAGGCTCGGCATCTGCCCGAATTGCACCTCGAGCGGCGCCGTGATCGAGGTCGTCATCACATCCGGACTGGCGCCCGGATAGAAGGTCTGCACCTGGATGGTGGGATAGTCGACCTCGGGCAGCGCCGAGAGCGGCAGGAAGCGGAACGCAAGCCCGCCCACCAGCAGGATAGCTACCATCAGCAGCGTGGTCGCGACGGGCCGCAGGATGAACGGACGCGAGGGGCTCATCGCCGCTCAGACGAGGGGACGCCGCTGTTCGATCATTGGCTGTTCCCGCCCGCGTTCGCGCGCTGGCCGCGCTGCTGACCGGGCTGCCGCTGCGGTGGTTGACCGGGCTGCGCTCCAGGCGCGGCACCGGCGGGAGCGCCGCCGGCTCCGCCCGAGTTGTCGCGCAACGAGATTTTAGCGCCATCCCTGAGCTTGTCGGCGCCGTCGACGACGACCCGATCGCCGGCCGAAAGGCCCGATTGCACCGAGATCTTCTCGCCTTCGCCGGGCCCCAGCTTGATCACCTGGACCGCCACGGTGTCATCGGGCTTGACGAGATAAACGAAGGTGCCGGGCGCGCCCCGCAGGACCGCAGCGGTCGGGATCACGATCTCGTCGTGCAGCGTCTGGACGCGCAGCTGGATGTTCACGAACTGGTTCGGGAACAGGCTGTTGTCGGCGTTGTCGAACTGCGCCTTCATCTTCAGCGTGCCCGTGGTGGTGTCGATCTGGTTGTCGACCGTCGCGAGCGTGCCGGTCGCAAGCTTGGTGGATTGGCTGCGATCGTAAGCAATCGCCTGCAATATTGCGCCCGCGTTGAGCTGCTTCATCACGGCCGGCACGCTGTCCTCGGGGAGCGTGAACACGACGGTGATCGGCTGCAATTGGGTCAGCACCACGATGCCGTTGGCATCGTTCGCCTGCACGTAGTTGCCGGCATCGACCTGGCGCAAGCCGACTCGGCCGCTCACGGGCGCCACGATATGGCAATAGGCGATGTTGAGCTTGGCGGTGTCGACCTGCGACTGATCGGAGACCACCGTCCCCTCGAGCTGATGCACGAGCGAGTCCTGCGTGTCGAGTTGCTGCTTCGGAATCGAATCCTGCGCCACGAGGACCTTGTAGCGCTGAAGATCGAGACGGGCGTTGGCGAGCAGCGCCTGGTCGCGCGCGAGCTGACCCTGCGCGTTCGCGAGCTGCTGCTCGTAGGGGCGGGAATCGATCTCGGCGAGGAGATCGCCCTGCTTAACCATCTGGCCTTCCTTGAAGCCGACGCGCATGAGCTGGCCGCTGATCTGGGTGCGCACGGTCACGGTCGCGAGCGGCGTCACCGTACCGAGCCCGTTCAGGAGCACGTTGATGTCGCCCTTCTCGGCGGTGGCCGGCACCACGGGCATGGCGCCGCCGCTGCCCGAGAAGCGGCCGACAGGCGCTTGTGGCGCGGGCCGCGTCTGGACCCACCAGACGACGCCTGCGATGACGAGCACGATCGCGAAGAACCAGAGCGCGCGGCGCCAGAGCGGCGTCCGCGCCGGCTGCGGTAGTCGAGCCCCGATCCGTTGCGCCTCGCGCGCGTCCTGACCGGGTCTGGCGTCGTTCATGGAAGCGGGGTTGCTCGTATCAGGCCGAGGCCGAACGGACGGCCTTCGGCGCAGCCGGACAGCAGACAAATCCAATTGCGATCATGACGGCGGGTTCACCAGCCCTTAGTCGCGACGGCCAGCCCTGGCCAATAACGGCCTCGGCCGGACGTCCATGCCATACTACACACCAGCCGCCCCGGCCCGCCAAGGACCGGGTCTCAGTCCCTCGAGGACCGCCTGGCCTAGCGGTTGTAGGCGGCGCAGGCATTGAAAATCCCCATGATTGCAGCGAATTCAGCATCGCAGGGACGCGGTGGCGGCATTGATCGCGCGGAGTGCCTATCGTACGATCCCCACAAGAATGACGCCGGCATTTCCGGCGCAGGAGGGAGGGTCCGATGCATCGCCTGCGGAAGCTCTTTTGCGGCTCGGCCGCGCTGGCGGCGGCGCTCTTGGGTGCCGGCCCCGCGGCCGGCCAGAGCACTGACCTCTCGAAATCGGACCTCGTGGGCAAGATCGAGGGACCCACGCTGATCCTCGATCCCGCGCAGGTGCCGAAGGCGTTCCATGAGGCACCGATGCTCGCCGAGCTGGTCAAGGCGGGCAAGCTGCCGCCGGTGCAGGACCGGCTGCCGCTCGAGCCCATGGTGATCAAGCCGCTCCATGAAATCGGCAAGTACGGCGGCACCTGGCGGCGCGCTTTCATCGGCCCCGGCGACGTCGAGAACGGAAACCGGCTCTCCGCCACGGACAAACTCCTGTTGTGGAACGATGCCGGCGACAAAATCGTGCCGGCTGCCGCCAAATCGGTCGAGATGAGTGAGGACGGCAAGACCTTCACGGTCCATCTGCGCAAGGGCATGAAATGGTCGGATGGCGCGCCTTTCAGCGCCGATGATTTCACGTTCTGGTACGAAGATCTCTACCTCAACAAGGACATCGTGCCGACGCCCATCGCCGACATGGCTGTCAACGGCAAGCCGGGACGCCTGGTCAAAGTCGACGAGACCACGGTGCAGTTCCGGTTCGATGATCCCTACTATCTCTTTTACGACATGCTTGCCGGGGACACGCTGATCGGCGGCGGCCAAGCCCACTATCAGACGCAGAGCCAGACCTTCGGAGCCTACGCGCCCGCGCATTATCTCAAGCAGTTCCTGCCGAAATACTCCTCCGAGGCGGAGGTCAACGCGCGCGCCAAGGCGGAGGGCTACGACAACTGGGTGAAGCTGCTTCACTTCAAGAAGGACTGGTCGCTCAACAAGGACCTGCCAACGCTCGGGCCCTGGAAGATGACGAACCCGATCAACACGCCGAGCTGGGTATTGGAGCGCAATCCCTACTATTACGAGGTCGATACCGAGGGCAATCAACTGCCCTATATCGACAAGGTCATCTTCACGCTGGCACAGGACACCGAGGTGGTGAACCTGCGGGCCATGGCGGGCGAGTACGACCTGCAGGAGCGCCACATCGATATCGGCAAACTGCCGGTCATCCTGGAGAATCAGAGGAAGGGCAACTACACGGTCCACCTCGATCTCGCGATCAACGGCGGCGACACCATCATTTTCGTCAACCAGAGCTACACCGGCGACCCCGAGATCGCGAAGTGGCTCACCAACGCCGATTTCCGCCGCGCCCTATCGCTCGGGATCGATCGCGATCAGATCAACGAGACCTTCTTCCTTGGCCTCGCGACGCCGGGCTCGGTGGTTCCCGCCGACACCTCGCCCTACAATCCCGGCTCCGAATGGCGCAAGAAATGGTCGACACACGACCCGGCCAAGGCGAACCAGATGCTGGACGCTATCGGCCTCGCCAAGAAGGACGCGGAAGGATTCCGTGTGCGCACGGACAACGGCGAACGCCTGCGGCTCCAGGTCAACACCGCGCGCGCCTTCCTGCCATGGCCGAACCAGCTCGAGATGGTCGCGCAACAATGGAAGAAGATCGGCATCCAGCTCGACGTGAAGGAGATGGAGCGCTCGCTGATGATGACGCGGCAGAAGAACAACGAGCACCAGCTGATGGTGTGGAACAATGGCGGCACGGAGCTTCTTTATCTGTTCCCGCGCCACGCCATTCCGGTCGATCCGACCGAGGCCTTCATGGGGCCGGCATTCGCCACCTGGTACGCGTCGAACGGTACCCAGGGCACGCAGCCGACCGATCCCTTCATCCTGAAGGCCCTCGACCTATACCGGTCGGCCGCGAGCCAGCAATTGGAGCAGCGCATCAAAATCGCGCAGGAGATCTGGAAGATCATCGTCGATCAGCAGTGGGACATCGGCACGGTGGGACAGTCGGCATCACTAATGGGCGTGCGGCTGGTCAGCAACAAGCTCGGCAACATCGCCTCGCGGGTCTGTATCGCCCAGCACTGCCGCGTGCCCGGCGGCTCGCATCCTGAGACCTGGTACTACAAGGAATGAGTGGGGGCGAGCGTCACCATAACGCCGCCCAGGAGTCATGATCGCCTATACCGTGCGCCGTCTGTTGCTGGCCGTAGTCACGATCTGGGCGATCTCCGTCCTTTCATTCGTCATCATCCAGCTGCCGCCGGGTGATTTCGTCGACGCCTACATCGCAAAGCTGTCGGCGAGCGGCAGCACCGTCTCCGCGGAGGAAGCACAAAACCTGCGCAAGCTCTACGGCCTGGACCGGCCGATCTACGTCCAGTATGGCAAGTGGATCAGCCGAGTCGCCGCCGGCGACTTCGGTGAGTCCATGGAGTGGATGCGGCCCGTCCCTGAGGTGATCGGCGACCGTCTCTGGATGACCATGGTGGTCT
>DATFRA010000269.1:0-2361 GCA_035263705.1 Allostellaceae bacterium
CCATCACGATGGGAATCACCGTTGTTGCACGTTTGGCAGCAATGGCCCCCGGGGTTGAGTCAGCGACAATGACCTCCGGTTTCAGCGCAACAAGTTCTGCGGCCAGACTCGGTAAGCGCGAGTTCTGGCCCTCTGACCAGCGGCGCTCAAGGAAGAGGTTTCGTCCCTCGATGTATCCGAGATCGTCCATGGCCTTGCTGAAAACTCCCAGTCTCAGCTTTGGTGGTGGCGAACCTTGCGCAAGGAAGCCGACGCGATAGATCTTCCCCGCCTGCTGCGCCTCGGCGACGAGCGGCGCGGCGAGGAGGCCGCCGGTCACGGCACCGAGGAATGTTCGACGCTCCACTACTCGATCACCTGATCCGCGCGCGCGAGGAGCGACGGTGGGATCGTCAGGCCGAGGGCTTTGGCGGCCTTGAGGTTGATCACGAGCTCGAACTTGGTCGGCTGCTCCACGGGAAGCTCGGCAGGCTTGGCGCCCTTGAGGATCTTGTCCACGTACGTGGCGGTGCGCCGATACAGATCGGCGAGATTCGGGCCATAGCTCATGAGCCCGCCGGCGTCCACGTAGAGTCGAAACCCGAACATCGTGGGGATCCGGTGGCGGGCCGCCAGGTCAACGAGGCGCCGGCGCTCATTCGCGAAGAGATTGGTCGAGAGCACCTCCAGCGCCCCCACGCGCGCCTTGGCCATGTCCGTGAAGGCGCGGTCGATGTCGGCAGGTACGTCCGCCTCGAAACGCTGGAGCCGCATCCCGAGCGCCTTGGCCGCGACCTCGCTTTGCTCCAGCACTTCCTTTTCCGTCTCCCCGACGCTGCCAGGCTTCCACAGGATGGCGAGGCGCTCCACGCCAGGAACGGCCTGCTTGAGCAGCTCCGGCCATTTGCCGGCCAGCTCCGGGGACATGGACGAGGTTCCCGTGGCATTGCCGCCCGGGCGGGACAGGCTGGCGGCGAGCCCGCTCGTCACGGGGTTGCCAACACCGATGAAGACGATGGGGAGACTTCGGGTCGCCTGCTTCACCGCGAGAGCGGTCTGCGTGCCCGCCGCCGCCACGATGACGTCGACCTTGAGCGCCACCAGCTCAGCGGCAAGGGCGGGAAGCCGCTCGAGCTTGCCCTGGGCGTCGCGGTATTCGATCACGACACTCTTGCCCTCGACGTAGCCGAGGTCGTGGAGCCCCTGGCGAAACGCCTCGCGATTGTCGCGGCTCGACGCGATGTTGCTCGACAGGTAGCCGATGCGGGCGGTCGCGGCCGCCGGCTGGGCGAACGCATCGCCCCCCGCTCCGACCGCGCGGAAAGCGAGGGTGACCACGACAGCGACAGACAACGCCCTCATGCCATCACTGAATGACCTGATCCGCCCGCGCCAACAGCGAGGGCGGGATGGTGAGCCCCAGCGCCTTCGCGGTCTTGAGGTTGATCACGAGCTCGAAGGTCGTCGGCTGCTCGATGGGCAGGTCGGCTGGGTTTGCCCCCTTCAGGAGCTTGTCGACATACGTCGCGGCGCGACGATAGAGCGTGCCCGGACTGGCGCCGTATGACATGAGACCGCCCGCCTCGGCGTACCCCCGAAACTCCCACATCGCGGGGATGCGATGGCGCGCCGCCGCCCGGACGAGATCCTGGTGGCCCACGTAGAACACGGGATCGCTACCGCACAGGAACGCATCGACCTTCGCCCTCGCGATAGTGGTCATCACCCCGGTGAGCTCCGCCGGGGCTCTCGCCTCGAAAGGCAGGAGCGTGATGCCGATCGCGCGGGCCGCGTCATCCGTCTCCCGGCGCATCGCGGGCGTCCCTGGGTTGGTCGGATTGACGAGTAAGCCGACGCGGCGGGCCTTCGGGAGTGCCTGCGTCAAGATCTCGAGCCGCTTGCCCATCGGCTGCGTATACGAGATCCCGGTGACATTCGCCCCCGGTCGGGCGATCGAGGCCGCCACGCCGGCGACCACCGGGTCGGCGCTCACCGTGACGATGGGGATCGTTCGGGTAGCGTTCACGGCGGCACGGGTCGCGGCCGCATTGCCGGCGAAGATGACGTGAACCGGCAGGCGGGAGAGCTCCCCGGCGAACCGCGCAAGGGTCTGGTCATCGCTGGCCTTGCGCCGCTCGAACTTGACGTTCTTGCCGTCGACCCAGCCAAGCTCGCCGAGCACGGCCTCGAATCCGTCGGCCGACACATGGACAAGGATGCCGACCGTCGGCACCGGCGCTGGAGCCTGCGCCTCGGCGGCGAGCGGCGCAGCGAGCAGGCCACCGGTCAGGCTGGCGATGAACGCACGCCGCTTCACTATTCGATCACCTGGGTCCACCCGCCGATAGTGGACGATCCTCGACCGTCATTGCCTGGAGCCCT
>DATFRA010000270.1:0-9814 GCA_035263705.1 Allostellaceae bacterium
GGGCTCGCCGCGGCCGCGGGCTTGTCCACAGGCATGCTCTCGAAGATCGAGAACGGCGCCATCTCGCCGTCGCTGGCCACGCTCGATGCGCTCGCCAAGGCGCTCAACGTGCCGATCACCCAGCTCTTCACCGACGCCGAGGAGCGCCGCGATTGCTCGTTCGTGAAAGCCGGCAAAGGCGCCCGGATCAGGCGGCGCGGCACCAAGGCCGGTCACCTCTATGACCTGCTCGGGCACTCGCTCGAGGGCGAGGTCGCGGTCGAGCCCTACCTGATCACGCTCAGCAAAGGTGCCGAGCCTTACACGCAGTTCCGTCACGCCGGCGTCGAGTTCATCTACATGCTCTCGGGCAAGGTCAGCTATCGGCACGCCGACCGGACCTATGCCATGGAGCCCGGCGATGCGCTGTTCTTCGATGCCGCGGCGCGCCATGGGCCGGAGACCCTCACCAGGCTGCCGATGCAGTATCTTTCGATCATCATCTATCCCCGGAAGGACCGGAAATCGCGCGACTGAGCCAGCGCGCATCCCGATGTCTCCGCTTGCTCTCAGCGGGCCTTGCGAGAGCTTGATACCATCCGCCCTTGCAGGCGTTGACCAATACGGGAGGACAGCATGGCCACAGTCGACATGTCCGTCAGTCTCAACGCGTCGGCGGAGCAGGTCTGGAGCGTGATACGCGGCTTCGACGCGCTGCCGCGCTGGCATCCCGCCGTTGCCCGCAGCGAGGAAACCCGCGACGGCGCGAAGACGCGCCGGAAGCTGACCCTGCACGGCGGCGGCGAGATCGTCGAGGAGCTTGAGCGCCACAGCGACGGCGGGCGAGCCTACAGCTACACCATCCTGCACTCGCCCTTGCCGGTCGCCGGCTATCGCTCCGAGCTCAGCGTGCGCGACGAGGGTCCGGGGAAATGCAAGGTGCGCTGGTCCAGCACCTTCGAGTCGACCGGCGGCTCGGAGGCGGACGCCACCGCGGCGATCCGCGGCGTCTACCAGGCGGGGTTCGAGAACCTCAAGAAGATGTTCGGCGGCTGAGCGCCGGCCGGGGTTTAACCCGCGGTCTGACGATCCTCGAGCTCGTCGGCGACGTGCTCGCAAACCACCGCAAGCTCCTGGAGCTCGTGGGCGATCGCGGCCTCATCCACCTCTCGCGCTTGGGCGCGGAACTCGGCGGCCTGGGCGCGGAGATACTCCGGATAGTCCATCACTGCCTCCGGCCTGAAGGCGCATTCGGGGTATTTGTACCATAGTCCGGCCACCCCCGCTCGTGGCAGGAATGAGTTGGTCGATATTGAGAAAGGCGGCGCTCTGGTGCCTCCCGCGCCAGGAATTTTCGAGCACGGGGTCATTGAGGCCCGTCAATCCCGGAGGCGATAGCGAGACCATCGGGGCTGTCACGGGCAGCTTGCCGGCGCGATCTTCGGGTAACGCAAAGGTGACAAATTTGTGAGCCAGTGCAGTTCCTTCTAGAGCGCCGCGGGAAATTCCGATCCCAGTTTAGAGTCGCGGAGAGCATCCTTGAGCTCTACGGCGGCAAAAGAGACGTCAAGACGATCGCGGAGATATTGCGAGACTTCGCGGAAAAGAGGATCGTCACCCATGCCCGAGGTTGATCCACCGCTTGCGGTCCTCGCCGAAGTAACGCACCGCTGTCCACTGCAGTGCCCCTATTGCTCGAACCCGTTGGCGCTCGATCGGGCCCGAGACGAGCTCGACACCGATACGTGGCGACGCGTCCTGGATCAAGCGGCCACCATGGGCGTGTTGGAGGTGCACTTCTCGGGCGGCGAGCCGATGGCGCGCGGCGATCTCGAGGAGCTGGTCGCGCACGCCGCGCGCGCCGGTCTCTACACCAATCTGATCACCTCCGGTGTCCTGCTCAGCGACACCCGTGCCGATGCGCTCGTCGAGGGCGGCATCGATCACGTGCAGATCAGCATCCAGGACGTCGAGGATCCCGCCGGTGACCGAATCGCGGGATACGCGGGCGCGCAACGCTTGAAGCGCGAGGCGGCTGCCCGCGTACGCGAGCGCGACCTGCCACTCACCATCAACGCGGTGGTGCACCGGCAGAATCTGATTCGCTTGCCAGCGGTGATCGAGGAGGCGGTCGAGCTCGGCGCGGGACGGCTCGAGGTCGCCCACGTGCAATACTATGGCTGGGCCTTGGCCAATCGTGACGCCTTCCTGCCAACCCGGGCGCAACTCGACGAGGCCACCGCCGTTGTCCAGGCCGCGCGCGAGCGACTGCGCGGACGCCTCGTCATCGATTATGCGGTGCCGGATTATCACTCGATGGTGCCGAAGGCCTGCATGGGCGGTTGGGCGCGGCGGTTCCTCAATGTGACTCCGGCCGGCAGGGCGCTGCCCTGCCACGCCGCGGAGACGCTGCCCGGACTGTCGTTTCCCTCGGTGCGCACCGCGAGCCTCGACGCGATCTGGCGGAGCTCCGACGCCTTCAACCGCTTCCGTGGCACCGACTGGATGATGGAGCCGTGCCGCTCCTGCGATAGGCGCGAGATCGATTGGGGCGGCTGTCGCTGCCAGGCCTTCGCGTTCACCCGCAATCCGCGGGTCGCCGATCCAGTTTGCCACTTGTCGCCCGACCACGGCGCGCTCGAGCCGGCGCTCCGCGCGGCCGAGGCGGCGCCGCCGCTGATCTATCGCCGGATCGGCGGATCGTCCTCGGCGCCGGAAGACGCGGGCCGTCTTCCGGCGGCTACTCGATAGCGCTGTCCCGACGCGGCGCCTTCTGATTGAACCGCCATGGGCAAAGTCTCGCTCGTCGTGTCCGATGTCGACGGAACCCTGGTGACGACCGAGAAGGTCCTCACCGAGCGCGCCCGCGCGTCGGTCGCGCGGCTCGACGCGGCCGGTATTGGCTTCTCCATCATCAGTAGCCGTCCGCCATTCGGCCTCAGAATGCTGGTCGAGCCCCTGCGCCTTCGCCTTCCGATGGGCGCGTTCAACGGCGCGGCCCTCGTATCTCCGAATCTGACGCTGATCGACCAACGCGAGCTCCCGGCCGAGACCGCACGGAGCGCGATCGCCCAGCTCCACGCGCTCGACGTCGACGTCTGGGTGTTCACGGCCGACCGATGGCTGGTGGAGAATGCGAAAGGTGCTTATGTGGCGAAGGAAATCATGACCGTCCAGACGCAGCCGACCGTGGTCGGTGACCTGCGGGCGCATGTCGAGGGGGTGTCCAAACTCGTGGGCGTGAGCCAGGATTTTCCGCGCCTGGCTTCGTGCGAGACCGCGATGCGCGCCGCGCTCGGCGAGCGTGCCTCGGTGGTGCGCTCACAACGCTATTATCTCGACGTGACACCCTCAGGCACGAGCAAAGGCGAGCTCTTGGCCGCGCTCGCTGGGCGGCTCAGCGTGCCTTCCGACGAGATCGTGACGATCGGAGATATGGAGAACGACGTCTCGATGTTTCGCCAGAGTGGGTTCGCGATCGCCATGGGGAATGCCAGCGCCGAGGTGAAGGCGGCTGCGAGCGCCGTGACGCTCGCGAACAACGAGGAGGGTTTCGCCGAGGCGATCGAGCGCATCATCCTGCCGCGCGCCCAAGGTCGCGCCGATCCGGTCTGATTGTCGATGGCCTCGGAGAACTCCGC
The DNA here is from genome assembly GCA_035263705.1 of Allostellaceae bacterium. GTDB lineage: Bacteria > Pseudomonadota > Alphaproteobacteria > ATCC43930 > CGMCC-115725 > DASZHJ01. The sequence continues at coordinate 3,621 of DATFRA010000270.1, forward strand.
GCCAGGCTGGCCCGGCATTCCCGCCCGCTGGACATCGAGCGCCAAGAGCGGTGTCGGCACGGCGCTGGCGGCGGCGAGCCGGGTCTGGTTCACGATCAGCCACGGCATCCTCAACGAGATCTACTACCCCCGGGTCGATCAGGCCTGCACCCGGGATTTCGGTCTCATCGTGACCGACGGGAAGAGCTTCTTTTCCGAAGAGAAGCGCGACACGCGAAGCGAAATCTCCACTGCCGCGGACGGCGTGCCCGCCTTCGCCATCGAGAGCACCTGCGCCCGGGGCCGATACCGGATCGAGAAGCTGGTGGTCTCCGACCCCCTACGTGATGTGGTCCTGCAGCGCGTGGTGTTCCACGCGCTCGAGGGTGCGATCGGCGACTATCAGCTCTTCGCACTCCTGGCTCCGCACCTCGTCAATCGCGGCGCCAACAACACCGCGTGGGTCGCCGACTACAAGGGCCTGCCGATGCTGTTCGCGGAAGGCACCGGCGCCGCGCTGGCGCTCGGCTGCTCCACGCCCTTCGTCGCCCGCTCGGTCGGCTTCGTCGGCGTCTCCGATGGCTGGCAGGATCTGTCCCGGCATTTCGAGATGCACTGGCGATACGACGAAGCTCGTGACGGCAACGTCGCGCTGACCGGCGGGATCGACCTGGCGGCGTGCGGCGGTCGCTTGGTCCTGGCGCTCGGCTTCGGCCGGCGCGCGGAAGAGGCGGCGTTCCGGGTGCGCGCGAGCCTGAGCGATGGCGTCGAGGCCGCAACGCGTGCCTATGTCGCCGGCTGGCGCCGGTGGCAGGACTCGCTCCTGCCGCTCGACCGGACCTCGCGCGGCACCGGCAAGAACACGTATCGGATCAGCACGTCGGTGCTGCGCTGCCACGAGGCGCGATCCTTCGCAGGCGGCTACATCGCGAGCCTCTCGGTGCCCTGGGGCTCCGCGAAAGGCGACGAGGATCTCGGCGGCTATCATCTGATCTGGCCGCGAGACCTCGTGGAGATCGCCGGCGGCCTGCTCGCCGTCGGCGCGAAGGAGGCGGCGCGCGACGTCGTCACCTACCTGAGGACCATCCAGGAACCGGATGGCCATTGGCCGCAGAACTGCTGGCTCGATGGCACGCCCTATTGGACCGGCATACAGATGGACGAGTGCGGGCTTCCGATCCTACTCGTCGATCTCGCCTGCCGCGAGGGCGCGATCTCCGAGGCGGAGCTCGCGGAATTCTGGCCGACGGCGCGGCAGGCTGCGGCCTACATCGTGCGGAACGGTCCCGTGACGGGGCAGGATCGCTGGGAGGAGGACGGCGGCTACACGCCCTTCACCCTTGCGGTAGAGATCGCGAGCCTCCTGGCAGCCGCGGATTTCGCCGATCGCATGAGTGCGTCAAAGGACGCCACCTATCTGCGGGAAACCGCGGACCTCTGGAACAGCCAGATCGAGCATTGGATCTACGCCGCGGGGACACCGCTCGCGCAGAAGCTCAGGGTCGATGGCCACTATGTCCGTATTGCTCCGTTGGATGCACCCGACGCGCCCGTCGAGGGCTACCTCACAATCAAGAACCGCCCGACGCAGGCGAGCCTGCAACCGGCCTCGGTGACGGTGAGTCCCGACGCCCTCGCGCTCGTGCGTTTCGGGCTGCGCGCGCCCGATGATCCCCGGATCCTAAACACCGTCCGCGTGATCGACGACGTCCTCAAGGTCGACCTGCCCCCAGGCCCGTGCTGGCGCCGCTATAACGGCGACGGCTACGGCGAGCACGACGACGGCGAGCCCTTCGACGGCACCGGCACGGGGCGCCCTTGGCCGCTGCTGACGGGGGAGCGGGCGCTCTACGAGCTGGCGGCGGGAAATCGGGCTGGCGCTTTTGCGATGCTGGCCGCCATGGAAGGATTTGCCAGCGAGGGCCACCTCATTCCCGAGCAGGTCTGGGATGGGCCGGATCTGCCCAAGCGCGAGCTGTTCCGCGGCAGACCCTCGGGCTCGGCCATGCCGCTCGCCTGGGCGCACGCGGAGCATCTGAAGCTCATTCGGTCGCTGGCCGATGGGCGGGTCTTCGACATGCCGCCTCAGCCGCGTGAGCGCTACCAGGTTCAACGCGTGCGCTCGCGCCACGCGATGTGGCGCTTCAATCACAAGTGCCGGACATTGCCGCCGGGGCAGGTGCTCCGCATCGAGCTTCCCGCCGCCGCATCCGTGCGCTGGAGCTCGGATGCCTGGCACACGATCCATGAGACCAAGACGACGGACAGTGGCCTTGGCGTACACTATGCCGATCTCGATACCGTCGATCTCGCCGGAGATCGCGAGGTCGTCTTCACGATTTTCTGGCCGGGAGAGAATCGCTGGGAGGGCGTCGATTACGTCCTCAAAGTCGGCTGACCCTGGCTCAGCGAAGGCAGGCGACATTGGCGGCGGCCTGCCCGAAATCGAGGCGTGCACCTCCGCTGCTTGACAATCCCGGCGGTGCGCTTTATTTAACCTGATAGTTACTTAACCGATCGGTTTGACACAGATGTCGCCCGACCGCCTCAGCGCCACCTTCGCGGCTCTCGCCGATCCGACCCGGCGCGCGATCCTGGCGCGCCTGGCGCTCGGCGAGGCCTCGGTGGGCGAGCTCGCGGAGCCCTTCGACATGAGCCTTCCTGCGGTCTCCAAGCACCTCAAGGTGCTCGAGCGCGCGGGCCTGATCGCGCGCGGGCGTGAGGCGCAATGGCGGCCCGCGCGTCTCGAAGCGGGGCCGCTCAAGGACGCCGCGGACTGGATCGTGCGCTACCGGCGATTCTGGGAGCAAAGCCTCGACCGGCTCGGCGACTATCTGCGCTCGCTCAAGGCCAAGGAAAAGGAGAAGAAACGTGGACGCAGGAAGTAGCTCCGGCACGCGCTTGACAGAGCGCACCGTCGTCATCACGCGCATCTTCGACGCGCCGCGTGCGCTCGTGTTCAAGGCTTGGACCGACCCCGCGCATCTCTCGCAATGGTGGGGTCCGAGGGGGTTCACCAACCCGGTGTGCGAGGTGGACCCTCGGGTCGGCGGCACGTTGCGGATTGTCATGCGTGCGCCCGATGGTGCCGAGCATCCTATGATCGGCGTGTTCCGGGAGATCGATCCTCCCGCGCGTCTCGTTTTCGACAACATCGCGACCGATCGAGACGGCAAAGTCCTTCTCGAAGGACTCACGACGGTCCTCTTCGCCGAGCACGGCAGAGGCCGGACAAAGCTGACGGTGGAAAGCCGAGCCACGGCCCGGGTCGATTATGCCTGGCGCATGCTCGAGGGCATGGAAGCCGGCTGGACGCAGAGCATCGATCGGCTCGGCGAGCACGTCGCGCACGTAGGCGATGCCGATTGAGCGAAACGCCTCACGGAATCACCTCAATACGGCAGCAAGGGACAGACCATGACGGATCGAACGGCCGAGCACGCCAGCTTCACCATCGAGCGCACCTATGACTCATTGCCGGAGGAGGTCTTCCAAGCCTGGGTGGATCCGGCGGCCAAGGCGCAATGGTTCGTGGGCCCGGACGAGTGGAAGGCGACGCGCCGCGAGCTCGACTTCCGCGTGGGCGGACGCGAGCGCGTCAGCGGCACCTTTCCGAGCGGGCGAACCTCCGACTACGACGCGCGCTACTGGGACATCGTGCCGAGCAGACGCATCGTGTTCACCTATGGCATGCACGTGGACGAAAAGCGGATCTCGGTCTCATTGGCGACGGTCGAGCTCAAGCCCGCAGGAGCCGGGACGCGGCTCACTTTCACCGAGCAGGCGGTCTTCCTCGATGGCTACGTCGATGGCGGCAGCCGCGAGCGGGGGACCCGCGTCCTCCTCGACCAATTGGAGGCCTTGCTGAAGCGCACGCACACGCACTAGCCATTCGAGACCGCAGAACACAATTCAATCCAGGCAAGAAGGAGATCAACCATGCAAGTCGAGCCCTACCTGTTTCTCGATGGACGCTGCGAAGAGGCGATCGAGTTCTACCGCCGGGCGCTGGGCGCCGAGGTGCAGATGTTGATGCGCTGGAAAGACTGCCCGGAGCCGGCCGGAGACAAGAGCATGATCCCGCCCGGAAGCGAGAACAAGATCATGCATGCCCAATTGCGGATCGGCGACACCAGGGTGATGGCGTCCGACGGGCGCTGCACGGGGAAACCCAGCTTCCAGGGTTTCGCGCTGTCCCTCAACGCCGCCAGCGAGACCGAGGCCGACCGGCTATTCAACGTGCTGGCCGACGGCGGACAGATCCAGATGCCGATCGGCAAGACATTCTTCTCGCCGCGGTTCGGCATGGTCGCCGACCGCTTCGGTGTGTCCTGGATGGTCCTGGTGATGAAGTGAGGCCCCTCGCTGTCAACTTGTACGGGAGACCGTCATGCGTTTTATGCTGCTGGTGATTCCGAAGGGCTACGCGATGGCGGCTCCCGGCACCATGCCCGACGCGAAGCTCGTCGAGAAGATGATGGCGTACAACAAGTCGCTGGCCGATGCCGGCGTGCTGCTCGGGCTCGAGGGCTTGCATCCGCCCTCGATGGGCGCGCGGGTCGCGTTCTCGGGCGGGAAGGCCAAGGTGACTGAGGAACCTCTCGCGGAGGCAAAGGAGGTCGTCGGCGGCTACTGGATGGTCCAGGTGCGATCGAAAGCGGAGGCGATCGAGTGGGCGTCGCGGGCGCCGATGGCGGACGGCGACATGATTGAGATTCGCCAAGTGCAGGAAATGTCGGACTTCCCCGCCGATGTCAAAAAGGCGGCGGCGGGTTTCACGGATCTCCAGGCGCAGTCCGCGAAGCACAAATGACGGGAGAGAGACGTAGGGGGCCCGCGTCGATGGCGCAGTGCCTCGATCAAACTCGTGTCACGCCTGGCGGATACCCCGCCAGACCTCGGCAGCCTGCCACGTCTCCGCGACGTCGTGCACGCGAAGGATTTGCACGCCCTGGTCCAACGCCGAGAGGGCGGCCGCTAGTGAGCCCGGCAGGCGCCCCTTGGCTGGCGTCTCCCGGTCGGTCGCCGACGCGATGAACGACTTCCGCGACGCGCCCAGCAGGATGGGGCAGCCGGTTAGATGCAGCAGCGACAGCCGCGCCATGATCTGAAGATTGTGGCGCAACCGTTTGCCGAAGCCGACGCCGGGATCCACCGCGATGCGCCCACGCGGCACGCCGCCTGCCATGCAGGCCGCAATGCGGCCCTCGAGGTAGTCGAGGATATCGAGCGGTGCCGCGGCGTAGACCGGGTCGCGCTGCATGGTCCGGGGATCGCCGAGCATGTGCATGAGCACGACCCGCGCTTCGCTGCGCGCCGCCACCGAGAGGCTCTCGGGGTCGCTCGTGAGCGCGCTCACGTCGTTGATGATGCGGGCGCCCGCCGCCAGCGCGGCCTTCATCGTCGCAGCGTGCTGCGTGTCGATCGAGACCAGCGCGCCGCCATTGGCGAGCTCCCGGACGACGGGCTCGACACGACGGATCTCCTCAGCGGGGTCGATCGGCTGGGCTCCCGGCCGCGTGGACTCACCGCCGACATCGAGAATGTCGGCGCCGGCCGCGAGCATGGCCTTGCCGCTCGCGACCGCGGTTGCGGCATCGAGATGATCACCGCCGTCGGAAAAGCTGTCCGGCGTCACATTCAGGATGCCCATGATGCGGGGGCGGCTGAACTGGAGGCCGGCCCAGGGCTCGCGGGGCGCCGTCAGGGCTTCGAGCTGGCCCTCATAGCGCGCGGCGAGGCCCGACGCGGCGGCCCAGCGCTTGGCTTGGTCGAGGGAGACGACGGCGCCGGTCATCCCGGTCGCGGGCGTCTCGTCTCGGACGACGATCTCGACCTGGGAAAAGGCCAGCCCCATCACGCCGCCAGCCAACGGCAACGCCTGGCCGTCCGCGATCGCGGCTTCGGCGGTGACCCCCGACAATAGCGCCTGCGGGCACAGCCAGAAACGGCCGCCGCGTTGGGCTCTTAATGCGGTCCTGACGCGATCGAGAGCGGCCTCTCTCATGGCCTGGGTCGGCTCAGCCGACCTCGCTCTTGCGGTAGACGGCTTTGGCGAGCCAATCCGGGTTGATCTCGATACCCCAGCCGGGGCCGTCGGGAATGCGAACCTTGCCGTCCGCGATCTCGAGCGCTGGCGAGAAGAGGCCGTACTGCCACGGGTAGTAGTCGGGCCCCTCGATGGAGAACTCGACGTAAGGGCCTGCGTTCGCGAG
>DATFRA010000271.1:0-21111 GCA_035263705.1 Allostellaceae bacterium
TGCTCTTCGGCCTCCCGGCGTTGATCCTGGTGTTGGGTATCCCGCTCGCGCTCAAGCTGGTGCCGCCAAACCGGTTTTACGGATTTCGAACAGCGGCGAGCTTCGCATCGCCCGAAGCCTGGTATGACATCAACTTCGCCAGGGGCTTGGCATTGATGGCGGCCGGAATCGTGAGCGGGATCTGGGCTCTCCTGCTGAGCCAGGGCGTGATCGCGCTAAAGCCGGAACCGCGGTTCATCGTGGGCGCCGCCGTTACCGGTCTTGTGACGTTGCTGTTCTTGATTCCGGTGGTGATCTACGCGAACAAATTCTAAGCGGCGGACGCCGCTTGATCAGACCGGATAGCCCTTGCTCTCCCGCGCGAGGCCGCCGAAGAGGTCGAGCATGCGCTCGCGCCAGGCGAAAACGGGATCGTCGGGCGCGAGCAACTTGAATGGGCTGATGCAGCGGGCCCATTGGAAGGCGCCGAATACGATGTAATCCGCATAGAGCGGTTGGAGACCGCCGATGAAAGATTGTGCTCCCAAGAGGTTCCTCAGCGGCAGCAGGCTCTCGCGCAGAGCCGGCAGCCGCTCCTCGCGGCCCGACTGCACCGCCTCCAGCGGGGCGCCGAAGCGCTCCTCACGCGTCTTGCGGAAATAGGCTTTGTCCTTCTCATGCACATGCTGCCAGACGTCCAGGACCACGCATCGGATGAGACCGACATGCAGGACCGTGTCGGTCCAGCCCTGCACGAATCGCGTCACCGAGCGTCCGGAGCTGCTTCCGAACAGCGCCGGCTGCTCGGGATAGGCGTCTTCCAGATAATTGGCGATGACCCAGGACTCGCTCAACCACTTGCCTTTGTCGACGATCACGGGCACGCGGCCCTGGCCGGTCGGCGCCAGCGTCTCCTTCTCGGTGAAGCACCACGGCACGGCCTCGGTCGGCAGCCCCTTGTGCGCGAGCGCCATCCGGATGCGCCAGCAAAAAGGACTGAAGCGCCGATCCGCCTCGGCGCCCGCGAGATCGTAGAGCGTGATGGTCATGGGTCCCTCTTTCTGCCGATACCCTGCCAGACTATCGAGCCGAGGCGCGGATGCAAACTCTCGCGGAAGGCTCAGCGGGACGGTGCCTCCATGAGCTTTACGCTGATCTCCCACAGCCGCTCGGCCGCTCGATCGTCGTGCGCTGCGGCCGTCGGTGTCGCGGGCTTCGAGTCCGCGAAATAACCGCCGGAAGTCGCGGCGACGCTTGGGTCGCTCGCCAGATAGATGACGGTCTCGGCGCCGCGCGCCTGGCTGATCGCGAACAACCGCTTGCCCACGCCGAGGCTCCAGCGGAACACGCCGCGGTTGTTGTCGCCGAATCGGCTCGCGACGAAGCCCGGATGGAGGCAGTTCGCGGTGACGCCGGTCCCCGCGAGCCGGCGGGCGAGCGCGCGGGTGAACAGGATGTTCGCGAGCTTCGAGCGGGAATAGGCGGTCCAGCCGTTGTATTCCAGCTCGAGGTTGAGGTCGTCGAAATCGAGTCCCGTTGCCCGCCGGTGGGCGCGCGACGCGACGCTGACCACGCGCGCGGGTGCCGATGCGATGAGACGTTCCTGCAGGAAGCGGGTCAGCCGGAAATACGCCATGTGATTGAGGGCGAAGGTGCGCTCGAGCCCGTCCTCGGTGACCTCGCGCCGCTGGAAGAGCGCGCCGGCGTTGTTCACGAGCACGTCGATGCGCGGATAGGTCGCCAGCAGCTCGACGCCGAGCCGGCGCACTTCGGACCGACGGAGCAGGTCGGCATAGTGCATCGTCGCGCGCGCGCCTGGGACCGCCGCCCGTACCCGCGCGAGCGCCGCCTCGCCGCGGGCGCGATCACGGCCGACGAGCGCGAGCTCGGCGCCCCGAGCCGCCAGCGCCACGGCGGCCGCAAGGCCGATGCCGGACGTCGCCCCCGTGATGACGCAGGTCTTGCCGTGCATGGCTCAGTCTAAAGACGAAGCGCGCCGCAGCTGATAGGCCACGGCGCGCTCGACGGTGCGCAGCTAAGCGTGTGCGTCAGCTCGGCGCGCGCTGTTGAATCTGCTGCCAGAGCGACGCCGTCGGCTGGCCGTCCACCGCCAGGCCGTTGTCCTGCTGGAAGCGGCGGATCGCGGCCTCGGTCTGCGGGCCGTAGCGTCCGTCCGCGGGTCCGGGGTCATAGCCCAGCCGCTGCAGACCCGCCTGGATGTTGCGCACGGTTCCCTCATCGTAGGCGGAGCCGCCCTGGCCTCCGCTCGATGAGCCACGCCACACGGGCTTGCCCAGGTTGACCTGGCTCGAATCCGTCACGGCCCCCGCGGTCGCGCCGACCGCGCCGCCGATCAACGCACCGGCGCCCGGCCCGATGCCGGTGACGGCACCGATGATGGCGCCACCGGCAGCGCCGATGCCGGCGCCGCTCAGCGCGCGATCCTCGGTGGTGTCTCCGCAGGCGGCCAGCAGCAGCGGCAGGCCCAATGCAACGATCCCCAATCCCATTTTACGACGCATGTCCGCCCTCCACGACAATTGACGCGGCCATCCTACACCAATCCTTTCGCGCGGACAGCTGGTTACGCGCTCTTGGTGAGTCGGCGGACGAATTCCATCCAGTTGTCGCGGGGCGAGGCGCAGGTGCTCGCGGCTGCGCCTTCGCCCTTCGTGTGCAGGCTGACGCCGCCGAAGTTCCAGAGCTTGCGCCACCGGACGACGTCCTCCAGCACCTGATCGCGCACGCGCCGCTCGATGCGGCGGTAGAGGAATGCCTTGCCGATGGTGAGATAGATCAGCACGCTCGCGACCGCCGCGCCGCTGCCGACCTTCCAGCCGAGCCACCACCAAGCCGCGATGGTCAGCAGCAACAGCGGATAGATCAGCTGATTGCCCCAGGCCTCGAACGACACGGGGCTGTCGATGTGCATGAGCCGCTTCTTGTCCAACTCGATGGTGACCCGACCCTCGGCGCAGAGCCGGCGCAGGCGCGCGAACAACTCGTCGGCCGTTTCCGCGGCCTCCGGTGGGATCGCCACCTGCGGCACCGGCGACCGCACTGGTCCTCCGGGATCGGGCTCAAAGGAAGCATTGATCATGAAAGTGGACATGGAACCGCGTTGATTAGCGCCCGACATGGAGGGCCGCTGCCTATATCACATTTCCGCCACCGACACGGCAATCGCGTAAGCTCTGCCCTCTCGACCCTTGGCCCAGGAGGCAATCGCCATGGCATCGGTCTACTACCGCACCAGCGTCGGCTACGGCATCACCTTCGGCAATGCGCTCGCCATCGCGATCGCGTGGTCGCAGGACCACAGCGTGTTGTGGGCGATCATCGACGGCTTCTTCAGCTGGCTCTATGTTCTCTTCTACCTGCTCTTCCGCGCCTGACGCCAAGAAGGAGCCGAGCCCCATGCTGATCCCGCTGAAAGGACGCCGCCTATACTACGATCTCACCGGTCCCGAGACCGCACCCATCGTGTGCCTCACCCACTCGCTGTCATCGGACAGCGGCATGTGGGCCGAGCAACTGCCGCCGCTGCTGGCGGCAGGCTTCCGAGTATTGCGCCTCGACATGCGCGGCCACGGCGGCAGCGACCCGGTCGCGAATCCCTACACGATGAGCGACCTCGTTGGTGACATCGTGACGGCGATCGACTCGCTCGGCCTCGACCGCGTGCATTACGTCGGACTCTCGATCGGCGGCATGATTGGACAGGGCTTCGCCATCGAGCACGGCGCGAGGCTCAAGTCGCTCATGCTTTGCGACACCCTGCCGGCCACGCTCCCCGATGCCAAGGCGGCGTGGGCGCCGCGCGTCGAGGCGGTGACGAAGGCGAACTCGCTGGCGCCGATCGCCGACGCCACCATGGAGCGGTGGTTCACGGACGCCTTCAAGCCGCGCAATCCTCGGCGCTGGCAGCAGATCCGTGATACCATCGCGGCGACCCCGCCTCTCGCCTTCTTGGGTTGTGCGGCGGCGATCCAAGGCTTCGACTGGGTGCCGAAGCTGCCGTCGGTCAAGGCGCCGACCCTGGTCGTCTGCGGCGGCGAGGATCCCGGCACGCCACCGGCGCAGAACCAGCGCATCGCCGGACTGATCCCTGGCGCGCGCTACGAGGAGATCGCGAACGCCCGGCATTTCCCGAATGTCGAGCGCGCCGAGATCTTCAACGAGACCCTGGTGGGATGGCTCAAGGCGCAGCGCTGACAGAGCCTGCCACCGCGCCCGACGCCCGCGTCCTGACCGCGCACTGCGCGATCGCGGGGGGCGGGCCGGCTGGCATGATGCTGGGCGTGCTGCTCGCGCGCGCGGGCGTCGAGGTCGTGGTGCTCGAGAAGCACGCGGATTTTCTGCGCGACTTCCGCGGCGACACCGTGCACCCCTCGAGCCTCCAGGTCATCCACGAACTCCGCTGGCTCGAGGAATTCCTCCGCCTGCCGCATCAGGAAGCGCGCTCGCTCTCGGCTCAGATCGGCGAAGAGACCGTGACCATAGCGGACTTCACGCACCTACCCACCCGCTGCGGGTTCATCGCGCTGATGCCGCAATGGGACTTCCTCAATTTCCTCGCCGAGAAAGGCGCGCGCTATCCCGGCTTCAAGCTGCTGATGCGCGCGGAGGTCTCGAACATCGTCGAGGATGCCGGGCGCGTGGTGGGGCTCAGGGCGACCGCGCGCGACGGACCGCTAGACGTTCGCGCCGATCTCATCGTGGGCGCGGACGGCCGAACCTCCGTGGTGCGCGAGCGTGCGAAGCTTGCGGTGCGCGCGTTCGGCGCGCCGATGGACGTCCTGTGGTTCCGCCTCTCCCGCTTGGCGCAGGACCGGCAGGACACGATGGGCCGCTTCGACGCGGGCCGCATCTTCATCACCATCAATCGCGGCGACTACTGGCAGTGCGGCTTCGTGATTCCCAAGGGCTCGCTGGAGCGCATTCGCGCGGAGGGTTTGCCGGCCTTCCGCGACGACGTCGCGCGCCTCGCGCCCGCGCTGCGCGACCGCGTCGCCGAGATCGTGGATTGGGATATGGTGAAGCTCCTGACGGTGCGCGTCGATCGCCTGGACAAGTGGCATCGGCCGGGCCTGCTCTGCATCGGCGACGCCGCGCACGCGATGTCGCCGGTCGGCGGGATCGGCATCAACCTCGCGATCCAGGACGCCGTCGCCGCCGCCAATATCCTCGCGCGGCCGCTCCGCGAGCGGCGGCTCCGCGATGTAGACCTGCAGGCCGTCCAGCGCCGCCGCGAATTCCCCACTCGGGCAACGCAGGCATTGCAGGTCTTCGTGCAGAACCGCATCATCAGCCCGCTGCTCGGCCGGTCCGAGACGGTCCGCCCGCCCCTCGCCCTTCGGCTGCTCAATTCCGTTCCCTTTCTCAGGCGCATCCCCGCTCGGGTCCTGGGCCTCGGTATCCGCCCGGAGCACGTGCGGGTTCAGGAGGCTCCGCCATGACCAGCACGCCGGGCGCCGGGACCGAGACGCCACACACCGAGTTCTCGGGCGAGATGAGCTATGGCGACTACCTGCATCTCGACCGCCTGCTCGACGCGCAGCATCCGCTCTCCGGCAACCACAACGAGATGCTGTTCATCATCCAGCACCAGGCGAGCGAGCTCTGGATGAAGCTGGCGCTGCACGAGCTGCGCGCGGCGCAGTCGCGCGTGCAGGCCGACGACCTCGACCCCGCCTTCAAGATGCTGGCGCGGGTGAGCCGCATCATGGGCCAACTCATCCAGGCCTGGGACGTGCTCTCGACCCTCACCCCCAGCGAGTACACGGATTTCCGCGGGCATCTCGGCCGATCGTCCGGTTTCCAGTCCTTCCAGTATCGCCTGCTGGAATTCACGCTCGGCAACAAAGACCGCGCGCTTGCAGCTCCCCACGCGCATCGCCCCGTCATCCACGGCGAGCTGATCCGGACGCTGGAGCGGCCGAGCCTCTACGACGACGCGATCCTGCTGCTGCACCGCCGCGGGTTCGCCATCGACGACGCCGCGCGCACTCGGGACTGGAGCCTGCCCTATCGCCCGCAGGCCTCGGTGGCGGCGGCGTGGACCGCCGCCTATCGGGACACCGCGCGCCATTGGGACCTCTACGAGCTCGCGGAGAAGCTCGTCGACCTCGAGGATTATTTTCGCCAATGGCGCTTCCGGCACGTGACTACGGTCGAGCGGATCATCGGGCTCAAGCCCGGAACCGGCGGCACCTCGGGGGTCGGCTATCTCCGCAAGCAGTTGGAGATCGTGCTGTTTCCCGAGCTCTGGCAGCTGCGCACGGTGCTTTGAGCCTGGCGAGGGCCCGGAAATTGGTGCGCTCGGGCACCTAGTAACGCCACAATTGCGTCCTATCGTTTGTCGATGTCCAACCCAACCGGTTCAGGGAGGTCTCTCATGCAGAAGGCAATGGCACAGGGCATCGGCGCGGCCGTGCTCGCGGCGAGCCTGATGATCGCTCCCGCCCTCGTGGCCCCGACGAGTTTCACCGCGGCGCAAGCCGCCTGCGAGCCCGGCGACGTGATCGACAACACCACCGCGGAAATGGCGAAGCGGCGCGCGGAAAGCGCGGGCTATACCCAGGTCCGCATGGAACGGAAGGGCTGCGACAACGTCTGGCACGGCTTTGCCTTGAAAGGTGGCGCGAGCGTGCGCGTGGCAGTTTCGCCATCCGGCCAAGTCAATCAGGAAGGCGACTGAGCAGAGGTCGCCGCTTCGGGCAGCGTGCCGTCATTCCCCCGCCGGCAGCCCATCGCGGCCGGCGGGGGAAGCGCGGAGGCGATCCCAGCAATCGTCCAGGGCGCGCGAGAGTTTCTGCTTCATGATGCGCTGGCTCGGCGTCCGTTCGAAGCCCGCGACCACAGCGATGTAGCGCGGGTTCTGGTAAGGAGCGAGCCGCGCGCCGAGCCAGGTCGAGAGTGCCGTGGGCGAGAGGTGCTCGCCGCTTCTCGGCTGCACGAAGAGCTTGATGTCCTGCTCGCCGATCTCCGCGGCGACGCCGATCATGGCGCAATCCTCCACCGCCGGATGGGTCGCCGCGACGCGCTCCACCTCCCAGGCCGAGACATTCTCGCCCCTGCACCGCACGCTGTCGGTCATGCGGCCGAGGAAGACGAGATTGCCCTCGGCGTCGAATGAGCCGAGGTCGCCCGTGTGGAGCGCGCCGTCGCGGAGCGCGCGGGCGCTCGCCGCGGGATTCCGGAAATAGCCGGAGAACAGCGCCTCGGGCCGGCGGGCGCGCACGACGATCTCGGCGCGCTCGCCCGCCCCGTCGATCCGCCGCCCCGCGCCGTCGCGCAGCTCGACGGAAAGCCACGGCACCGGCTTCCCCACGGCGCCGACCGTGCCCGTGTCGTTGTAGGTCGTGATGCTCGAGGCCTCGGTCATGCCGTAGCACTCGCGGATCCCGACGCCGAAGCGCTCCTCGAACGGCCGCCATACCTCGGCGGCGCAACCGCCGCCCCAGGCGATGCGCACGCCGTGGCCTCGCTCGAGCGGACCCGGCGGCTGCTTCATGAGGATCTGCAAGATGCCGCCGAGGTAGTGGATGTGCGTGGCGCCGGTATCGCGCACCTGCTGCCAGAAGCGGCTGGCGCTGAAGCGCGCCACCATCGCGAGCGTCACCCGGCGGATCAGCGGCAGGACCAGCACCTGCATGCCGCCGATGTGCGAGAGCGGCTCCCAGAGGAACAACACGTCGCCGTCCCGCGCCGCCGAGACCAGCGCCGCCGCCTCGCCGGCGAAGCGCAGCATCGCGTGGGTCAGCAGCACGCCTTTGGGCGCGCCCGTGGTGCCGGAGGTGTAACAGATCGCGAAGCAGTCGCTGGCTGCCGGCGCCCCCTCGTCGAAGGGCGTTTCCTCCGCCAGCACGGTTTCGAGATCGATCGTGCCGTCCCAGCCGCCATGGGCGATCACGCTGGTGCCGTGCAGGGCTGCGCCGCACTCGTGGATGGTGCCGACCAGGTTGGCGTCCGCGATCACCAGCCGCGGCTCCGAGTGGTCGAGGATGTAGCGCAGCCCCTCGCCGCGCTGCTGCACATTGACGGGCACCCAGATCGCGCCCGACCGTGCAAGTCCGAAGGCGACGGCGAGCGCCGACGGGCTGTTCCGCAGCATGACGGCAACACGGTCTCCGCGCGCGACACCGAGCCGCCGCAGCGCATTCGCGAACGCATCGGCGCGGCGGGCGAGCGACGCGAAGGAGATCGGCTCGCCCTCGAAGCGCGCGAAGAGGCGATCGGGCTCGGCTCGCCTCCGGGCCTCGAACAGCGCGACGAAGCCCTCGGCCTCGGTCATCGGTGCAGGTTCAGCGGTTGCCCTTGCCGCCGCTGCGGACCGCGAAGAAGTGCTCCATCATGCGCGCGGGCTCGCCGGTGGCAAACGCCTCGCGCTGCAGACGCATGCCCGCCTCGAGACAGTCATGGAAGCCCGCCTCGGTCATCTCGCGGAAGCGCTGCTTGTTGAGGCGCATGGCGACCGGTGGCTTCGCCGCGAGCTCCTCGCCGAGACGCAGCGCCTCCGGCAGCACCTGCTCCGCCGGCACGATCTTGTTGATGAGACCCAGCGCCAGGCATTCCGTCGCCTCCATCATGCGGCCCGTGAGCGTGAGGTCGATGGTGCGCGCGAGGCCCAGGATCTCCCGCATGATCCAGGGACCCGTGGTGCTGGGGATGCCGGAGTTGATCTCGGGCTGCCCCATGCGCACGGCCGGATGCCCGATACGGAAGTCGGCGAGCAGCGCCACCTGGAACGCGGAGCCCGCGGCGACGCCGTTCAAGGCCGCGATGAGCGGCTTCGAGAGCGCTCGGATGAGGCCGTAGAGGTCCTCCCACTCCCGCACCCATTCGACCGCGCGCTCGGGATCGAACGCCATGGTCTCGCTCAGGTCCTGACCCGCGCTGAAGGCCGTGTCGCCGGCGCCGGTCAACACGATCGCGCCGATGCCGCGATCCCGCTCGAAACCGGCGAGCGCCGTCTTCAGCTCCTCGCGCATCTCGCGGTGCCAGGCGTTGAGCACCGTCGGCCGGTTGAGGGTGATGACCCCGACCGCGCCGCGGCGGTCCGTCAGTATGAAGGCGGGCATGTGTTCCACCTGGGCTCGGGTGATCGAAGGCCGGCGAAGAACCAGCAGAAGAAGTCATAGCCGTCGTAGACCGGCAGGCGCAACGCCGACCGGAGCGCCGCGCTGTAGGGCGGCATGTTCGTGCATTCGATCACGACGGCGCCGAGATCGGGATGCGCCGCCGCGAGGCGCTTCCCGGCGTCCACCACCTCCGCGGAGACCAGCGCCTGGTTGAGCGTGCGCTCGCCTTTGCGGATCACGGTCGCGAGCGCGCCATCGGGCGGCACGCCTTCGACCGGCGTGTCGGCGGCCGCGCCCGCGGCGATCAGGTGCTCGCGCGTGAGCAGGCTCTTCGAGAAGGTCACCACGCCCACGCGCCCCGCGGGCAACAGGCGCTCGACCATCGGCACCATCAACAGCGCGGAGGCCGCGACGGGAACCCCGAGCCGCTCCGCCAGCGGCCGTTGGAAGAGCGACAGGAACCCGCAGGTGGTGGTGATGCCGGTGGCACCCGCGCGGATCAGCGCCTCGCCGCCGCGGACGAAGGGCTCGAGCAGACCCTCGGCCTTGCGGTCCACGACGCGCTCGGGCGTCGCCCCCGCGATGCGCGCGATCAGGACCGGGAACGGAAAGGTCTCGGGATTGCCGAGGTCGCCGGCGATGCGGGGAAAGCGGGTATCCAGCATGAGGATGCCCAGGCGCGGCACGTGCGCGGGCTCCTGGTGGGCACGGCTGTTCCGGATGATCTCCACAGGGATGCCTCGGTTGACCGCCACACGCTAGCGGAGCCGCGCGTCCCAAGCCAGCGCGCGAGTCGCCACGCGGGGAGCGCCCTTCCGCCATGTCGATTGGTGACGGGCCACTCGCATTCTGCGTAAATAAGAGGGACGATGCACAGCGCGTCCAGGTGGTTACTCCACCGGCGTTGCGGGGGAGGATGATCTCATGACGAATTACGTCCGGGTGTCGATGCCCAATGCGCTCAGGTATCGGATGGTTGTGCCGCTATTGCTGGCATTGCTGGCGCTCCTCGCCTTTGCCTCGCGCGGCTCCGCGCAGGAACAGGGATGGACCAAGGTGGACTGTGCGGGTTCCGACGCGCATCTGACGCCGCCTTCAGGCGTCCATGCGGATTGCTATGTGGGGCCGTTCCAACAATCCATGGGTCAGGTTTACGCGTGCCGGCTCTCTCGTTACTCCTTTGGAGTCCCCGCCGAAGCGAAAGAGCCGCACTTTTATGCCCGTGCGAGTTATCCGAAGCGCGAAGGGAAGAAGTGCTCCGTGATACTGGAGCCGGCCGACTCGCTGCAGCACGTGCATAAATTCGTCGAGCTTGAGGCGACGAATTGGTCCCCGACCCAAACGGTCGGCGATATTCAATTGATGTTCTTCGACGCCAAGAACCAGAAGCGGGAGGGCAAGTGCGCTAGCTTCACCAAGCTGGGGCCGGCCGCCGGACGAGCGGGCCAGGGGTATCTTTTCAAGATAGTAGGGTTCCTGTGCAAAGGGCCTGGTCAGCCGCTCGATGCCGCCGCGGCCGCCGCGCTGGTGAATGGCATCCGCATTAATGTAGAGGATTGAGAATCTGTCGAGCCGCTAACCTCAAGCGCAACCTCACAGTCGAGCCTTGCCATCAAGGGCATCGATCGCTTCTTTGAAAACACTGATCTCTGCCCGGCGGTGTCTTTTGCTGGCGATGACGAGCATCCGACGTAGCTGATCATGGAGCTGGATCGTCCGGTCGTACTCCACGACCGCGGCAGCAACATCCGCCTTGAACTTATAGACTCGCATGCGAGCCTTCTCGTGATCCGGCTTCCTTGTCGCGATCTTCTCTATGTCGAAATAGACCGCGCGTGGCATGATCGCAGTATCCATGACTTCTGTCTGTCGGCCCTTCGCGCCCGGCGCAGCAAGAAGCATAAGAGAAAGTTGTTAATGGCGAATTAGCGGCTTGAGCGGACGAGCGTCAATTCACCGGCAGCGGCGTGCGCTTCTTCTTGAGAACGCTAGGGCATGAACTCATAAGCATGCCTTGCGGTGTTTTGCCGGAGTCCGCTTTGGAACCGTAACCGGCCGTCAGCCGACGCAGGTGGCACTTCCGGGAAGTGCCAAAAAGAGACATACCCACCAAACCAAATTCTCCACGGCCGTGTGATCGCGCGCCCGATCGAGGGCACGTCGCGCTTAGTCGGGCGTAGTCAGCAGGCGTAGGACTTCAGCACTGCCCCTGCGTGTTGGCGATGCATGGAGCCACCACGAGTGGCGTCACCCTCTGGAAGTTAGCTTCGCCTGTCAGCGCCACCGACAACAGACCCGGCCCCGGCGCGCTCGGCTGACCGCCCTCCGTGCCGACAAGCTCTGCATGACGAGCAACACCCAAAGCGTCAAGGGCGTCCAGCGCGACATCAAAAGTGAGAGTTTCGATCACACAATTTACGGCCACCATTCGAAACACTAATTCTATCGTGGCTTCGCCGTCCGGCGCGACGATATAGCCCCCGCTGGGCGGCATAAGTGTCTGACAGACATTCCCATTGTAACTATAGGTAGCAGAGCCGGCAGTGATAGCGCCGGCCCCGTTAGCGGTGAAAACACCGCTTCCGAAGAGCGGAGAAGCCGGGACAGTTCCTTGGAAAGAGACATTACCGGCAAACCGGAACCCGTAATCGCCGTGCAGGGTGCTCTGCGACAGCGACTGGCCATAGGTGGGGCCCGAACAAAGCAGGCTGATGCTCAAAAGCAGGAGCAGAAAACGCGGCGCGATCGTCATCTGACACCTCCGCCGGATTGAGTTGAGAAGCTGATTATCGGGCTATTGATCGTTCCCGGCAACGAACTCCGATGACCACGGCGTCTTCGCTCCCCCGTCTGCTTTCGTTGATGTGTTCCGCGACGAAGGGCCGGGCGGCGCTTACATGGACGACTAGTCGATCTAGGATGCAGTCGCGTAGGCGCACGTCCGGAAGGGGTCAAAGAGAGAAGTGCAGTTGCGATCCAGCGACGGCCGCTCCTCTCTCTAGAGCGGACATGCTTCTAGGAGATGCGATATCGTGCCGCGAGGTCAGATCGCGCCCAGGTTTCGGGACGCAGGCATGGGCCATGAAATTCCGCTCACCGGCGTGATGGCAGGAGACGGCCCGATCTATAGCTCATAAGAGCGTCGTTCAGCGGTCGTCGCTCCCGCTCTAAGGCGATTGTAGGTCCGCCAGTGCATCGTCTTGGGCTTTTTTTGGGGGGAAAGGCTCTGTTAGATCCGAAGTCCCACCGAGGCGCATCCTAATTTTTTGTGCCTGCCTGACGGCGCGTCCCCTTGGCCCAACCGCGCCGCGAGCGTGTCGCGCCGATAGGCCCCTACACGGCCGCACCTCGAGCAGGCGATCCGGCAGAGGCGGTCGTGCGGGAGATCGGAGACGACATAGGCACCGGCGCGGGGCATGGCGCATTGAAGGCCCGGGCCGCGGTGCAGTCGAGAGTCCAGAGAAAGGGTCAAAGCGGTCGGTGCTCCTTGTGCGGCATGGTTAACTGCCCCATGTCGATTAGAAGGGCGGTCCACGCCTCAAGAGGAAGTCCGATGATTAAGGTGGTGAGAATGCTGGATCGCTTGAGGGGAGGTCACGAGCACAAAACGAATTCAGCGGAAATAATGACTGAGCGAGTCTCTGGGCGGCCCAGCCTGGAATTCGAGCAACGGAAGCAGCTGGATTGGGAGGCGATTGGGAAGGGACTGGATGATATCCTGGCGCAGAGGGGAGAATCCAAGGCGCGATCAACCCGGTGAGCTTCTCGCCGGGTGGGTGATGGAGGATCCTCTTCGCCTGAATCACACCGTACGGGGCCAACGAATGAGCAACAACGTGTTCACCTTTGCGATAGTCGCGGCTGCGCTCATCGCGCTGGCGTATTTCGCGAACTCACTGGTCAGTCCATTTCGGTGAGTTGAACGGGGCGCCGCGGGAGCCGGAACTTAAAATCGCTCAGGAGCCACGCCCGAGGCCGCCAGTGAGCGAGTGGTGGCACCGCACCCGACCGTCTCAAGCCTGAAGGCATTTCGCGGCTGACTTTGTAAAAACACGAGTTGGCCGCGATCAAGCTCCGGAGCATGCTCTCTTAACCGTTTGTTAATTCGCGTCGCCGAAAGTACGTTCTTATGACGATTTTTTCGAACATTGTCGCTTCCGGTCATCAACGCGCTGCTCTCTGCCGGCGCGATGCGAACAGGGCAGCGCCCCGAACGTCGGAGCATATTCCTCCGGGCGATGCACCCGCGGCGGACACAGGCACTACTGAGCTTCCGCCGATCCTTAGGGCCTTCGCGGCCGTCATGCTCCCATGGCCCTAAGCCGACGAATGCAGCGGAAGAAGGTCTATATCGACGACTGCCTGATCGGCGAGGCGACGACTTGGGGTGAGGTCCACGCGCTGATGAAGGCGCGCGGGATCTTGTTCATCAACGGACCACGCGGCGCCGAAGGGCCGTCGGGCTTCTATCTCACATGCATGGCCGTCGCGCGCTCGGCTGCCAGGTTGATGCCGGCTGTTGGATAACCGAGCGATCTCCGAAATTTATTCGGTCGTGCAATCCGCGTCACATTCGCGGCGTTGGCCCCATCCCACGCAATCGCGGCGAAACGTGACGTTGTGCGACTGACGCCGCGATCTGGAAGGATGAAACGATGAGACGCTTATTGGCTGACTTGGCCGAAGAAAAATTCAAAGAACTGGCAGAGCTCGATTTCGGCCATGTCGTGGCCGTCCTCATCACCTCGGTCGGCTTCCTCCTCTTCTTGATGAGCACAATCGCAGTCGGGAGTTCCTAAAGCTCTGACACCCTGCGCGGCACCAGCTCCACAAGGGCAAGCCCGCACGCGAACCGCTCGATGAACGCTTTCGCCATGCCGACATCGACGAAATAGAAAAGCGCCGCATCGACACCGAGGTCGTTCCCCGCGCTGTGGATCGCGTAGTTGCCGCGCCCGGCGTGCAGGTTCAGCCAGCCGTACATGATATCGATCGTGTTGCCGAAGCCTCCCGGCGGAACGGCCACGCGTACGCGAACGGGGAAGTAGCGCTCGTCTGTCACGCGAGCCGGGGTTGAGCGCCGGACCATTTGCTGCCTCCCCAAGTGTTCCCTTTTGGTTCTCGGCAGGCTAGCATTGCCCTTTGAGCGGTCAAGCCCCGGCAGGTGACCATGTGCGGACGCTTCGTCTTGAAGGCGCCGTTCAGCGAGCTCGTGCGCCTCTACAACGTCACGAACAACCTTAATCTCGAGCCTCGCTACAACATCCCGCCAACGGAGGACGTGCCGGTGGTGCGGAGCCGTGATGGCAAGCGCACGCTCGACATGCTGCGCTGGGGTCTCGTGCCCTGGTGGGCGAAGGACATCAAGGTCAGCTTCAGCAACATCAACGCCAAGGCCGAGACGGTCGCCGAGAAGCCGGCCTTTCGAGATGCCTTCAAGGAGCACCGCTGCATCATCCCGGCGGATGGTTTCTACGAATGGAAGAAGCTGGACGCGAAGGCCAAGCAACCCTACGCCATCGTGATGAAGGACCGGAGTGTATTCGGATTCGCGGGCCTGTGGGAGCGATGGAAGAACCGCGCGAGCGGAGAGACCGTTCAGTCTTGTGCAATCGTCACGACAACGCCCAACGAGGTCTCCGCGCCGATCCACGACCGTATGCCGGCAATCCTTGCGCCGGAGAATTACGCCCGCTGGCTTGGCGAAGAACCGACGGAACCGTGCCAACTCTTCGCCATGCTCAAGCCTTATCCGGCAGAGGCGATGGAGGCGTACCCGGTGAGCACGCGCGTGGGGAATGTGAAGAACACCGAGGCAGCGCTGTTCGAGCCACTGGAGGCGACTTCATGAACATACTAACCGTCAATCTGATTTTCAGCACGCTCGTGTTCTGGATCGCAGCCAGGGTCTATCTTCTCCCCAACCTCCAGCAGTGGGAGCCGAGGACAGTTCTGCTGCCCATCCTTCTGCTGCATACATTCCGGCATCTCGGTCTGATGTTCCTCGCGCCGGGTGGCGTCTATGCTGGCATTCCTCCGCAATTCACCTACCCGGCGGCCTTCGGAGATCTCCTGGCCGCCGTGCTGGCGCTTGTTGCTATCCCGGCGGTCGCCACACGAGCGCCAGCCGCCAAGGCTCTGGTCTGGCTGTTCAACATCGAAGGCTCGCTCGATTTGGCTGCTGCCATCTCGCTGGCCACCATCTTCAACGCAGCGCCATTCATGGGGCCGGCTTACTGGATTCCGGCGTTCTGGGTGCCGGCCCTGCTGGTGACTCACTATCTGACGTTTATTCTTCTGTTCAAGCGGTGGACGGGCGAGGGACATCAGCCAGCAATTGCAGAACGATCGCAACTTTGATTGCGCGGCCTAGCAAGTACTAATCAGCATCTGTCGGCTTCAATGGTTCCAATGTACGCCGCTGGGGTCGAAGACCTGACGCACCACGAGACGGTGACAGCGCTCTGCGCGGCCTGCGGCCATCTCGCCGAGGTTCCGGTCACGGACCTGTGGCGCAGGCGGTCGCGAACACGCGCCGCGACGAGATCATGGGACTGAGCGAGCGGCGCCCGTAACGGGCTTATCCCAGAAACGAATGACCGTCGATTACAAGCAGTGTAGTCACCCCTACAGCCAGCGCCGTGATCACCGCAGCGAGGACGCGTTCTGCTGCCGTCCACCGCCGCCAGTCTCGTATCAAATCCTGCATCGCGGGAGTCTGCTCTGGGCGCTCTTCGGTGACTACTGAGGGCGACTGAGGAGAAGGGGTGCGTGTGTTCGAAGACCGAGATTGCGAAGGGTCGGAGCGCCCGCATCGTGTGTCGCCCAAATGTCGGCGTCGATACCACGCTCAAAACCTGAGCCAGATACGCTATCCGGATCGGTGCAGGCACCGAGCAAGAGAAACGATAGCGCCAGCGAAGTGCCCACCAATGTTCTGGACATGAAGCATCTCCAGTTCGATGCAGAGCCCGCCCGAGAGAACGGTGGACCCGCGAAGAAAGGACCGATGTGAGTGAGCTATGATCCGCCTGCATGATTGCGAGACGGTTAAGAAAAAGCGCCGCGCCCGTTTCCGCATCGCAGGCGTTCGGAGGCTCGTAAGGAGTTAACCCTTCGTTAGCCGAACCGGCGTACGCAGGTTGCACCGCGGCCCGTTGCCTCCCAGTGGCCGCGGGTAGGGCTCTCTCCCTAAACCTCAGCCCCGTCGAAAAAGAGGGGCTGTTTTTTTGGCGGTCCCTCTGCTCTTTTGATCTGCTGCGCCGGTTCGCGTAGCGTCTCCTTGCGAGAAGCTCGCCGCCGAGCTTTGCAAGCGAGGGGCAGTGTAGCACCATGGTGGAAGCCTGAGGGGAGGAGCGACCATGTTCTTTCGACGGAAGCATGAAAGGGCTTGCTCGACTACAAACTGCGTCGCCGAGAAGCGCGATCAGCTGCGGGCAAAGCAACAAGCGTGGGCCACCGCAGCCGGTTTCGAGCTCCAGGCACGGGAAGAGCTTCGAAAAGTCGCCGAGGAATGGCTCAGGGATCACCGCGCACCAGCGACAGCTGCCAATATGGAAGCGGCGATGAACCATCCGGAGATACGCGTCGAGGCAGTGGGCCGCGCGAAAGTGACCGTCGGGCTCGCAGAGGGCCTTACGCTGAAGAGAATCGGGGAACTCAAGCGGATCAGGGAACTCACGCTTGAAGGAGGATGCGGCGCGCGAGTCGAGGGGCCAGAACCTCAGCGAGATGCCAAAGAAACCGAAGTCTCTTCCGGTGATTGCCGCTCATCCGCTGGAGCGGCGCCAAGCGCCATTCGATGATCCAGCGCTATCAGGTTCTATTCACGGCTGTATCAGCGCCGCGCTCGCTGTCGTCTCAGCGTCCGCGGACTGCCATGCCGGTCGCCTGAAGCGCGGCGCCCGGGCTGTCGACGTGCTCCGCTCCGATCGGCCCTAACCAAAGAGGCCGCCACATCGCATTCAAACTGGATGCGCAACCCGGACCAGCTCCACTTGAAGGACTTTCGATCGGGTCGATCTACTTGGTGGTCAATGTCCGGATCGGGTCAACAGCGGCTATCTAACCATAGCCTTGCGCTAGTCCGCTTTGCCTTCAGCACCGGAAGTGCACGTCGCTCTTCGCGACTGCCGCTTGGTGCCATTCACGTCCAGCGGTCGAGAGGCCGTTAAACCCGTGATCGCGTCGCGTCCGAACCTCAAGGGTCTGATCTCTTGTTGAGCCCGAGATCGGTCATGATCGCCTAGTGCTCACTGTCGATCTCGTCGAGGAAAGCCCCATACTTCTGGTCGTCGAGGAACGTGACCCGCGTGCCCAGTGGCTTCATCGCCTCCTTGAAGGCGGGTTCCGTCGACCTGATTCGATGGCATTTGTGACGGCGCAGCCGTCCGATAAGGCGCCGCAGTTCCGACGCCCCGTAGAAATCTAAGCCATTGATAATGCTGGCGTCCCCAAGGGGATTCGAACCCCTGTTACCGCCGTGAAAGGGCGATGTCCTAGGCCTCTAGACGATGGGGACGAGGCGGAGGCCGCGTGGCGCCAAGGGTCTAAAGAGCGCGCGGGGATAAATCAAGCGGCGGCGGCGTCGTCGATCTGGAGTTGCACCTCGGTGCGGCCTTGCCACGTGTCCGCGCGCAAGTGGCCCGCGACGTGAAAGCCGCAACCGCGGCCGTTCAGGAGCGCGCGGCCGAGGTCTGTGTCGAGGGAGCGGAAAGCCACCCCCTTGAGGCGCTGCGGCCCCGCCGCCTCGCCCAGGATCGCCCGCACGTGGCGGTCGCCCACGACCTCGGCGCGGTGCACCACGAGCGAGGGAAAGGCGAAGCGCGGCTCCGCGTTGCCGGCGCCGAAAGGCGCCAGGCGCTCCAGCAGCGCCACGAACTCCGGCGTCGCCGCCGCCGGCATCAGCGCGCCATCGAGGCCGAGCTCAGGCACCAGCCCATCGGGGCCGGCGACCCCGTGCACCCGCTCCGCCAGGAAGTCGCGCAAGGCGGTGACCTGCGCCGCCGCGACCGTGAAGCCCGCGGCCATGGCGTGGCCGCCGCCGTTGATCAGCAAGCCCGCCTGGCGCGCCGCGATGATCGCGGGGCCGAGCGCGAAGCCGCTGACCGACCGGCCCGAGCCCCTGCCGACGCCGTCGGCGAGCGCCACCACGCAGGCCGGCCGGTTGTAGCGGTCCTTGAGACGGCTCGCGACGATGCCGATGACGCCGGGATGCCAGCCCTCCTTGGCCGCGAACACCATCGGCAGGTCGGCTTGCGCATGCTCGACCTGATCGATCGCCTCCTCGACCGTGCGCGCCTCGATCTCCCGCCGCTCGCCGTTCCATTGATCGAGCGCCTGGGCGAGCGTGCGCGCCTCACTCGCATCCTCGGTGGTGAGCAGCCGGGTGCCGGCATCGGCGCGGCCGACGCGTCCGCCCGCATTGACGCGCGGCCCCAGGATGAAGCCCGCGTGATAGGTATCGAGGCGCTCGTGCACGCCGGCGACCTCGGCGAGCGTAGCCATGCCGAGGTTGCCAAGCCTGCGCATCACCTTGAGCCCCTGCACCACCAGCGCCCGGTTGATGCCCGTGAGCGGCACCACGTCGCAGATGGTGCCGAGCGCCACGAGATCGAGCAGGTTCCTGAGATCGGGCTCCGGACGCGCGGCGTACCAGCCTTCCTGCCGGAGCGCACGATTGACTCCCACCGCGAGCAGGAAGGCGACGCCGACGGCCGCGAGCACGCCGTGCGGACTCTGCTCGTCCAGCCGATTGGGATTCACCACCGCGACGGCGCGCGGCAGCTCGGGCTCGCCGACGTGATGGTCGACCACGACGACGTCGAGACCCGCCGCCGCGGCAGCCGCCAGCGGCGCATGGGCGGTGATACCGCAGTCCACGGTCACCGCGACCGCGACGCCCTCGGATTTGAGCCTCAGCAGCGCCGCCGCGTTCGGGCCATAGCCTTCCCTGAGCCGGTCCGGCACATAGACCATGACGCGCCCGCCCGCGGCCTCCAGGAAGCGCCGCAGCAGCGCCGCCGAGGTGGCGCCATCGACGTCGTAGTCGCCGAAGATCGCGATGAGCTCGCTCGCCGTGATCGCGCGCACGAGCCGCGCGACGGCGGCATCCATATCCCGGAAGCCGCTGGGATCGGGCAGCTGTTCCCGCAGCGTCGGGCTCAGGAACCGCTCCGCGTTCTCGGCGTCGACGCCGCGCGCCGCCAGCACGCGCCCGAGGATCTCCGGCAGCGCCAGTTGCTGCGCCAGCGCCAGGCCGACGCGGTCATCGGCGAGCCGCTGCCGCCAGCGCTTTCCCGTCAGCGAGCGCTCGACGCCGAGAAAGCCTTTTCCCTCACCCATCGCGCCGACGTCGCTCCGCTCAGCGCGCGAACGCCTCGTAGTGAGTCTTCAGCTGGAAATTATGATGCGCCTCGATGACGCGCACGGTGCCGCTCTTGGAGCGCATCACCATCGAGTTCGTCACTGCGCCGCCGTGGAAGCGACGGACACCCTGCAGCATGGTGCCGTTGGTGACACCGGTCGCCGCGAACATCACGTCGCCATTCGCGAGATCCAGCAGGCCGTACTTGCGATTGAGGTCCGCGATGCCGAGCCGCTTAGCCCGGCCGCGCTCGTCGTCGTTGCGGAACAGCAGGCGGCCCTGCATGTGGCCGCCGATGCAGCGCAGCGCCGCCGCCGCGAGGACGCCCTCGGGCGCGCCGCCCGACCCCATGTAGATGTCGATGCCGCTCGCGGGACGCGAGGTCGCGATCACGCCGCTGACGTCGCCGTCGGAGATCAGCATGATGCGGGCGCCCGCCTCGCGCACCTTCGCGATGAGCTCCGCGTGGCGCGGACGATCGAGGATGCAGACGACGAGGTCGGCGACCTCGAGCTTCTTCGCGCGCGCCAGGCTCTTGAGGTTGGCCGACGGCGCCTCGTCGAGATCGACGACCTCGCCCAAGCCGGCGCCGATCGCGATCTTGTCCATGTAGACGTCGGGCGCGTTGAGGAAGCCGCCCTGCTCGGCCATGGCGATCACCGAGAGCGCGTTGGAGCCGCCCTTGGCCGTGATGGTGGTGCCCTCGAGCGGGTCGAGCGCGATGTCGATCTTGGGACCCTTGCCGGTGCCGACGCGCTCGCCGATGTAGAGCATCGGCGCCTCGTCGCGCTCGCCCTCGCCGATCACCACGGTGCCGTCGATCGCAAGCGCGTTCAGCACCTGCCGCATGGCGTCGACCGCGGCCTGGTCGGCCGACTTCTCGTCGCCGCGGCCCATGAGCCGCGAGGCCGAGAGCGCCGCCGCCTCCGTCACGCGCACCGCCTCGAGGGCCAGGTTGCGATCGGTCCATCCGGTCTCGGGCATGGCTCCTCCCGGTCGAGCTTATTTTTACAGCGACTCGATGCGAATCATGCGCGGCGGCTCGAGAACTGTCGAGAGGGTACCGATGCGCGCGAGCGCGCGGCGCATCGCCGCCTCCTCGGTCTCGTGGGTGGTGAGCACGACGGGAACCGCCTCCGTCGGATGGCGTCCGCGCTGGATCATCGCCTCGAGGGAGACGTGCTCGTCGCGCAGCGCCGCCGCCACGTCCGCGATCACGCCCGGCCGGTCCACCACCATCAGACGGATGTAATAGGCGCCGCGATGCCGCTCCATGGGCGAGGCCGGGCGCGCGCCGAGCTTGGATGCGGCGACCGCGAAGCTCGGCGACCAGCGATCGGCCGCGATGTCGAGGAGGTCGGCGACCACGGCGGACGCGGTGGGCTCCGCGCCGGCGCCCCTGCCCTCCAGCATGATGCGGCCGCAGAAATCGCCCTCGACCATGACCGCGTTGAACACGCCCTCGACGCTGGCGATCGGCGTGGTGCGCGCGACCATGCAGGGATGCACGCGCTGCTCGATGCCGTGCTCGGTCGGGCGCGCGAGACCCAGCAGCTTGATCCGGAAACCGAGCTCGGCCGCGTACTCGATATCGAGAGCCGAGACGTGGCGGATGCCCTCGACGTGGACTCCGGCGAAATCCACCTCGGTGCCGAAGGCGACCGAGGTCAGGATCGCGAGCTT
>DATFRA010000272.1:0-5454 GCA_035263705.1 Allostellaceae bacterium
GCTGATCGACCCGAATATCTATCCGCGGCTCAAGGGCGCGGTGGGTGTCTTCAAGGTGCTGCCCGCGCATGTCGAGAACCACATTCTCGTGAGCCGCGCGCTCGCGGGCGAAGCGGAGCGGATCGAGATCAAGCTCAAGCCCGCGGACTTCGCCGATTATCTGATCGCGAATGCGGTGCGGTGAGAGACGCGCGCGTGAAGGGCTTGCCAGCCTCGCAGTCCGGGTGAAAAATCGTCGTCATGGCCGAGAAGACCGATTGGGAAATCCCGGCGGACGCGCGTCCGCGTCCGGAGGATTTCATCTTCGACCTCGATCGCACGCTCAACGCAGTGCTGCGGCTCGAGGCGACGGTGCCGCAGGACGCGTTCTCCGCCGCGACGCTCGGCACCGAGCGCGCGGGCAATGCCGTGCTCATCAAGGAGAGCGGCCTCGTCCTCACCATCGGCTACCTCATGAGCGAGGCCGACACCATCTGGCTCTATTCGAACGAAGGGCAGGCGCTCGCGGGGCACGCGCTCGCCTACGACTACGAGACCGGCTTCGGTCTGATCCAGGCGCTCGGCCGGTTCAATGTGCCGGCGCTGACCATTGGCAGCGCTGCCGATCTCGCGGTGGGCGAGCCCGTGATCGTCGCGGGCGCCGGAGGCCGTCGGCGCTCGATCGCGGCGCAGGTGATGGTGCGCCGGGAATTCGCGGGCTATTGGGAGTACCTGCTGGACGAGGCGCTGTTCACCGCGCCCGCGCATCCGAATTGGGGCGGCGCCGCGCTGATCGCGCGCGACGGCATGCTCGCCGGCATCGGCTCGCTCTTCGTGCAGCAGTCGGTCGATGGCGGACCCGCGCAAGATCTCAACATGATCGTGCCGGTCGATGCGCTAAAGCCGATCCTGAAGGACCTCCTCACCTATGGCCGCGTGCCGAGGCCGGCGCGGCCCTGGCTCGGCATCTATGCCGCCGAGACCGAAGGCCGGGTCGTGGTGGTCGGTCTTTCGCCGAAGGGGCCCGCGCACGCGGTGGGCATCCGCAAGGGCGATGTGATCCTGACCGTCGGCGATCGGGAGGTCACCACGCTCGCGGAGCTCTACCGCCAAGTCTGGGCACTCGGCACCGCCGGCGTCGAAGTGCCGCTTACGCTCACGCGCGACGAGCGGCCGCGCCTTGCCGCCGTCAAATCCGCCGACCGCGCGCAATTCATGAAGACGCCGCGGCTCCCGCAGGCGTGATCCCGTGCTCGAGAAGCTGCCCGAGCTCGTGAACGGCGATCCCGTTCTCCTGCGCCGCGGCCGCTTTCTCTCGACGCGGTTCCTGGTGGGCGTCGGCGAGACAGAGTACCTCGTCGATGTCCGCGAGGGCCGCATCGAGCGCGTCGAGCGCGGCCCCTTCGTGATGCCTTCGTGGCGTTTCGCGCTCAGAGGCAGCGCGGAGGCCTGGCGCAAGTTCTGGCAGAGCGTGCCGCCGCCCGGGTACCACGACGTCTTCGCGCTCTCGAAGCGCGGGCTGCTCGCCATCGAGGGCGACCTGCATCCGCTGATGGCGAATATCCTCTACCTCAAGGCCGTGCTGGCGGCGCCGCGCCGGATCAGCAGGCAGGGTTGAGCATGGCGGCCGCGATCGATCCCATCATCGGCCGGTATGTGCACATGACCCTGGGCGGCCGGGCGCACCGGATCTACTTCGAGGAAGCCGGCAGGGGCATTCCGCTCGTGTGCCTGCACACCGCCGGCGCGGATGGCCGGCAGTTCCGCCATCTCATGGTCGATCGCGCCGTGACGGATCACTACCGCGTGCTGACGTTCGATCTGCCCTGGCACGGAAAGTCGACGCCGCCCGACGGCTGGGAGCGCGAGGAGTATCGGCTCACCACCGCGAGCTTTACGGAGGCGATCCGCGCGTTCTGCGCGGCGCTCGAGCTGGAGAGGCCGGTGGTGCTGGGCTGCTCGATCGGCGGGCGCATCGTGCTCAACCTCGCGATCGCCCATGCCGCGGAGTTCCGCGCCCTCATCGGCCTCGAGGCCGCGGACTTCCAGACGCCCTGGTACGACCTCGATTGGCTCCATCGTCCCGACGTCCACGGCGGCGAGGTCTGCGCCGGGCTGGTCTCCGGCCTGCTCGCGCCGCAGAGTCCCGAGGTCGCGCGCTGGGAGACGCTCTGGATGTACATGCAGGGCGGTCCCGGAGTCTTCAAGGGCGACCTGCATTTCTATCGCGTCGACGGCGATCTCCGCGGCAAAGTCGCCGCAATCGACACGACGGCCTGCCCGCTCTATCTGCTCACCGGCGAGTACGACTACTCCTGCAGCCCCGAGGACACCGAGCGGACGGCAGCGCAGATCCCGGGCGCCGAGGTGATGGTGATGAAGGAGCTCGGCCACTTCCCAATGAGCGAGAACCCAGAGCAGTTCCGGCGCTACATCCTGCCGGTGCTGGAGCGCATCCGCGCGCAACGCTGATCGTCGAGAGGATATCGCCATGGCGGAGGTCGCGACGTTGGGATTCATCGGTCTCGGCGTGATGGGTGAGCCCATGTGCGCGAACCTCGCGCGCGAGAGCGGGCACGCTGTCTACGCGACCGATATGCGCCGGGAGCCGCTCGAGCGCCTCGCGACTGCAGGCATTCACGTTTGCGGCTCGGTCGCGGACGTTGCGGTGAGTGCGGACCTGGTTTTCCTGTCGTTACCGGGCGGCAAGGAAGTCGACGCGGTCTGCAGCGCGATCATCGAATGTGCGCGGCGACGGGTCACGACCGTGGTCGATTGCAGCACGTCGCCGGTGCGCCTCACCCGCGAGGTGGCGGCGCGCTGCGCGGCCGCGGGTATCGCCTATGTGGACGCACCCGTCGCGCGCACGCGCGAGGCCGCGCAGAAGGGCACGCTCAGCATCATGGTCGGCGCAACGCCCGAGCTCTTCACGAGCATCCGGCCGTACCTCGTATACATGGGGAGCGAGGTCACGCATTGCGGGCCGGTCGGCTGCGGGCAGGTGGTGAAGCTCCTCAACAACATGATGCTGTTCGAGATCGGCTCGGCACTGGCGGAAGCGATCGCGATCGGCCGGCGCTCGGGCGTCGACGAGCGGCTGCTGCTCGAGACGCTATCCAAGGGCTCCTCCGACAGCTTCGCGCTCCGCAACCACGGGATGAAGGCGATGCTGCCGCGCCGCTTCCCCGAGGACGCCTTCGGTACCGATTACGCTCGTAAGGACCTGGGCTATGCCCTCGAGCTCGCACGCGAGGCCGGCGTCGCGGTGGAGGGCGCGCTGGTCGCGCAACGGCGTCTCGATGCCGCGAGCGCGCGCGGCTTCGGCCGCAACTATTGGCCGGTTATCCTGAATGTGGTGGATCCCGACGCCACCTGAGCTCGCCACGGAGGAGGTCCGCATGACCGACGTTCGCGCTGCGTTGCTGTTCAACATCTCACTCTCGACGGGCGCGCCGCAGATGCTGGGCAAGACCCCGCTCGGCGACCGCCGGATCGTGCCGGTGACCGGCGGCATATTCGAGGGACCGAAGTTGAGGGGCTCCGTGGAGCCCGGCGGCTCCGACTGGATCCTGTTGCGGCCCGATGGCGCCGTGCAGCTCGACGTGCGCCTCACCCTGAAGACCGAGGATGGCGCGCTCATCGGCATGAGCTATCGGGGCTACCGCCACGGGCCGCCGGAGGTGATCGAGCGCCTCAATCGCGGTGAGGCAGTCGATCCCTCAGAGTATTACTTCCGCACGGCGCCTCTCTTCGAGACCTCGGCGCCGCGATACGATTGGCTCAATCGCATTATCGCCGTCGGCCTCGGGCATCGGCCGCCGGGAGGGCCCGTCTACCGCGTCTTCGAGGTGCTCTAGAGCGGTCGCGCGACGGCGCTCGCGGCGTTGCCGACGATGTGCACGAAGGCGGGCTTGCCTTTCCGGCGGATCTCCGTCGGTGGTCGTCGGTAGACCTCGGCGAAGACCGCGTTGAAGCGGCGAAGGCTCGCGAAGCCCGCGCGAGAGGCGATCTCCGACATCGCGAGATCCGTGCCGTCGAGGAGGCGCTTGGCGCGTTGCACCCGGGCGGTCTGCGCCACCTGCAGGGGGCTCGCGCCAAGATGCTTGCGGAAGAGCCGCGCGAGATGGCGGGAGCCCATGCCGAGTCGTGCCGCCAAGGTCTCGACGTCGCTGTCGTCGAGGGCGCCTTGTTCGATGAGGCGCACCGCGCGCTCGACGCTGGCGAGCGAACCTTTCCACGCAGGCGAGAAGGGCGCGGTCTCCGGCCGGCAGCGCAGGCAGGGCCGGAAGCCCGCCGCCTCGGCTGCCGCCGCGCTCGGATAGAAGCGGACATTCTCGGCCTTCGCGGGCCGCACCGGACAAACCGGCCGGCAATAGATGCGCGTGGTCCGCACGCCGATGAAGAAGCGGCCGTCATAGGCGGGATCGCGCGCAATGCGCGCCCGCTCGCATTCCCGGTGGCTCAATCGCTCGCCCTGCTCCATTCGTGCATTGTCCAACAACTGCGCGGCCGGTGAAACCGCCCGGCGGCGACCGAGTCCGATTCCGGCGAGCCCGGTCGAACCCCTCCGTCAGCGCGGAGCGCCCAGCAACGCCTCCCGGAACCGGTTCTTGATGTAGACACCGTCGTTCGAGGGCAGCACGAAGGGCGGCCGATCCGCCGTCACCTTGATGGTCGCGAGGAGCGGGCCCGGCGCTTGCCGCAGCATCGGTACGAGCGTCGTGAGCTCCACCTCGGTCCGTACGGTGTGCACACTCTCGAAGCCCACGGCCTTCGCCACGGCCGGGAGATCGCAGCCGTGGGCGGTGTGGGTCTCCTGCAGGCCGGTCTCGGCGTAGCGCTCGTTGTCGATCACGACGACGGCGAGGTTCGTCGGTTGCTGCACGGCGATGGTCGCAAGCGCGCCCAGGCCCATCAGCATCTCGCCGTCGCCCGTGGCGACCAGCACGCGGCGCGCCGGCTGCGCCAGGGCCAATCCCAGCCCGATCATCGCAGCGCCGCCCATGGCGCCCCAGAGGTAGAAATTGAGGGGATGGTCGCCCGCCGCGGCGAGGTCGTAGGTGGTCGATCCCAACCCCGCCACCACCAAGAGGTCGCCGCGATCGGCGATGAGCGTGCGCATGACCGCGCGGCGCTCGAGGGTCGGAGCCACGCTCATTTGAACGCCTTCGTGCCGATGACGCGCTGCGCGATCAGCGCCGCCGCGGCGCGGTCGCCGCTGAAGGCGACGCGGGCGGCGGCCTGCACAGTCTCCGCCGCGTCGGCGGCGCGGTCGATACGATGCACGAGCACGCCGGCCTGCTCGAGGATCACCGGTGTGCCCTTGCCCATGGGGATCTGCCAGGGATTGAACTCGCCCCACTCGCCGCGCATGGTCACCAGCATCAGCAGCGGAAACCGGCAGACGGTCGCGAGCGAGAGCATGTTGATGCAATTGCCGACGCCGCTGCTTTGCATCAGGAGCACGCCGCGCTC
>DATFRA010000273.1:0-2381 GCA_035263705.1 Allostellaceae bacterium
CTGCTGAGGCTGCGGCCGCACGGCCGCATGGGGCACGGGCATGCGCCGATAGAGCAGGAAGGTGACCCAGCCCAGCACCATGTAGAGCGCGAACATGTCGCGCATGGCCTCCGCCGCGCTCATGGGAAAGAGCGCGCGCAGCAGATCGGGCAGGCCCGCGGCCAGCGCGCCGAGCGCCGCCACCAGCGACCCTACCAGCCCATAGGCCGCGAACACGCCGGTGCGGTGCCGGTCCTCCACGCTCTCCGCCATCAGCGCCTGCTCCAACGGCAGAAACACGCTGACGTCGCCTGAGGACGGGTTGAGCGTGCCGACGAAGGCGATGGCGAGCAACGGCCAGTAGTCCGTCTCGATCAGGAAACCTCCGCCGGTCAGGATCATCAGGATCGCCGCCGCGATGAGGAGTTCCTGGCGGCCGAAGCGTTGCGCCGCCATGCCGACCCAGAGCGTGAGCGCCGCCGAGCCCAGCAAAGTCGCGGTCGCGAGCACGCCGACCTCGAGCGGGCTGAAGCCGAGCGCCGTCAGATAGGCCGGCAGCAGCAGGCTCACGAAGCCGTCGGCGAAGGCGCGGACGCCGCGCCCGATCAGCAGCGTGCGCGCGACCGGCGTCACGCCCTCCGGCAGGAGGTGGAACCTCATCCCGCCTTCGCCGTCTGGGCCCGGCACCATGCGTAAAGCGCGTCGTACATCACCATGCCGTGACGCAGCATTTCGTGATCATCCGGACATATCGCCGAGAGCCCCTGCGAGATCGCGAGGAGGCCCGGCGACTGCGCGGTGAGATCGGGCCGGCCGGTGTCAGCGCCCCGCACGATTTCCGCGAGGCGGCGCATGGCCGGATCGACGAGATGATGCCGCTCGACGAAAGCATCGAAGCTGCATTTCTCGCCGTGATGGCCGTACTCGACGTCGGGCACGTCGAACGGCGTGGCCCCCGTGCTGCGGGAAAAGGCCATGACCTCGGCCGCGGGCACGTAAAGGAACTCGGCATTCTTGTCGATGAACCGCGCGATCAGCCAAGGACAGGCGATGCGGTCGATCTTCGGGCGCTCCCGGGTAACCCATTTCATGGCGTCCTCCTCCAGTTTCGCCAGGAAAGTAGTCTCTTCCGGGTTATGATACAAGTGTTGCATTTGTGGCATCACGATGATATGACCATATCATGAGTCATCAACCCGCGATCGCCGATGTGGTTCCGCGGAGCTGGCTGCTGTTGCTGCACCAGCTGCCGCCGGAGCCCGCCTATTTCCGCGTGAAGATCTGGCGCCAGCTCCAGGGGCTTGGCGCGGTCGCGCTCAAGAACTCGGTCTATGCGCTGCCCGCGCGCGACGACACCCGCGAGGATTTCCAGTGGCTGCTGCGCGCCATCGTCGAGGGCGGCGGCGAGGGCACGCTGGTGGAGGCGCGCATCGTCGACGGCTTCAGCGACCCGGAGCTCGAGGCCCTATTCCAGGCGGCGCGCGACGCCGACTATCAGGAGATCGCCGAGGAAGCCCGCAAGCTCGGCAAGCTCGTCGGCGCCATGAAGAAGAGTTCGTCCGCGTCCGCCGAGCTCCAAAACGCCGTGCGCCGGCTGCGGCGGCGGCTCAATACGGTGATCGCCGTGGATTTCTTCGGCGCCGCCGGCCAGCAGAGCGCGAACGGTCTGGTCGCCGCGCTCGAGGCGCGCCTGCGCGAGGCACCGCCCGAGCGCGAGACCGCGACGCCGGCCGAGACCGAGAGCTACAAGGGCCGCATATGGGTCACGCGCCAGGGCGTGCACGTCGACCGCATCGCCTGCGCGTGGCTGATCCGCCGCTTCATCGACGCCGACGCCCGCTTCAAATTCGTCAACGCCAAATCCTACAAGCGAGAGCCCGGCGAGCTGCGCTTCGACATGTTCGAGGCGGAGTTCACCCACGAAGGCGAACGTTGCAGCTTCGAGGTGATGCTCGAGCGCTTCGGCCTCGTCGATCCCGCGCTATCCGCGATCGCCGAGCTTGTGCACGACATCGACCTCAAGGACGAGAAATACGATCGTCCCGAGACCTCCGGCCTCGCCCATCTCATCCTCGGCCTCTGCATGGGCGAGCGGGACGACGAGACGCGCATCGCGCGCGGCGGCCAGCTCTTCGACTACTTCTACGACTACTTCCGCCGCAAGCGGGTGTAGCGGTTCTATGGCTCTTTCGCCCGTCGCTTCAGCTCCGCAAGGCAGGCCTTGCGGTCGGCGCGGAAGTCGCCGGCTTCCCACCAGGCCGCGAGCTCCTTGAGCAGCGCGCCGACGCGCGGGCCGGGCTGGATGCGGAGCGCGGTCACGTCGCGGCCCTTGAGCGGGAATTCGAGATCGCCGGTCTCGTCGGCGCGGGCCAGCAGCGTACGCGCGCGGCGCTTCGCCGAAG
>DATFRA010000274.1:0-15058 GCA_035263705.1 Allostellaceae bacterium
TAGAGCGCCACCAGCGCCACGATGGAGAAGTTGGAGATGCCGCCGCCGGCGAGCGCGAGCATCGTGAAGAAGGCGAGATTCTTCAGGATCGCGGGCGTCATCAGGAGCCGCCAACCCTCGCCGCCGGGTATGCGCTGGCGCCGCTCTGGCGCGGCGGGGGTTACTGCAAGCGCATGCCGCTGCGCCAGCAGCACGAGGGCCACCGCGAGCCCGATCGCCGCCGAGAGCAGAAGCGCGCCGCGCCAATTCCAGAACCGAGAGGAGATCAGCATCAGTGGAGGCGCTGCGGCAAACCCGAGGAGCCCGCTGAAGGTGTGGATCGAGAAAGCCCGACCGATCCGCTTCCGCGCGACGGCGTGCGAGAGGATCGCGTAATCGGCTGGGTGGTAGACCGTGTTGGCGAGGCCTGCGACGCCGAAACAGACCACGAGCGCCCAATAGGACGGGATGAGCGCCGCCACGGCGATGGCGGCCGACCCGAGGAGCAGCCCCGCGATGAGGAGAGGGCCGGCGCCAAGGCGGTCGACCAGAAAGCCGGTCGGCGTCTGCACGGCGGCCGACACCACGCTGTAGGTTGCCAGCACCACCGCCAGCTGCTGATAGCTGAGGCCCCAGTCGCTGTGGATCAAGGCAAAGACCGGCGGCAGGAGCAGGCCATAGAGGTGGCTCACGAAATGCGCCGAGCTCACCAGCCCGATCACTCGCGCATCGTTCGCCGGCACGCTCGCGTTCGCCATTTGGTCGGTTTGGTCGGCTCGGATCATCTACCCTTCCGGGCGAAATGCCTCGATTTCGCAAGCAGATAATCGGGCCGGGAAGGCGGCGTGACAAGCACCCGAGACGCATACCGCCCATCGGCCGGGCCCATCGGACGGTTGCCAGCGGCGAGGGATTTTTTTAACCATACCGCCGTTAGCATGGCGTCGAGGCACCGGAGCCCGGAGAGCTCGCCGCCGATGGGCAACAAAGCGCATGACTGAGTTGGGAGAAACCAGGGACACCGGCCTCGAGGGGCTGGCGATGCTCTTGCGGTTTCATGGGCTGGCGATCGAACCCCAGCAGCTCCGCCATCGGCTCGGTATCGTCGGCGCAATCAGTGTTCCCGACATGCTGAGGGCCGCCAAGGCGCTCGGCCTCAAGGCGCGTGCGATCCAGAGTCGATGGGACCGGCTGGAGAGCGTGCCGCTGCCGGCGCTGGGCGAGCGCCGAGACGGCCGGTTTTTCATCCTCGCCAAGGTCGCCGACCAGCGCGCGCTCCTGCACGATCCCGCGAGCGGCCAGTCGATGGTGATGGGGCGGGACGAGCTGGAGGCCGTCTGGACCGGGCGGCTCGTGCTCCTGCAGCGACGCGCCAGCCTGGGAGACCTGCGTCGACGTTTCGACATCGGCTGGTTCCTGCAGGCCATGGGGAAGTATCGGCGCTTGTTCAGCGAGGTCCTTGTAGCCTCGCTCGCGCTGCAGGTCTTTGCGCTGGTCTCGCCGCTGTTCTTTCAGGTGGTGATCGACAAGGTCCTCGTGCACCGCGGCCTCACCACGTTGGCGATCCTGGTGCTGGGTCTGGTCATCGTATCGGTCTTCGAGGCGGTGCTTGGCGGCCTGCGCACCTATGTGTTCTCGCACACCACGAACCGGATCGACGTCGAATTGGGGGCGCGCCTATTCCGTCATCTGACGGCGCTGCCTCTGGCCTACTTCGAGGCGCGCCGGGTCGGCGATTCGGTGGCACGCGTGCGCGAGCTCGAGAACATCCGCAATTTCCTGACCGGATCGGCGCTTACGCTGGTGGTCGATCTGGTTTTCACGGTCGTCTTCCTCGCCGTCATGGCCTACTACTCGCCGTTCCTTACCCTCGTGGCGCTGGCGGCGTTTCCCTTCTATATCGGCATCTCGGCCGGGCTCGCCCCGGTCTTCCGCCGTCGCCTGGACGAAAAGTTCGCCCGCGGCGCCGAGAACCAAGCGCTCCTGGTCGAGAGCGTCACCGGCATCGAGACGCTGAAATCGATGGCGGTCGAGCCGCAGATGCAGCGGCGTTGGGAGGAGCAGCTCGCCGCCTACGTCAGTGCAAGCTTTCGGGTCGCCAACCTGGGCACCGTGGGCAGCCAGGCCGTCCAGCTCGTCAGCAAACTCTCGACCGCGGCGCTGCTCTACTTCGGCGCCCGCCTGGTGATCGACGGCGGCCTCAGCGTCGGCGAGCTGGTGGCATTCAACATGCTAGCCGGCCGCGTGACGCAGCCCGTGTTGCGTTTGGCGCAGATCTGGCAGGATTTTCATCAGGCGCGGCTCTCGATCGATCGCCTGGGCGACATCCTCAACACCCATACGGAGCCCGCCTATGATCCCGCGCGCTCCGTGCTGCCGGCGCTCCGCGGCGAGATCATGCTCGACCACGTATCGTTCCGATATGGCCCGGATCGGCCCGACGTGTTGCGCGATGTTACATTGCATGTGCCGGCCGGGCAGGTGATCGGCATCGTCGGCCCGTCGGGGTCGGGGAAGTCGACCCTCGCCAAGCTCATCCAGCGGCTCTATGTGCCCGAGCGCGGCCGCGTGTTGATCGACGGCAGCGACCTCGCGCTGGTGGACGTGGCCTGGCTCCGGCGGCAGATCGGGGTCGTGCTCCAGGAGAGCGTGCTGTTCAACCGCTCGGTGCGCGACAACATCGCGCTCGCCGATCCCGGCATGCCCATGGACCGCGTGGTCGCGGCGGCCGAGCTCGCGGGCGCGCACGAGTTCATCCTCGAATTGCCCCAAGGCTACGACACGCCGGTTGGCGAGCGCGGTGCCCTGCTTTCCGGCGGCCAGCGCCAGCGCATCGCGATCGCCCGCGCGCTCATAACAGATCCGCGGATCCTGATCTTCGACGAGGCGACGAGCGCGCTCGACTATGAGAGCGAGCGCGTCATCCAGGCGAACATGCGCCGCATCTGCGCCGCGCGGACCGTCCTGATCATCGCGCATCGGCTCTCCACCGTGCGCCAGACGCAGCGCATCATCACGATCGAGCGCGGCCGGATCGTGGAGGACGGCAGCCACGACGAACTCATCCGGATCGGCGGCCGCTATGCGGCGCTCCATCGAGCGCAGATCGGGTTCCATGAAGTCAGCTGACGTCACCGTCTTGCCGAGGCCGGCTCCGGTCCCGGCCCCCGCCGCGCGCCGCTCCCGCGACGAGCTCGAGTTTCTGCCGGCAGCGCTTGAGATCATGGAGACGCCCGCCTCGCCGGCCGGCCGCGCGATCGGCGGCGTGCTGATCTTGTCTCTCGTGGCCGCCATCGCCTGGGCGAGCCTCGGGCATGTGGAGGTGGTCGCGACGGCGCCAGGCAAGCTCGTGCCGAGCGCGCGCACCAAGACGGTGCAGCCGCTCGAGGCGGGCGTCGTGCGGGCGATCCGGGTGCGGGACGGCGATGCCGTTTCTGCCGGTCAGACACTGGTTGAGCTCGATCCGACCTCGAGCGAGGCTGAACGCAGCCGGCTCGCGGGTGATCTGCTATCGACCCGCCTCGAGACCGCGGTGTTGACAGCGGCGCTGTCGGACGCCGCCGATCCCGTCGCCGCCCTGGTGCCGCCGGCTGGCGCGAGCGCCGAGCAGGTCGCGCTCGCGCGCCAGCGCGTCGCGAGCCATGTCGCCCAACAGCGCGCCAAGCTCGCCGAGCTCGACCGGCAATCGGCCCAGAGCGAGGCGAACCGCGCTGCCACCGCCGCAACGGTCGAAAAGCTCAACGCCGTGATCCCCCTGCAGCGCCAGGCGGAGGAAACCCGCAAATACCTCTATGAGCACCAGTACGGATCGAAGCTCACCTATCTGCAGGCACAGCAGGAGCTGACCGAGAGCGAGCGCGAGCTGGTCGTGCAAAAGAACCGGCTCGCCGCCGCCCGGGCGGCGGTCCAGGCGGTTGCCGAGCAGCGCCGCCAGAGCGAGGCCGAGTACCGGCGCACGCTGCTGGGCGATCTCGCCAGGGCGCAGGAGAGAGCCGAGGAGTTGGCTCAGGACCTGGTGAAGGCCGAGCAACGCATGCAGCTGCAGACGCTGACCGCGCCGGTCGACGGTATCGTGCAGCAACTCGCTATCCACACGGTGGGGGGCGTTGTGACGCCGGCACAGTCGCTCCTCGTCATTGTCCCGGCGGAGCGCCGCCTGGAGATCGAAGCGAGCGTCGCCAATCAGGACATCGGGTTTGTGCATCCGGGCCAAACCGCGCAAATCAAAGTCGATACTTTCAATTTCACGCGCTACGGGCTGTTGCGCGGCACGGTTGTGAGCCTCTCACCGGATGTCGTGAGCGAGCAGTCCGGTTCTGGATCGCCGCAGGCGTCTAGTGCCGCACCGCGCCCGCCGCAATCGTCCGCGTATGTCGCCCGAATTGCGCTCGACCGCAGCACGATGGATATCGATGGCACGACGGTGGAGCTTCGCCCGGGGATGACGGTGACCGCCGAGATCGATACCGGCAGGCGCCGTATTATTGATTATTTGCTGTCGCCGATCCTCAAGGCCGGCCATGAGGGCCTGAGGGAGCGCTAGACGTTGCGCCAAACGCCGGAAAATAAATCCGTGGATTGAGGAAATGTTAAGGAGGGCGGTGCGCTGACCGGCGGGCCGCGCCGACCCGTCTCGGCCTTGCGCCGCGGCCGAGTCCGTTGACACCTCCCCTGCTTTGCAAAAGACTTGGGGCCGCGTCCTAGGCGCCAAGCAAATCGGCTCCGTGCCGATATCGAGGGGAGGAAGAGTGATGACCACGTCACGCAGGACT
The DNA here is from genome assembly GCA_035263705.1 of Allostellaceae bacterium. Taxonomy (GTDB): domain Bacteria; phylum Pseudomonadota; class Alphaproteobacteria; order ATCC43930; family CGMCC-115725; genus DASZHJ01. The sequence goes on from DATFRA010000274.1 coordinate 4,752, forward strand.
GTGCTCAAATATTCGGCGAGCTTGGCGACGCTGGGCCTGGCAGGCCGCTCCGCATGGGCGGATGTGACGAGTCCGATCCGCATCGGCCTTATCTATGACCTGTCCGGTCCCTTCGCGGCGGCGGGCTCCATGGCCTGCGCGGTCGGCGCGCAGACCGCGATCGACCTCACCAACGAGCGCGGCGGCGTCCTGGGCAAGTACAAAGTCGAGCCCGTCAAGGTCGACTCGCAGAGCAAGGCCGACGTCGCCATCAACGAGGTGGACCGCCTGATCAGCCAGGAGAAGGTGGACATCATCGTCGGCGTCTACTCGAGCGCCCATGCGGTGCCGCTCGCCGAGAAGGTCGATCAGCAGAAGAAGATCCTCTGGATCACGACCGCGATCTCGACCGCGGTGTTCAAGGGTAAGAACCGGCAGTTCACCTTCCGCACCAACGTGCATTCGGACCAATACGGCGAGGCCAGCGCCACCTTCGTCGCGGAGAATGCGAAGTCGAAGCTCGGGCTCGAGCCCAAGAACGCAAAGGTTGCCATCATCCACGAGGATGGCCCCTATGGCGTCGGCTGCGGCGATTCCGGCGCCGAAAACTCCAAGAAGCTGGGCATGGAGGTCGTGCTCAAGGAAGCGTATTCCGCGAGCGCACCGGATCTTTCCTCGCTGGTGACTAAGCTGAAGCGCGCGCGAGCCGATGCGATCCTGCACACCGGCTATAATCCCGACATCACGCTGTTCCTGCGCCAGGCGCGGGAAGCCGGGCTCCGCTTCAAAGTCCTGGTCGGGCATGGTGCCGGCTATAGCCAGCTCGACAAGCTGCGCGGGACCTTCAAGTCGGACATCGACTACTTCTGCAATGTCGACCCACCCTCGGGGCAACTCATCAACCCGAGCGCCCTCGGGCCTGGAGTCGCCGACCTCGTCAAGATCATGGTCGAGCGCTTCGTGAAGGCGACCAACCTCAAGGACGTGCCGCCGCATACCTCCATGGGGTTCGGCTCGACCTGGGCGCTGCTGCAGACGGTGATGCCCGTCGCGATCCAGAAGTACGGCGGCGTCGACGCCGAGGCGATCCGCAAGGCTGCGCTCGAGGTCGACATCCCCGCGGGCGGCACGGTCCAGGGCTTCGGCGTCAAGTTTGCGGCGCCGGGGAGCCCGCTCGCTGGCCAAAACGAGCGCTCGATCATGGCGCTCACGCAATACTTCCCCACGGAGCCCGAAGAACGGGTCGTCGGTCCCGCGAGCTTCAAGACCACGGAAGCCGTGCTGCCGCTGCCCAGCTCGTCACCCTACGCGATGACTTGAGGTGCTGGCGGTTTCGGGGCTGACCAAGCGCTTCGACGGATTTCCGGCGGTCAGCCAGGTCTCCTTCGAGGTCCGCGAGGGCGAGATCCTCGGGCTGATCGGGCCCAACGGATCCGGCAAGAGCACGACGTTCAACCTGATCTCGGGCGCGCTCAAGCCGAGCGAGGGCTCGATCCGGCTGCGCGACCGCGAGATCTCGGGCGCCTCGGCGCATGCGGTGTGCCGGATGGGCATCGGGCGCACCTTCCAGATTCCTCGCCCGTTCCGCAGGCTCTCGATCCTCGATAACGTCTCGCTCGCCGCCTACTATGCCCAAGGCGGCGCCATCAGCCGCGCCGAGGCGGAGCGGCGCGCCACCGAGGCGCTGGAGCTCGTAGGATTGCCTGCGGGCACGCAGACGACCCACGGCCTCGGCGCCGCCGCGCTCAAGAAGCTCGAGCTCGCCCGCGCGCTCGCCGGCAGTCCCAGGCTCCTGCTCGCGGACGAGAGTCTGGGCGGTCTCGACGCGGCGGAGATGGACCGTGCGGCACGCATGCTCAAGGAGATCCGCGACCGCCTCGGCATTACCATCATCTGGGTCGAGCACATCATGGGCGTACTGATGCCGGTCGTGGACCGCGTGATCGTGCTCGATCACGGCGAGAAGATTTTCGAGGGTGCGCCACAAGCGGCCGCCCGCGACGCCCGCGTGGTCGAGGTTTACCTCGGCAAGCCCAGGCACTGATCGCGATGCTCGAGGTCTCCACGCTTTCCGCCGACTATGGCTCGTTCCGCGCGCTGGTCGAGGTATCGCTCGCGGTCGATGCCGGCGAGACCGTGGCGGTGATCGGGCCGAATGGCGCCGGCAAGACCACGCTGATGCGCGTGATCTCCGGCATGCTGCCGCCGCACTCCGGCACGCTCGACTTCGAGGGGCGCTCGATCGCGGGCCTCACGGCACACCGGATCGTCGAGCTCGGCATCGCCCATGTGCCGGAGAACCGTCGGCTCTTTCCGCGCCTCACGGTGGAGGAGAACCTCCGCATGGGCGCTTACTTGCCGGCGGCGCGCGCCTCCTTCGCCGAGCGGCTCGAGTGGGCCTACGACCATTTTCCGCGGCTCCGCGAGCGCCGGGACCAGCTGGCGGGCACCCTCTCCGGCGGCGAGCAGCAGATGTGCGCGATCGCCCGCGCGCTCATGTCTAAGCCGCGCCTCCTGCTGCTCGACGAGCCCTCGGCGGGCCTGGCGCCGCTGGTGGTGCAACAGGTGTTCGATCTCGTGCGTGCCATCGCCGCGGAGGGCTACACGGTGCTGATCGTCGAGCAGAACGTGCAGCAAGTACTCGACCTCGTCGACCGCGCCTACCTGCTCGAGGTCGGCCGCATTGCGCTCGCGGGCTCTGCCGCCGAGCTCAAGCAGAGCGACGTGATCCGTCGCTCGTATTTGGGGCTCTGACGGGGCGGCGCGATGGACATCTACCTCCTCGAAGCCATGATGAATGGCGTCATGCTCGGCGGCTTGCTGGCGTTGCTGGCGCTGGGGCTCAACCTCATCTTCGGCGTCATCGACGTCGTGTGGATCTGCTACGCCGAGCTGGTCATGGGCGGAATGTACGCGATCTACTGGCTGCATGCGGTCTATGCCTGGCCGTTCCTGCTGGCTTGCGCGATCGCGATTGCGCTGGTGGCGCTGTTCGGCCTCGTGCTCCATCGGGTCATCATCGAGCCCATCCTGGGCTCGGCGCCGATCAACCAGTTGCTCGCGACCGGCGGGATGCTGTTCTTCCTGCAGAGTTTCGCCACGCTGCTGTTCGGCACCGACTTCCGCAATGTCGGCATCAGGTTGCCGATCATCGAGCTTGGCGATATCGACGTGAGCTTCGCTCGCCTGCTCGCATTCATCACGGCGATCGTGGGTGCTGCGGGGCTCTATCTCTTCCTCGCGCGCACCTACCTGGGCACGGCGATCCGAGCGATCGCCCAAGATCGCGAGATCATGGGGCTGATGGGCGTCGATCCCCGCCGGATCTATCTCACGACGTCCGCGATCGGCGGCGGCCTCGCAGGACTCGCCGCCTGCCTCCTGGTCCTGCAGTACGATGTGCATCCCTTCATCGGCCTCACCTTCGGCCCGATCACCTTCATGATCTGCGTCCTGGGCGGCCTCGGGAACATGTTCGGCGGCGTCATCGCGGCCTTCATCATGAGCCAGATCATCTCGATCGTCGGCTATTACTTCTCGGTGGAGATCTCCTACGTGCTCGCCTTCGTGCTGTTCATCGTCATGATCCTGATCCGTCCGCAGGGGATTCTCGGGCGATGACGGAGACGCGCGTCGTGGCGGGCGTAGGCCTCGCGGCGCTTATCGCGCTGCCATTCCTGCTGCCGAGCTACTTCCTGCACATCGTGATCCAGGCGCTGCTGCTGGGGTTGATCAACACGGCCTGGAGCTTCATGGGTCGGTTCGGCTTGGTCTCGCTCGGGCACGGCGCCTTCATGGGCGTCGGCGCCTATACCTCGGCGCTGCTCTGGAACCTCTATGGCGTGACGCCCTGGCTCGGCATTCCCGCCGGCATGGCGCTCGCGGCACTGCTTGCCGTGGTGATCGGACTCCCCTGCTTTCACCTGCGGATCGTCGGGCACTATTTCGCCCTGGTGACGCTGGCGCTGGGCCAAGTGGTGGCGCTGCTGATCATCGCAGCCCGCGACGTCACCGGCGGGTCGCTCGGCATGACGCCGCGCGCCGTCGGCACCTCCGTGCTCGCCTTTCAGTTCCAGGACCGCGTGCAATTTTATTTCGTCGCGCTGGTGCTCTGGCTCGTCGTCTTGGGCATCCGGGTCTGGGCGAGCCGCGGCATGCGGCGCGCGGCGCTCGAGGCGATCGGCGAGGACGAGACCGCGGCCGAGGCCGCCGGCATCAATGTGCTCCGTGAGAAACTCTGGGTCTTCGTGGTGAGCGCCGCCGTGACCGCTGCGGGCGGCTCGATCTTCGCGCAGTACATCATGTACCTCAATCCCGAGACCGTCTCCGGCGTCGGCGTCTCGCTCCAGATCGTCTTCGCGGCGATCGCGGGCGGCATGTACAGCGCCCTCGGCCCCACTGGAGGGGCTCTGCTCACGCTGGCCCTCACGGAGGGCCTGCGCGTGCTCTTCGGCACCACGCTGGTCGGCGCCGCCAACACGATCTACGGCATCCTATTGATCGTCTTCATCGTCTTCATGCCGCGCGGCATCTTGGGCGTGGCGGAGCAGTGGCTCGACCGTCGACCGCGCCCGCAGGCCGCAGCCGCGGGATAGGCCATGCGTCTCGGCCTGACCGGCTTGGACGGCCGAGCGTCAGCAAACGGACTTGTAGCGCTCGACTGAGGTGCGGAGAACCTCCTCCATGGAGCGCTGCCACCAGTCGCGCTGGGAAAAGATCTCCACCTCGCACATCCCCTCGAATCCGGCGGCCTCGACCCAACCGCGGATGCGCTTCAGGTCGATGACGCCGTCGCCCATCATGCCGCGGTCGAGCAGCAGGTCGGTGGTCGGCACCAGCCAGTCGCTCAGGTGAAACGCGAGGATGCGCCGGGCGCCGGCGCGCGCAATCTCGTGCTCGAGGCCCGGGTCCCACCAGGTGTGATAGACGTCGACCACGACGCCGACACCCTCGCCGAGCGCGTCGCAGAGATCGTTCGCCTGCGCCAGCGTGTTGATGCAGGCGCGATCGGCCGCATACATGGGATGCAACGGCTCGATCGCGAGCGGCAGGTGCGCCGCTCGGGCATGGGGCAGGAGTGCCGCCAGGCCCTCGGCGAAGAGCGCGCGGGCATCCGCGATGTCGCGCGAGCCCGGCATGAGCCCGCCGCCGATCAGCACCAGGCATCGAGCGCCGATACCCGCGGCCTCGTCGACGGCGCGGCGGTTGTCGTCCAATACGTCCTGCAAGCCGGCGCGGCCCTTGGCCGTGAAGACGCCGGCGCGCGAGATGCCGCTGACCGCGAGGCCGTGATCTCCGATGAGTTTCACCGCGGCCTTGATGCCGATCGCCTGGATCTGCTCCCGCCACGGTCCGATGCCAGGGATACCGGCTCTTGCCAGCGCGGACACCACCTCCGCGAGCGGCCGCTCTCGCCGGAGCGTCGCGGTATTGATCGAAAGAAAGCGGGTGTCGCGCGAGAGGTCGCGCATCGCGCTGTCAGGCGTCGATGCCGTGGCCGCGCAGCACCGTGGTCATGCGGCTGGCGGCGAGATCGGGGTCGATCAGCAAGCCCGCGGCATCCGCCAGCCGGAACAGCTCGGCGAGATGCAGCATAGAGCGCGCGCTCTCCTGGCCGCCGATCATCACGAAATGCTTCTGATGGCCATTCAAATAGGCCATGAACACGATGCCCGTCTTGTAGAAGCGGGTCGGCGCCTTGAAGATGTGGCGCGAGAGCGGCACGGTCGGCGCCAGCATGTCCTGGAACTCGTTGCGGCTGCCGCGCGCGAGCGCCGCGAGCGCCGCCGAAGCGGCGGGCGCGATCGCGTCGAGGATGCCGAGCAGCGCGTCGCTGTACCCCTGCTCGTCGCCTGCGATCAGCTCGGCAAAATTGAAGTCGTCGCCGGTGTACATGCGCACACCCCTGGGCAGGCGCCGGCGCATCGCGAGCTCGCGGTCCTTGTCGAGGAGCGAGACCTTTATGCCCTCGACCTTCGCGGCGTTGCGCCGGATCACGTCGAGCGCCACCTCGGTCGCGCCGTCGAGGTCCTTGTGGCCCCAATAGCCCGCGAGCGCGGGATCGAACATGTCGCCGAGCCAGTGGATGATCGCAGGCTCGCGGAGCTGGCGGAGAATGCGGTCGTAGACGGCGCCGTAGTCGTCGGGCGAGCGCGCGGAGGCCGCGAGCGCCCGGCTCGCCATGATGATCACGCGGCCGCCGAGCGCCTCGATCGCCGCAATCTGCTCCTCGTAGGCGCGGATGATCGCATCGAGCGGGTATCGCCCGGGCGGCAGATGATCGGTGCCGGCGCCGGAGAACACGACGGCGCCGCCTTCGCTCTTGGCGGCTTCGATCGAGCGGCGGATCAGCTCCAGCGAGGTCTTCCAGTCGAGACCCATGCCGCGCTGCGCGGTATCCATGGCCTCGGCGACGCCGAGCCCCAGGCGCCAGAGGTGCCGGCGATAGGCGATGGTGGCGTCCCAATCGACGGGCGCGTCGAGCCAGGGATCGCATTCCGCGAGCGGGTCCGCGACCACGTGGGCCGCGGCAAGCGCCGAGCGGTTGAAGGCGTTCGCGGGCTTGACGGGCCATGGGCGCGGCCCCCGGGTCCGATAGGTCTCGAGCCGACGATCAGCGGTCGGTAAGGCGACGGTCGCCATGGCTCAGGCCCCGAGCTCGGGAATGTCGATCCAGCGCCGCTCGGCGGAGCTCTTGAGCGCGAGCTCCGCGAGCTGCACGCCGCGCGCGGCCGCCAGCAGGTCCCACGGGAAGGGTGCGTCCTCGCACACGTGCCGGATGAAGCGCTCCCACTGCGCGCGGAACCCGTTGGGGTAAGTCTCGTTGTCGGGCACTTCCTGCCACTGCGCGAAGAAGTCCGTGGTGCGGGGCTCGTCGGGGTTCCAGACCGGCTTCGGCGTGGCGTTGCGCGGCTGGATGACGCAGCGCTGCAGGCCCGCCACCGCGGAGCCGTGGGTGCCGTCGACCTGGAAGGTCACGAGGTCGTCACGGCGCACGCGCGTGGTCCAGGCGCTGTTGATCTGCGCCACGATGCCGTTCTCGATCTCGAAGGTGGCGAAGCAGGCGTCGTCGGCATCCGCGCGGTACCGCCGGCCCTGCTCGTCGATGCGCTCGGGAATGAAATTGACCGCGCGGCACGAGACCGCGCGCACCGGTCCGAAGAGCCCGTCGAGCACGTAGCGCCAGTGGCAGAGCATGTCGAGCACGATGCCGCCGGCCTCGGACTTGCGGTAGTTCCAAGACGGCCGCTGAGCCGCCTGCCAGTCGCCCTCGAATACCCAATAGCCGAAGTCGCCCTTGACCGAGAGGATGCGGCCGAAGAAGCCGCTGTCGATGAGCCGCCGGAGCTTCACGAGGCCCGGGAGAAACAGCTTGTCCTGCACCACGCCGTGCTTGATGCCGGCGGCGCGTGCACGCCGCACGAGATCGAGCGCGTCGGCGAGGCTCGCCGCCGTCGGCTTCTCGCAATATACATGCTTGCCGGCCGCGATCGCGAGATCGAGGTTGTGCTTGCGCTGACCAGTGGTGACCGCGTCGAAGTAGACGGTGTCCTCGCGCGAGGCAAGCGCGCGATCGAGATCTGTGGTGACGCGCTCAATGCAGTGGACCCTCGCCAGGGCGCTCAGCTTCTCGGCGCTGCGCCCGACCAGGATGGGGTCCGGTAGCGCGCGGTCGCCGTTCGCCAGCCTGAGACCGCCCTCGGCGCGGATCGCCAGCACCGAGCGGACGAGGTGCTGGATCGTCCCCATCCGTCCGGTGACGCCGTTCATGATAATGCCCAAACGCCGCTCGCTCATGTCGTACGCCCCTGACAGATTCCCGCGGGAGAATACGCAGGCTCCACCGTTTCGACCAGGGGCGCCGCTTTGTCCCAAAGCGGTCACCAGCAGGAGGCTAGAATCTAGCGTTCGACCGCCGCCTCCATTGGAATGTGCGGGGTATGGGCGCGTTGTATCGGCATCCACAACGGGAGACGGAGACATCTCATGATGACTCGCCGCGGAGTTCTAGGCGTGCTCGCTTCGGCGGGCGTGTTCGCCACCGCTAGAGTGGCTTTCGCCAAGGAACATCACCACAAGAATGGGCATAGCCTCCTTGGCACGAAACTGAAGGAGAATGGCAAGCATCAAGTCGACAAGGTCGGAAACGCGGCAGTCACGGCCGAGGTCAACAACGGCAAGGTGGTCGCGATGACCGCGACCGATCCTCAGAAGGGTCCATTGCCCGTCCGCAAGGTCAAGTCGAAGAAGAAGATGGCCGGGCTCGATCGGCCCGGCGTCACGCTGGCCTCGGCGAGCGGCAGCGTCGACCTCGCGCAGGACGGCTATCTTTACTACGCGTGGTGCTTCGACGACGGGATCGATTTCTGGTGCTACTGGTATCCAGCCGATGTCGTGGTCGTGGATGCAGGCTGGGTCGACTACGGGCCGGTATTGTAAGGTCCCATCGGCTCGAGCTTCTCGGGATCCCGCAGCCGGGATCCCGACGAAGCTTTAGGCGAGCCATCCCTCGGCTTGGTCTGCGCGAGCGCACGATCGACCAACTCCGGCGCGAGACCGACATAAGGGGTCGGGTCGAGGATTCTCGCAAGCTCGGCGGTCGATGCGACCGCCCTGACACGGCCATTGCGGGCGAGCGCGCCTCGAGCGTGCCGCCCGTTTCCTGTGCGGCCATGGCTGCTTCGTAGACCACCTCGTGGGCGATCTGCTTGCCGAGCTTCTCGCCCAGGAAGAACATCATACGCCCCGAGAGCAGCACGCCGCCGAACGATCGAGATTCGTGACACAGCGTGAGCCCCCGCGTGCAATCTAATCAAACCAGCGGTTTGGCATGCTAAAGAAATACAGTAACACAATGTTGATTGTGAACAATTGACGGCGGATTCGTGCTTCACGAGAATACGACGCACGAAGTCGTGAGCGTAGGCGATGAGCAGGCTGGATGCCGATGTCCCACGCGAGGTGAGCCGTCAGACGACCGACGGCTGGCGCGAGCTCTGGCTCAAGGAGGATTGGTGGGCCATCTGGCTTGGCCTTGGCATCGTCATCATCGGCTACGCCGCCTTCGCGAGCGGCTCGAGCCTGCGGTGGATCGCCGTGACGCCCGCGAGGTGGTCGAGCTTTGCGCAGCTCGGCTCGCACTTCGCTTCGAACATCGATCGGTACATCGTCCAGTTCGTCGCCTGGCTCGCAGTGTTCTCGCTCGCCCTCTCCGCCCTCGGCTACAAGGTCCGGGAATACGTCCCGGCGTTTATCCTGGTCTATTTGGTCTCCATTGCGGTCTTCGCGGTCGGCCAGTGGGACCAGGCCAGCACCTACAATCTCGAGCCGCCGCTGGTGGCGCTGGCGGTCGGACTCGCGTTGTCGAACCTCGTCGGCCTGCCGAGATGGCTCGACGCCGGCTTCCGTGTCGAGTTCTACATCAAGGTCGGCATCGTGCTGCTGGGTGCGACGCTGCCTTTCACTCTCATCGTCTGGGCCGGCCCCATCGCGATCTTTCAGGCGTCGATCGTCTCGATCGCGACGTTCCTGACGATCTATTGGGTTGCGATCAGGCTCAAGCTCGACCGGCGTTTCGCGGCGACCCTGGGCGCCGGTGGCGCGGTGTGCGGCGTCTCCGCCGCGATCGCGGTCTCGGGCGCGGTCGGCGCCAAGAAGGAGCACGCCTCGATCGCAATCGCCACGGTGATCCTCTGGGCGGTCGTGATGATCTTCATTCTGCCTCTGGTCTCGCGTGCCCTGAATCTTCCCGCGGGCGTCGGCGGCGCCTGGATCGGCACCTCGGAATTCGCCGACGCGGCCGGCTTTGCCGCGGCGCAGGCCTATGGCGATTACGCGAGCCAAGGCATCGTCGCCGGTACGAGCGATCAGGCCGTCTGGGCTTTCACCCTGATGAAGGTGGTAGGCCGCGATGTCTGGATCGGCATCTGGGCCTTCGTGCTCGCGATCATCGCCACCACGCGCTGGGAGCGTGCGGAGACCGGACGGAAGCCGAGCCCCGCGGAGATCTGGTGGCGATTTCCCAAGTTTGTACTGGGGTTTCTCATCGCCTCGTTGATAGCAACAGCCGCGGCCGGCGGTTACAGCCTCGCCGACTTCAACAAGATCGTGAATCCTGCGTTCGTCGCGCCGATCAAAGACCTCCGAACCTGGAGCTTCATCTTCTGCTTCTTCAGCATCGGTCTGACCACGCGGTTCCGCGAGCTGGCGACGGGAGGCTCGAAACCGTTCCTCGCGTTCACCTCTGGCGTCGCGGTCAACGTAGGGCTCGGCTTCGTCCTGTCGGTCATCGTCTTCGCCTCGCACTGGGCCACGCTCGCGCGCTGAGG
>DATFRA010000275.1:0-4492 GCA_035263705.1 Allostellaceae bacterium
TGCTGCCGGAGATCGCGCTCGGCGTGCAGTTCCTCGACCGCTTCGCGCGCCGCTTCGGCGTCCGGCCCGCGGAATGGCACTCGGACCTGACACCGGCGGAGCGGCGCCACACTTGGCGCGCCGTCGCCGAGGGCCGCATCCCCGTGATCGTCGGTGCCCGATCGGCGCTCTTCCTGCCGTTCCCGAAGCTCGGCCTGATCGTGATCGACGAGGAGCATGACCTCTCCTACAAGCAGGAGGACGGTGTCATCTACCACGCGCGCGACATGGGCGTGGTGCGGGGGTCGCTCTCGCGGCTGCCCGTGGTGCTGGTGTCGGCGACACCCTCGCTCGAGACGGTGGTCAATGTGGAACAGGGGCGCTATCGGCGCTTGCACTTGCCCGAGCGGCACGCCGGCGCAAGGGTGCCCGAGGTACACGTCATCGACATGCGGCGCCAGAGGCTCGAGCGCCAGCGCTTTCTCTCGGCGCCTCTGGTGTCGGCGCTGGACGCAACCCTGCAAGCGAGCGAGCAGGCGATGCTGTTCCTGAATCGCCGTGGCTACGCGCCGCTCACGCTCTGCCGCAACTGCGGACACCGGTTTCAGTGCTCGAATTGCACGGCATGGCTGGTCGAGCACCGGTTCGTGCGGGAACTGCAATGCCATCACTGCGGTCACCTCGAGAAAATGCCGGAATTCTGCCCGGCCTGCGGCGCCGCGGGTACGCTGGCGGCCTGCGGCCCCGGCGTCGAGCGGCTTGCCGAGGAGGTGAGCGCGCGATTCCCGAAGGCGCGCCTTGCAGTGGTCGCGAGCGATACGCTGACGGGCCCGCGCGCGGTCGCCGAGCTCGTCCGCGGTGTCGAGGGTCACACCATCGACGTGCTTATCGGGACCCAGGTGATGGCGAAGGGCCACCACTTCCCGTTGCTTACCCTGGTGGGCGTGGTCGACGCGGACCTTGGGCTCGCCGGCGGTGATCTGCGCGCGGCAGAGCGAACGTTCCAGCTGCTGCATCAAGTGGCGGGCCGCGCCGGTCGCGCCGAGCGCCCGGGCCAAGTGTTTCTCCAAACCTACATGCCCGATCACGCGGTAATGAAGGCACTGGCGGCCAATGACCGCGACCGCTTCCTGCAGGTGGAGGCGGAGGAGCGCCGCCAACACGGCTGGCCGCCCTATGGCCGGCTAGCGGCACTGATCCTCTCGGGTCCCGACGACGAGTCGGTCGATTTCGCCGGACGCGCGCTCGCCCGGGGCGCGCCCCATGTGCGCGGCGTCGAGGTGCTGGGTCCGGCGCCCGCGCCCCTCGCGGTGCTGCGCAGCCGACACCGCCGGCGCTTCCTGGTGAGGGCGGAACGTGGCGTGCACGTGCAGGCGGTGGTCCGAGCCTGGCTCAATTCCGTCAAGCTGCCCTCGGGGGCGCGCCTCCAGGTCGACATCGATCCCTACAGTTTTCTGTGACATCGATGTCTTTTCGGGGATGAAGTGCTTGTCATACCCCGTTGATACCGAGAGTAGGGCGAAACCGCCGGTTTTAGCCCTATATAGGCTGGAGCGTGTGCGCTACCGGGCATTGGTCTGGTCCACACCCCCGAACTGCGAGGTAATCGAAAAATGCGCTTCGTGCGTGCGTTCATTCCGGCGCTTTTGGTGCTCGCCATGCTGGCGGTGCCGACCGCGCCTTCCAAGGCCTCGGTTTCCATCGGGATTTCCGTTGGGATCGCACCACCGGTGCTGCCGATCTACGAGCAGCCACCGATCCCCGGCCCCGGCTATATCTGGACGCCTGGCTACTGGGCCTGGGGCCCCTATGGCTACTACTGGGTGCCCGGAACATGGGTATATCCACCCATCGTCGGCGTGCTATGGACGCCGCCCTGGTGGGGCTGGGTCAACGGCGTCTACCTCTTCCACGCCGGCTATTGGGGGCCGACGGTCGGATTCTACGGCGGAGTCAACTACGGTTTCGGCTATATCGGCGTTGGTTATGAGGGTGGCTATTGGCAGGGCGGGCAGTTCTTCTACAACCGCACGGTCAACAACATCAACATCACCAACGTGAACATCACCAACGTCTATAACAAGACGGTGGTGAGCGGCGTCGATCCAGCGATGAGCCGCGTGAGCTTCAACGGTGGAAAGGGTGGGATCACGACCCAGCCGACGGCGCAGCAGCAAGCGGCGCTGCAGGAGCACCACATCCAGCCGACGGCGGCGCAGGTGCAGCACTTCAATGCTGCCCGGTCCAATACCGCGTTGCTCGCCAAGACGAACAACGGCCAGCCGCAGATCGCGACGACGAGCCAGGCCGGCCGCTTCAACAACACAGGTACGGTGACAGGCGGGACGTCGCCGCACTTCCAGAGCAATGTCCGCACGACGAACACCGGCCCAACCGGCCCAACGGGCACACAGGGCGGCGCCACCGGCGGATCGAAGAACTTCAAGACGACCAACACCGGCCCGACTGGTCCAACGGGCTCACAGGGCGCCACCACCACGGGCGGTTCCAAGAACTTCAAGACGACGAACCCCGGCCCGACCGGACCAACCGGTTCACAGGGCACTGGAACCGGCGGTTCCAAGAACTTCAAGACGACCAACACCGGCCCAACTGGACCGACTGGCACGAAGGGTGGCGGACCCAAGACGTTCCAGGGTGGCCCGGGCGGCCATCCTGTGACGACCCAGACCGTGCATCCAACGGGCGGCCAGCCCAAGGGTCAGCCGCCGAAGGGACAGCCGCAGGGAAAGGACCAGAAGCAGCATCAGCCGGGATAACTACGCACGTCGCTCAGCTAGGGTCGCGCTGGTCGAATCCAGCGCGACCCTATGTTCCTGAAGCATTCATAAAGCCTTGATGACGGCGTTCGGACGATCCCGAAGCTCTCCGCGAGCTTCGGGATCGTCGTTTTCGACGTGCTAGAGAGCTTCCATTTCAGTGCCGCTCCGAGGCCAAAAAGCCGCGGCCCCAGGCGGTTGCGCGGGCGTGAGGGCCCGTGTTAAAACCGCGCCGCTTCCGAACGGCGGGACGCTCTGCCGAAACCCGCGGGAAGCGTGCGTTTCAGGGAATTCAGACGGCGGCGTCCCGCTCTCGTCAGCAGCAGTCCGAGGGTTCTTTCCACGTGGCATCCGAAGCGACAGGCGTGTCCGGTCTGGCCGAGCGTTACGCCAAGGCGCTATTCGAGCTCGCCGACGACCGCAAGGCGCTCGATGAGGTCGCGAGCGACCTGCGCGTCCTCCGCAGCCTGATCGACGAGAGCGCGGACTTCCGCCGCCTTATCCGCAGCCCTGTGCTGAGCCGAATCGAGCAGGGAATGGCCGTAGCCGCGCTCGCGCAGCGCGCGGGCTTCTCAGCTCTGACTAAGAATTTCCTCGGCGTTGCCGCACGCAACCGGCGGCTCTTTGTCCTGCCCGGCGTGATCGCGGGCTATCTAAAGGAGCTCGCGGCGCGGCGCGGCGAGGTGACGGCGGAGGTGACGGCGGCGAAGCCGCTGACGCCCGCGCAGACCGAGGCCGTCAACGAGCAGCTTCGGAAAGCCGTCGGCGGCAAAGTCGCGGTCGATCTCCGGATCGATCCAACCCTGATCGGCGGGCTCATGGTCAAGGTCGGCTCGCGCATGGTGGATGCATCGCTCAAGAGCAAGCTCGCGCGCCTGCAGCTTGCGATGAAGGGGGTCTGAGGTCATGGAAATCCGCGCGGCGGAGATCTCCGCCATCCTGAAGCAGCAGATTGCCGATTTCGGCACCGAGGCAGACGTCGCCGAGGTCGGCCAGGTGCTCTCTGTCGGCGACGGCATCGCGCGCATCTACGGCCTCGACAAAGTGCAGGCCGGCGAGATGGTGGAGTTCCCGAACGGCGCCAAGGGCATGGCCCTCAACCTCGAAAGCGACAACGTCGGCGTGGTGATCTTCGGCGACGACACCGGCGTGCGCGAGGGCGACACGGTGAAACGCACCGGCGCCATCGTCGACGTGCCCGTGGGCAAGGGCCTCCTCGGGCGCGTCGTGGACGCGCTTGGCAACCCGATCGACGGCCGCGGCCCCCTCGGTGACGTGAAGCGGACCCGCGTGGAGGTGAAGGCGCCCGGTATCATTCCGAGGCGCTCGGTGCACGAGCCCGTGCAGACCGGCTTGAAGGCGATCGATGCGCTGGTGCCGATCGGCCGCGGCCAGCGCGAGCTCATCATCGGCGATCGTCAGACCGGCAAGACCGCCGTCGCAATCGACGCCTTCATCAACCAGCGCGAGGTCAACAAGGCCGGCGACGAGTCGCGGAAGCTCTATTGCGTCTATGTCGCGGTCGGGCAGAAGCGCTCGACGGTGGCGCAGATCGTGAAGACGCTGCAGGATTACGGTGCGCTCGAGTACTCGATCGTGGTGGCCGCAACCGCCTCCGAGCCCGCGCCCTTGCAGTTCCTGGCGCCTTATACCGGCTGCGCCATGGGCGAGTTCTTCCGCGACAACGGCATGCACGCCGTCATCGTCTATGACGATCTCTCCAAGCAGGCCGT
>DATFRA010000276.1:0-2055 GCA_035263705.1 Allostellaceae bacterium
CGGCGCATTGCTCGACCGGGAGCACGCACCGATAGGCACGCCCGGTTGAAATCTCGGTCAGCGCGATGCGCGCCTTGGCGCAATCCTCGAACGCATGTGGGCAGCGGTTATAGAAGGCGCAGCCGTGGATGGTGCCGACCAGGCTCGGCACCAGGCCCGGGATCGAGCCGAGACGGGCGCGGCGCCTAGTCTTGCCGGGGACCGGGATGCAGCGCAACAGGCCCTGCGTATATGGGTGCGTGGGCCGCAAAAACACTTCGCGCGAGGTTCCGGTCTCGACGATTTCGCCGGCATACATCACCGCCACGTGGGTTGCCACCCGCGCCACGATACCGAGATCGTGGGTGATCAAGATCACCGCCATGTCGAGCTCGCGCTGGATCGATGCCAAGAGGCGAAGGATTTGCGCCTGGATGGTAACGTCGAGCGCAGTGGTCGGCTCGTCGGCGATGAGAAGCTTGGGCCCGCACATCAGGGCCATCGCGATCATGATGCGCTGGCGCAAGCCGCCGGACAGCTGATGCGGATATTGCGCGAGCCGCTCGGAGGCGGCGGTGATGCCGACCCTCTCCAGGAGCTGGACCGCCCGCTCGCGCGCGGCGGCGCGTCCGATCCGCCGGTGCCGCAGCAGCACCTCCGTCAGCTGCGTGCCAATTGTGTAGGCGGGATTCAGCGAGGTCATCGGCTCTTGGAAGATCATCGCCATCCCGTTGCCGCGCAGGTCGGCCATCGCGCGTTCGCGCAGCCGCAGCAGATCGATGCCGTCGAAGAGGAGCCTTTGCGCCTCGCGCCGCGAATGCTTGGGCAACAGGTCCATTATCGCCAGCGACGTGAGCGACTTGCCGCATCCGGTTTCGCCGACGATGCACAGCATCTCGCCGCGCTTGACCGAAAAACTCACGTCTCGCACCGGATGCAGCATGCCCGCCGCAAGCGGGATGCGGACGTTCAGACGCTCGGCTTCTAACAGCGCGCTCAAGCGCGGTTCTCCGGCGCGGTGAGATCACGCAGCCCGTCGCCGAGCAGATTGATTGCTAGCACGAGCGTGAACAGCGCCACTCCCGGGATGGTGATCACCCACGGGCTGAAAAACATGTATTCCTTGCCCTCCGCGACCATCAGGCCCCAGGACGGCGCCGGCGGCGGCACACCGAGGCCGAGGAACGACAGCGTCGCTTCGAGCAGGATCGCCTGGGCCATTTCCAGCGTGGCGACGACGACCAGCGCATTGGCGATGTTGGGGAGGATTTCGGCCGCGATGATCCGCGCCGTCGACGCGCCGATGGCACGCGCGGCGGCGATATAGTCGAGCGCGCGGACCTGCATGGTGGCGCTGCGCGTCACCACCGCGAAGCGATCCCACAGCAGCAGGCCGAGCACGACGATCACGATCTGCATGGAGCTGCCGATGAACGCCGCCACTGCGAGCGCCACCAGGATCACCGGCAGCGCCAGCCGCGTGGTGATGATGAAGCTCACCACGAGATCGACGCGGCCGCCGAAATAGCCAGCGAGAACCCCGAGCGTGGTTCCAATAACGCCCGACGTGGCCGCTGCGGTGGCGCCGATCAAGAGCGAGATGCGCGAGCCATAGATCAGGCGGCTCAAATAGTCGCGGCCGAGTTGGTCGGTGCCGAGTACATGGGTCCAGCTTCCGCCGTCGTGCCAGACCGGCGGTATCAGCCTCCGGCCCAGATCTTGCGCGAAAGGATCATGCGGCGCGAGCCACGGCGCCAGCAGCGCCACCGCGAAAATGACGAGCATGACGCCGGCACCAATTGCGAAGCTGGTGTGGCTGAAGAGGCGGGCGCCGAGCAGCGCGCCACGGCTCGGTAGAAGCTCCTCCACGCTGACGAAGCTGTCGATCGTCATCGAGCCTCCTCATCGCACCCGGATGCGCGGATCGAGCACGGCGTTGAGCATGTCGGCGAGCAAGGTGAGCACGACATAGATGCAGGCGAGGATCAACACGATCGCCTGCACCACCGGGAAGTCTGCGCGGCTGATCGCCTCCCAGCCGAGATAGCCGACGCCGTGCAGGGAGAATACGCTCTC
>DATFRA010000277.1:0-5458 GCA_035263705.1 Allostellaceae bacterium
AGGCCGCGCTTGGCGTAGGCATCGATGATCGCCTTGGCGTCGGGGTCGCCCTTCTGCGCGAGCGCCGCCGTGCGCGAGGCCAGCGCGTTGAGTTGCTGGCGCATCTTGTTGGACTCCGCCACCGCGTTGGTCTGCCCTTCGCGTTGCTGGATCAGCGCCTCACGGGCCTGCCACATCTCGACGTCCTGCACCAGCAGCCAACCCGCCAGCGCAACGAGGCCGATCAGCAGCGGCACATAGACCGAGCGGCGCGCCATCGACTCTTCCATGACCACGGCCGCTCCCTAGGGCTTCTTGAGCGGCACGGCCGCGCCCGACCCCGCCGGGGCGGCGCCGGACTCGCTCGCCGGCTGCACCACGGTGATGCCGTTCTCCTTCAGCATATCGCGGATCGCCTGGTTGTTCCTCAAGGCCGCCGCCCCCAGCTCGTTCACCAGCTCCTGATTGAGCCGCGACAGCTGGACCGACTGATTGATGTAGAGCTGCCGACCATTGACCTCAGACCGGATCGATCGGTTCGTCAGGCCAAGCATGGTGCCCACCACCACCAGCACCACCGCAAGCGAGGCGAGCCCCGTCGCGGCCCAGAACGTCCACCCCGCTATGCGGTCAGAAAACTCCATCGTCAACGCGCTCACGACAACACCACCCTGTCCCGAGAAAACGACGCGGCTCGTTCTAACCCAAAATCGCCGCGCCGGTCTACAGCCCCGGTCTAGCCTCAAGAGCCTATCTTCCGTCGAACGCATCCCGCGTACGAGCCGCCTTATACCGCTGCCTGTTCCGGTCGCAGCAATGATCGCCCGTGGCCTCGGGCATGCCGTCACGATAGCATCCTCTCGAGGAAGCGAGCCGAAACGCCTCAATGGCCACCATACCGAGTTCAAGCACCGAGACGATCGCACGCGCGATGCCGACTCCGCTGCGGAAGGCAGACTCTCAGCTTCTCGCGCTCCAGGATAAGTTCCGACAGACCCAGTATTGGCCGCCGGAGCGGCTCTGGGAACATCAGCGTCGCCAGCTCGGTCTGATCGCTGACCACGTCTACCGAACCAGGCCTTTCTATCACGCGCGGCTCGCGGCATGCGGTTATCAGTCCGGTCAGGAAATCACCGCAGAATTTTGGCAGACCCTCCCCGTTCTGACCCGGCGGGAGGTACAGGAGCATTTCGCCGCCATCACCGACGGCTCGGTCCCGGCGGAGCATTTGCCCTACGCCTGGGACTCGACCTCGGGATCCTCGGGCATGCCGCTCAAGATCAAGGGCACGCACCACGCGCAGATCATGTGGCTGGCCGCGACCCTGCGCGAGGAGCTTTGGCACCGGCGCGACTTCAGTGCGAAGCTCGCCGTGATCCGGCGCGCCCCAAACGATGACGCATTTCCCCCGCAGGGGAAGCATCTCAAAGATTGGGGAGCGCCCGTTGCTCTCGTTTATCCCACCGGGCCCTGCGTGCTGCTCGACAACCGGTCGACCATCGAGCAGCAGGCCACATGGCTGTTGCAGGAGCAACCGGACTATCTCTTCAGTTTTGCTTCCATCATACGCGAGCTCGCCCACTGGTTCCGGAGCCGCGGCCTTCGCCTGCGAAACCTCCGATCCCTCCGAGTCTTTGGCGAGGCGGTAGGTCCGGACCTCGCCGAGCTATGTCGGGAGGTTTTCGGCGTCGATGTCACCGACGTCTATTCGGCGGCGGAGGTGGGCAACATCGCGTTCCAGTGCCCCGAGTACAAGCATTACCATGTGCAATCCGAGATGATCCTGGTCGAGGTGCTCGACGATGCGGGTCGGCCGTGC
Organism: Allostellaceae bacterium; assembly: GCA_035263705.1. Lineage (GTDB taxonomy): Bacteria > Pseudomonadota > Alphaproteobacteria > ATCC43930 > CGMCC-115725 > DASZHJ01. The sequence goes on from DATFRA010000277.1 coordinate 1,799, forward strand.
GGGCCAGGCGCCAGCGGTAAGGTGGTGGTAACGGCCTTCTACAACTACGCGATGCCGCTCCTGCGCTATGCGATCGGCGACATCGCGGAGGTTGGCGCGCCCTGCGGCTGCGGTCGTACGCTGCCCGTGTTGTCGCGCATACTCGGAAAGGCACGCGACGTGGTCGTGCTGCCGTCTGGCGCTCGTCGCTACGCCTACTTCGGCGTCAAAGTCATGGCGGACTTTAAGGAGATCGTGCAGTTGCAGCTGGCTCAGAAGGGTCTCTATGATCTCGAGGTGCGGCTGGTCACCCGCGGCGCTTTCGGCGCGGCAAACGAGGAGAAGCTGTGCCGTGTGCTCCACGAGAGCCTAGGTGCACACTTCCGCATAAGCTTCGACTATCGGGACGCGATCGCCCGTTCCGCGAGCGGCAAATACCTCGATTTCGTAAACGAGATTCCAAGTTGACGGGCGCGCGATGAGAAGACCGGATGATCGCCCTGGCGTCGGGGTCGCCGCGACCGGCGAGCCTTCCGGCGGGAACAGCCCGAAGAGCACGCGAGACGGATACCCCCCAAGACCCGGCACCTCGACTCCGACTCCGCTGAAGGAGGCAAACCGTCAGCTTCTCGCGCTCCAGGGTAAGTTCCGAGAGACCCAGTATTGGCCGCCGGAGCGGCTCTGGGAACATCAGCGTCGCCAGCTCGGTCTGGTCGTGGACCACGTCTACCGAACCCGGCCTTTTTATCGCGCGCGGCTCGCGGCATGCGGTTATCAGTCCGGCCAGGAAATCACCGCAGAATTTTGGCAGACCCTCCCCGTTCTGACCCGGCGGGAGGTACAGGAGCATTTCGCCGCCATCACCGACGGCTCGGTCCCGGCGGAGCATTTGCCCTATGTCTGGGACTCGACCTCGGGATCCTCGGGCATGCCGCTCAAGATCAAGACCACGCACCACGCGCAGATCATGTGGCTGGCCGCGACCCTGCGCGAGGAGCTTTGGCACCGGCGCGACTTCAGTGCGAAGCTCGCCGTGATCCGGCGCGACGACGACGCCCGCCCGCCGCACGGCAAGCGCTTCGCCAGTTGGGAAGCGCCCGTTGCGCTCGTTTATCCCACCGGGCCCGCCGTGGTGCTCGATAACCGGTCGACCATCGAACAACAGGCCACATGGCTGCTGCAGGAGCAACCGGACTATCTCCTCACTTTTCCTTCCATTCTACGCGAGCTCGCCCACTGGTTCCGGAGCCGCGGCCTTCGCCTGCAAAACCTTCGCTCCCTTCGAATCTTTGGCGAGGCGCCAAGTCCGAACCTCGCCGAGCTATGCCGGGAGGTCCTTGGTGTCGATGTCACCGACGTCTATTCGGCGACGGAGGTGGGCAACATCGCGTTTCAGTGCCCCGAGTACAAGCATTACCATGTGCAATCCGAAATGATCCTGGTCGAGGTGCTCGACGATGCGGGTCGGCCGTGCGGGCCAGGCGCCAGCGGTAAGGTGGTGGTAACGGCCTTGTACAACTACGCGATGCCGCTCCTGCGCTATGCGGTCGGCGACATCGCCGAGGTCGGCGCGCCCTGCGGCTGCGGCCGCACGCTGCCCGTGTTGTCGCGCATACTCGGGAGGGCGCGCGACGTGGTCGTGCTGCCGTCCGGCGCGCGTCGCTATGCCTACTTCGGCTCCAAGGCCATCGCGGACTTTACGGAGATCGTCCAGTTTCAGTTGGCGCAGAAGAGTCTTTATGATCTTGAGGTGCGCCTGGTCACGCGCGGCGCTTTCGGCGCTACGAACGAGGAGAAGCTGCGCCGCCTGCTCAACGAGACCCTCGGCGAGCATTTTTCGATCACGTTTGACTATCGCGATGCGATTCCGCATTCCGCGAGCGGAAAATACCTCGATTTCGTAAGCGAGCTTCCAGTTTGACGGGGTGCGTGATGGGAAGACTGTGCAGAGCGATTCTGCCGCTGCTGCTGTCGATGGCGCTGCCAGCGGTGGCACAGACACTCACGGTCGGAATCGACGTGGAGCCGCCTTCGCTCGATCCCCACTTTCGGATGCTGTCGCCAGACGAGGCGGTGTCCCGGCATTTCTTCGATGCGTTGATTCTTCAGGATGAGCGGCAGCGCATGCTTCCCGGCCTCGCGCTTTCCTGGCGCGCCGTCGACGAGACGACCTGGGATTTTCAACTGCGGCCGAGTGTCGAGTTCGCCGACGGCTCGAAATTCACCGCGGAGGACGTCGCCTACTCCCTCAAGCGGCCGCCGACGGTGCGCAACGCCGCGGGCGGTTATCAACTCTTCACCCGCGGGATCAGCGAGGTAGAGATCCTCGACCCCCTTAGGGTGCGCGTCCACACAGTGACCCCCGACCCGACGCTGCCGAGAGAGCTCAGCGTGATCTGGATCGTATCGCACCGCGCTGGTGATGCCGCATCGGCGGATTTTGACTCCGGCAAGGCTATGATCGGCACCGGTCCGTTTTCGCTCGTGGAATGGCGCAAAGGCGAGCGCATAGCGCTAACGCGGAACGAGCGCTACTGGGGCCGTAAGCCCGTGTGGAAAGAGGTGGTTTTGAGGCCGATCCCGAATGATTCCGCGCGTGTTGCGGCGTTGCTCGCGCACGATGTAGATGCGATCAGCGCAGTGCCGCCCAGCGCCATCCCCGAATTGAAGAACCGGGCCGGTATACGCTTGGTCGAAACGGGAAGCGCTCGGCCGACGTTCCTGGATTTCGATACCTACAGCGACCGCTCGCCCTACGTCACGGATCGCAACGGCGATCCCCTGGATCGCAATCCTCTCAAGGACGCGCGCGTGCGTATCGCCATTTCGAAATCGATCGACCGACGCGGCATCATCGCCCGCATTCTCGAGGGTGCCGGCGAGCCGGCCAGCCAAATGCTGCCGCCCGGCTACTATGGCGCGAGCCCGCTCCTCGAGCCCGAGGCATACGATCCCGAGGGGGCGCGCCGCCTCCTCACGGAAGCCGGTTATCCCCAGGGATTCGGCATCAGCCTCCACGTCTCGACCTCGCGCACGCCGTTCGACGAGAAGGTCGCGGTGGCGGTGGCCGAGATGACGAGCCGGATCGGCATTGCGACCAAAGTGGTGTCCCTTCCCGACTCGATATTGCGCACGCGCGCGATCAATCACGAGCTCAGCTTCATGCTATTCGGCTACTACTCGGAGACCGCGGAGCCATCGCCCTGGCTGCGGGGGATCGTCGCCACCATCGATCCCGTGCGAGGCTGGGGTTATGTGAACCGCGGGCGGCACTCGATCCCGGAGGTCGATCGCCTGCTCGAGCAGGGGCTCGCGACGATCGACGATGACAGGCGCGAGCAGTTGCTGCGCAAAGCGACCGAGATCGCGATCGGTCAAGCCGTGATCGTGCCGCTTTTCCACGCGGGCGCCGTCTGGGCACTGCGGGACGGGCTCACCTATGTCCCGCGCAAGGACACCTATACACTGAGCCAGGATATCGTTCCGGCACCCTGAAACCGGCTTCGGCCCCCGCCTCAGGACTTCGGCGTTACGAAGGTGAGGCCGCGCTTGGCGTAGGCATCGATGATCGCCTTGGCGTCGGGGTCGCCCTTCTGCGCGAGCGCCGCCGTGCGCGAGGCCAGCGCGTTGAGTTGCTGGCGCATCTTGTTGGACTCCGCCACCGCGTTGGTCTGCCCTTCG
>DATFRA010000278.1:0-4046 GCA_035263705.1 Allostellaceae bacterium
GTCGAGCAGCTCGCAGAAACCAGCAAACGCCGCGTCAACCATCTTGCCGCGCTGCGCGGTCAGGCCGTAGGCGTGGTACTCGACGCCGATCCGCTTCCCGCGACCGCCGTAATCCGCGACCATGTCGCGCAACTCCGCGGCCGGATCCGCGCCCTCGCGGTCGGTCCAGATGCGGATATCTTCGATCACTGAAGTGAGGCGCGCCTGCCGCAGATCGGCCGAGCGTGTCAGTAGGGCCAGCGCACCGTCGGCTCCCAGATACATGCCCTGGAACATGCTGTAGCCGCTGGTGTCATAGCCAGTCAGCCAGTACATGCTCTCCTGGCGGAAGATCAGGAGACCGTCGAGCCCGGCTTTAGCCAGCTCCGCGCGGGTGCGCCGCTGGCGGTCAGCAAATTCCTCGCGTGTGAAGTGGAGCGCCATATGCCGTGCTCACCGCTCTTTGGAGAATTCGGGAAGCGGACTCTGGTAGATCGGGAAGGTCTCATAGCGCGGCGTCCAGCGCCCCCCGGCCATCAGCCCTCGCACGTGGTCGCACACCTGGTCGAGCCGCGCGAACCAGACGCCGCCCTTGGCATTCATATAGTCGAGCAGTTCCAGCGCCGCCTTGAACCGGGCGAGGCGGCCCGACAATGCCGGATGCCAGACCGAGATCCACAGCCCGCCATATTCCCAGGCCGCATCGAACTCGCTGCGGAAAACTTCCATCGCGCGTTGCGGCGCGGAGATCGGCATGCGGTAGCCGAGATCGCGATTGTGGGCGTAATGCGGAAAGTCGTCGAGCGTCCAGTCGACCGGGAATTCGAGCAATGAGGCGTTGCCGTCCTTCAGCGCGTAGGGGATGTCGTCGCCCATCAGAGAAGAGTCGTATTCAAAGCCCGCCTCGAGCAAGTAGCGCAGCGAATGTTTCGAAAAGGCGAAGCTCGGTGCCCGCCAGCCGCGCGGCCCGGCGCCGAGATGTTTGCGATAGGCCTCGAGTCCGCGGCCCAGCCAATACAGCTCGTCGTCCTTGTCGATCTCGTTCGAGCGCTCGTGGAGATACCCGTGCAATGCGATCTCGTGCCCATTCTTGAGCAGCAGGTCGATCTGCGTCGGGTATTTCTCGATGACCCAGCCGGGAACGAAGAAGGTCAGGTGGAGGTCGCGGCGCGCAAATTGCTCGACGAGGCGCGGAATCGCGATCAGCGGGTCGTAGCGCGTCCAGGATTGCGCTGCAACGAGATTATCGGCTGTGTCCTGGTTGTACCAGTTGAAGGCGCTGTCGGCGTCCATGTCCCAGGTCATCGCGACGGCGCATCGCGCGCCGTCCGGCCACGGGATCGGGTTTGCGATCATCGTCTATCCTCCCGCTGCCATGCTCTGTGATCAGTTGCGGTTCTTGGTCAGTCGCGCCCAATCGAAAGACGGCGTGCGGCCGGGGAGCGCGGCGATGCCATTGCGCCGGATATGGGGATGGACGGGCCGCATCCCGGGAACTTCGAGCCACAGGCGCAGCAGGTGCCGCCGCTGCTCCTCTTCGGCGTCGCCATCCTCGAACGCCGTGCGCGCATGGAGGATCGTGTAGTTGTTGATGAAGTACATCTCGCCGGGCTGCAGCGTGAACTCCAGCATGAGCTCAGGCCGCTTGGTAACCTCCTCGAAACGGTCGAGAACGGCGAGCTCCTCCTCGCCCATCGGGCGTCCGGCCGCCGCTTCGCCCGCCTCGACATAGGTGCGGACGTAGCGCGCCGAGACCTCCCCTTCGGTGGTGGAATAGACCGGCACGAGATACGGCGTGTAGGGCAGTTCTCCGGGCTGCTCCTCGCCGCGCCGGTGGAAGACATAGCCCCGATAGAGGCGCTCGAGAGCCTCCGGGCACTCCTCCAGCATCACGTTGTGGACAGTGATGGCACTGGTGAGCCGCGAGACGCCACCCGTCCTGGCGTTACGCAGACAGAGGAGCCCGACGAGGTCGGCAGAGTCGGTGTGCGGTGACAGCTCCTGCTTGTTACGGTAGGCGCGTGCCAGAGGGTCTTCGCGGCTGAAATCCTTGACGTGGCCGAGCCGGTCGCCGAGGACGCTCTGCGACAGCCCGCGCCCGAGATGCGTGCCGAGCCCCCAGAAGATGATGCCCAGCTCGTCCTTCGAGTAATCCTCGACCGGCAAGCGGCGCACCAGCGCAAAGCCGCGCCCATCCTCGATCTCCTTGCGGATCTCCTCGATCACGGGCCGCAGTGACGGAACTTCGAAGTGCTCGCGCTGCAAATCGTCGAGGCCAAGGCCGGCAGCTCTTATATACCGGATCGCGTGCGCGATATCGCGTAGCTGAGCTACCGTCAGCTCGATCGTGTAATCCGCCGCCGATTTGAAATCGGCAACTCGCCACGCGCTCGGGTGATCGATCGGCGCCCGAGGCACCGCCGTTGCGGGCGCACCGTCTTCGGATGTCGTGTTCGATCGGATGGCACTCATCGCTTTGGCCTTCCTGTGGTCATCACTCACCGCGGCCGGCTCATGTAATCGTAGGCGGAGAGGACGTGGCATTTGACGACGTGGAAGAACTCCTCGACCGTCACATGCTCGTCGACGCTGCCCATACCGGTTGGCGAGGGCCCGTACACGATCGCCGGGATGTCCTTGTAGCGCCACAATCGCGCGTCGGTGCCGCCGAGACTGATCACCGGGGTCGGGTCGATGCCGGCGATTTCTTTGGCATGGGCGCGCACCAGCTGCGCCATCTCGGCGTCGGGCGCACACCAGCTCGGGGGGTTGTAGTTGACCACGCGATAGGAGACCTCGGGATAGGCCGCAATGATCTTGTCGATCTCGCTGAGGACCGGCGGCGCGTCGAGCCCGTTTGGCAGACGGATGTCCACTTCGAAAGTACAGTCCGACGCGACCATGTTGACCTTGAGTCCGCCACGCACCACGCCCGGATTGACGGTGACGCGGCGCGTGATCCTGGCGGCGCCGGCGCCCTGCGCGCGGTCGACGGCAGGCGCGGCTGCGTCGAGCGCGGCGGCGAGATTGCTGGCCTCTGGCGCTGGGATATCTTCGACGATCTCAAGTGCGCCGATGATTTTCGCTGCGATCGCCGTGGCGCTCTTGCTTGCGTGAGTATAGGCGCCGTGGGCACCTTTGGTACGCACGGTGAATTCGAGCCATAGCGGGCCCTTCTCGCCGAAACGTAACGTCCACGGACTGCTCGGCTCGCCGTTGAGGCAAGTGTCGCCGAACACTTCCGGGTGATGGTCAGACAGGTAGCGGGCCCCGTAGGGCCCGAAAGTCTCTTCGTCCGACACCGCCGAGAGCGTCAGTCGGCCATAGAGCTCGGCGCGCAGCTCCCGCAGGTACAAGAAAGTGAAAATCGAGGCGGTGGTGCCGCATTTCATGTCGCAGGCGCCGCGCCCGTAAATGCGGCCGTCGACGAGTTCGCCGCCCCAGGGATCGCGCGTCCAGCCGGCGCCGTCACCCACCGGGAAGCAGTCTATATGGCCATTGAGTGCGAGGTGACGGCCGAGTTTCCCGGCCTCGAATGTCGCGACGATATTGGGCATGACCTCGTTGGGCGCAATCACGCGACAATCCGCGCGGTGCCGCGTCAGGAACTGACGGATGTGGTCCGCCGCCTCGCGTGTGTCGCCCGGCGGGTTCGGGCTTGGGCAACGGATGAAGCGACGGAAGAAATCAAGCAGCACCTCGCCGTCGCTCTCAATCCGCTGCAACAGCTCTGCCTTCCGGCCCTCCATTTCAGGCCCTCCGATGATTTCGCATTCATTGCCGGAGTTCCTCGGAAACAATACCCCGGCAAGGGCGAGGTGAGCGAAGGAGTTTACGGGCGGAGAATGGTGCCGACAAGGCTCGCCCGTGCCGCCGACGCGCTCATGCAAGGTGCTGCTGCGTTATGATTGCCCCCGTTCGGGCCAAGCTCGGGAGGAACGGCAACATGACCGATGAGACTTCGGACGCGAACGCGGCCTGGCGCCGCTATTGGAATACGGTGGCTGGGCCGCGCTGGGCCGCTGCAGGAGCGGCGCAACCAGGAAAGCATCTCCCTGTTGCTGGCG
>DATFRA010000279.1:0-7602 GCA_035263705.1 Allostellaceae bacterium
CTCGAGCAGCGCCGCGAAACTCTCCTTGTTGCCTTGAGCCTCGGTTCCGGTTAGGGCGGCCATTCAAACTCCCGTTGATCCCCCAGGGATGATGACGCCGCCGAGGCCGGGGATCGGGCGCTCGGACGGCGGGCCACCGACGGAGTCGGGCGCGGTGGCGTGGGCCCGGTCCTGCAAGCCCGAGCGATGGCCGAGCTTCCCGGGTTCTCCCAATTGTCAGAGAGACTTACCGGCCAGCTTGCCGTCGATGTAGGCGATGGCAGCGGCGAATGCCGACTTGGCATCGAGCGCCGTCGTGTCGAGGACGAAAGCGTCGTCGGCGGGCTTTAGGGGCGCCGCCTGACGGCCGCTGTCGCGCGCGTCACGATCCTTCATGTCCTGCAGGACGCGCTCGTATATAGCCTCGACCCCAGCGGCCCGCAACTCTTCGAATCGGCGCGCGGCCCGCGCGTCGACGCTCGCGGTCACGAAGATTTTCGCATGCGCGTCGGGGCAGACCACAGTGCCGATGTCTCGGCCGTCCAGTACGGCGCCTCGCGGCCGGCGCGCGAACTCGCGCTGAAACGCGAGCAGGGCCGCGCGCACGCCGGGAAACGCCGCCACCACCGAGGACGCTCTCGTCACGCGTTCCTCGTTGAGCCGGGGATCGCTGAGGCGGTCGGCGCGCACGTGCCTAGCTGCCGCCTCTGCGACCGCGGGATCGGCGGGATCGCCGCCGGCTTCCAGGGCCTCGAAGGCGGCGGCGCGGTAGAGCCGGCCGGTATCGAGGTGGTCGAGGCTATAGTGCTGAGCGATGCGGCGTGCGAGCGTGCCCTTGCCGGCGGCGGCGGGTCCGTCCACGGCGACGATCACGCTTTGGCCTCGGAGATCGTGGCACCGAGCCCGTTCATCAGACGGACGAAGCCGGGAAAGCTCGTGTTGATGGTCTCGCCATCGTCGATCGAGACCGGCCGCTCCGCCGCGAGCCCCAGGACGAGAAATGCCATCGCGATCCGATGATCGAGCCGCGCAGCAATGGCCGCATTGCCGCGCGGTCGGCCGCCTAGGCCCTCGACCGTGAGCGTGTCGCCATCGACCGCGACGGAGACGCCGCAAGCCGTGAGGCCCTCCGCGACCGCGGTGAGCCGATCGCTCTCCTTCACGCGCAATTCGCCAAGCCCGCGCATCACGGTCTTGCCCTTGGCATAGGCGGCGGCGACCGCGAGCACCGGGTATTCGTCGATCATGCAGGGCGCCCGCTCAGGCGGGACCTCGACGCCTTTGAGCGCGCTCGCGCGCACCACGAGGTCGGCGACTTCCTCGCCGCCTTCGGTGCGGGGGCTCACGCGCTCGATCCGCGCGCCCATCTCGGCGAGCGTCGTCAAAAGGCCGGTGCGGAGCTCGTTCATGCCGACGCCGGTGATCTCGATCTCCGAGCCCGGAAGGATCAGCGCCGCGACGATCGGAAAGGCCGCCGATGAGGGATCGCCGGGCACCACGAGGTCGCGGCCCTGAAGCTCGACCTCGCCCCTGATGCGAATCTCGCGTCCCCCGTTGCCCTGTCGCGTCGTGACCACCGTCGCGCCGAAGTGGCGCAGCATACGCTCGGTGTGGTCGCGGGTCGCGAGCGGCTCGATCACCGTGGTCTCGCCGGGCGCGCTCAAACCCGCGAGCAGCACCGCCGATTTCACCTGCGCCGAGGGCACCGGCAGCGTGTAGGCGATCGGCAGGGGATCGGCGGCACCTACCAGAGTGAGAGGCAGCCGGTCGCCGGCGCGGGCGAGGATGCGCGCGCCCATCCGCTCGAGTGGTCGCGCGACCCGGCCCATCGGCCGGCGGCGCAGCGAGGCGTCGCCAGTGAAGACTGCGGTGAGCGGCGTGGTCGCGAGCGCGCCCAGCATCAGCCGCGCACCCGTGCCGGAATTGCCGAAGTCGAGGACGTCGCCGGGCTCGGCGAAGGCGCCGACGCCGACCCCGGTCACGGTCCAGGTACCATCGCCGCCGCGCTCGGCGGCGGCGCCGAGCGCGCGCACCGCTGCCGCAGTGCGCAGCACGTCCTCGCCCTCGAGCAACCCCTCGATCCGCGTGCGGCCGACGGCCAAGGCGCCCAGGATCAGGGCGCGGTGGGAGATGGACTTGTCTCCGGGCACGGCGATCCTACCTCTCAGGGGTCCTGCGGTGCCGGAAGTGAGCGGCGTCACGAGTGCGGGCGTCCAAGGGGTTGCGGGCGCGTCGTTCCTAGCACATCGGCCGCGGACCCCGACAGTCTCGCGCGGTGCGGGAACGAACCCGAGATTTTTGCTTTTGACAGACCCCCGGGTTCGTGGCAATTGGCCGCCTTCCCCGAAGCCGCAGGGGCGTGTAGCGGCAGTAGGAGAGCGAGCGTGGCGAAACCGGAATGGGGCGCGAAGCGGATCTGCCCGAGCTGTGGAGCCCGCTATTACGATATGCACCGCGACCCGATCATCTGTCCGAAGTGCGGCACCCAATACGACCCCGAGGCGCTCCTGAAGACGCGCCGCAAGGCGCCGGCGCCGGCGCCGGAGCCCGAGGTCGAGAAGAAAAAGCCGGTGGTGCCGGAAGCCGAGCCCGAGGCCGAGACCGAAGAGGCCGAGCCCGCCGAGAGCGAGACGCCGGCCGAAGGCGGCACCGAGCAGGAGGAGGAAGAAGAGGAGGTCCTCGAGGACGCCTCCGAGCTCGGCGAGGACGAGGACGACATGGCCGAGGTGATCGAGAATGTCGACGAGGAGGAGCGCTGACGGCGCGCTTTAGAATCCGCTCCCCGAGCGGGTGCCAGATGCGCTAAATTAGGGTGGTTGCGGGGTCATAGCTCAGCTGGGAGAGCGCCGCAATGGCATTGCGGAGGTCCGGGGTTCGAATCCCCGTGGCTCCACCAATTCAGAGAGGGCCCGGCCGGAAACGGCCGGGCCCTTGTGTTTCGGGTCGTGGCATCAAAACACAGCGAGGGTGGCGCGCGGACCCGATCGAGGGCGCGGTTGTGCCATCGATGGGACGCAAGTTGTGGGCTATCTGAGGGGACTCCTCGCGCCGCGGTTTCACCGGGGGCGATTCCGGCGCGTCGTCAACCCGACGACTCGCGCCCGCTCGCCGGGCTAAGTCACGAGGATCATTGGCGCGCGGCGGCTTGACCGTCGATTATTCACGCAAAACCGTTGCGGCATGATCGATGCGACCCGTTGCGAGCGCGGCGCCAATGCGGGTGAGACCTCCGGCAAAGCGGCCCATATAGGCTCTGCTGGCGCTTGCCTGCACGACATTTCCGAGCCGGCGTCGCGCAATGAGCGCGGGAGGGCCGGACATTTGCTGGGACATGCGGCGGCGCATTCGTCAACGTCCATGGAGCAATACCATGCGAGACGAGACGCGAGACGACCTGCACCGGAGCGTCATCGAGCAACTGCCGCACCTGCGCGCGTTCGCCGTGCTGCTCTCCCATGACCGCTGCCTGGCCGACGATCTCGTGCAAGAGGCTGTCATGCGCGCGCTCGCCCACGCGGATCAGTTCCAGCCCGGCACCAACTTCAAGGCGTGGATCACCACGATCCTCAGGAACGCGTACTTCAACGTGATGCGGGCGCGTAGCCGTGTGGCGCCGATGAGCGCCGTCGCACCCGACGCCGAGCCCCTGACAAGCGGCGGCCAGGAAGAGAATCTGGAGCTCCGCGACTTCGAGCGCGCATTCAAACGGCTACCGCCCTCGCAGCGCGAGGCACTGCTGCTCGTGGGCGCGAGCGGCTTCTCCTACGAGGCCGCCGCGGAGGTCGCGGGCTGCGCGACCGGCACGATGAAGAGCCGGGTCGCGCGCGGCCGGACCCACCTCGCGCGCCTAATCGATCGGGACTCCGAAGGTGAAGGAGCAAACGGCTCGATACCGCTGGCCGGACAGCCTCGCGACGCGAGAGAGGAGCCAATGGGCGTGCTCGCTCGCGTGAGTTGACGCCGCATTGAGTGCCGCCATTCAGGTGCGCAACTCGGCGCGGCGGCGAGCATTTCTCGAGTCGCATCTCTTCGTCGTCACCGGATCCAAGAGGACGCCATGGCTTTCGAGCTTCCATCCCTGCCGTATCCAGAGTCGGCCCTCGAGCCCTTCATCTCGGCGGACACCATGCGCTTTCACCATGGCAAGCACCACCAAGCCTACGTCATAACGCTGAACAAGCTCGTGCAAGGCGGTCCGCTCGCAGCCAAGTCACTCGAGGAGATCATCCGTGTCACCGCGGGCGACCAGAACGAATCGAGTGAGTCGATCTTCAACAATGCGGCTCAGCATTGGAACCATGAATTCTTCTGGAATTCCATGAAACCCAAGGGCGGCGGCTCGCCGACCGGCGACCTCGGTCAACGGATCGACCGCGATTTCGGCGGCTTGGAGAAATTCAAGGAAATGTTCCAATCTGCCGCTGTGGGTCAGTTCGGCAGCGGCTGGGCGTGGCTGATCGCGGAGAAGAACGAGCTCAAGATCATGAAGACGGCGAACGCCATGACGCCGATCGCGATAGGGAAGAGGCCGCTCCTCGCTTGCGACGTCTGGGAGCACGCCTATTACCTCGACTATCAGAACCGCCGTCCCGATTTCGTGCGTGTGTTCCTCGACCGCCTCATGAACTGGGACTTCGCCGCGTCCAATTCTTCTTTGAGCTTCGCCGGTGCCGAGTCAGGCCAGCTGATCCGACGAGAGCTGCTCGATCCGGATCCGCGCGATGCCGCAGGGCGTAAGCCCTAACGCGTTGCCAGCGTCGATCGAGAGATCGAGGATGCGTGCCTTCCGGTGAACGTTCGGGCCGCGGTCGTTGATCCGCACCTTCACGAACCGGCCGTTCTCCAGGTTGGTCACGCGCACGATCGTTCCGAAGGGAAGCGATCGATGCGCCGCGGTGAGGCTATGCCTCGCCAGGCGCTCGCCGCTCGCGGTCTCGTGCCCCGCGGCGCGGCGGCCGTAGCAGGTTGCGAGGCCGACCTGCATGAAGACCGGCCGCTCGACGCTGGGGGGCAATAGCAACGCAGCCTCCTGTCCGGCGGCAGGGCTCGCGAGCCCGCCGATGATTATCAGGAGGAGAAGCGCGCGGCCGTATCGCATGTGACGTGGTCCCCCGTCGGTGATCCTCGTTGCACCCGCGCGACAGTCGGGCGCGTGTTTCGTGGATACCGCCTTCGCGCCGGCACCGCAATCGCCCTTTCGTGACATGGGCCGCCGTTCGTGTGGCTCTATCAGAGCCACATCGGGGCATTTTTCGGTGCGCCGCGATCTTGCGGATGCTTCGCGAAGAGCGGAATTTCACGGGGCGGAAGGCCGTTAGTGGAAGCCGGGAGGCCGTTCTGTATCGCAGATCAAGGCGCGCGTCGCCGAGTGGCCGGCATTTTCGCCAACCGGGAGCCTCGTGATGCTCTACATGGCCAGGACAGCACATCTGCAGGCGGACCGGAGCATTCGGTGCGCCGGCGTGGCGGAGGTCGACGCGGCGACCAGTCCCTGGGCGCTTCTGGCGCTGGCGGCGAGCGTCGCCGGTCACGATCGCTGGCGTCTGATTGGAACCTATGCGAGCGAGACCGAGGCCCTCGCGGCGCGCCGCAGACTGAGCCGCCGCTTGGGTGCCGCGAGCGGGGCCGCTGTCGCCTACTGACTTCGGCCCGGGCTACCGGGACGCGTCCCGCACCTGAACGAGCTGTGGCGGGGATGCCCGGTGCATCTCGACAGGCAGCGACACATGCACCGTGGTGGCACGGCGGTCCGCGTGGCCTCCATTGCCGAGCACCAGAGCCGCGACATCGGGCCAAGGCACGAGCACCTCGAGGAAGCCGAGCACGGCCAAAATGGGAAGCAGACGCCACATCGACGTGCTCATACGCCGGACATGGCGGCCGTGATGCCGCGGGGAACCCGGACAAATTGTGAGATCTTCGACATATCGGCGCCTCATGCGCCCCCAGCGCAGAGGGAGGGGGTCGGCGCCGGGTCGGCGGCAGCGGACGGTCTAACAGGGCAGGGGTTAAGGTAGTCCTTACGCGGGTCCGGCTGACCTTCCCGAGCGCCGGTCACCCGCCGAGACAGCGCCGTGCACGCCGCTTAAGCGGCGGTTGCGCGAGGCGCCGCCTTCGCGCTTCGAAGGATCAGGTCGGCGCACTTCTCGCCGATCATGATGGTGGCGGCGTTCGTGTTGCCGGAGACCACCGTCGGCATCACCGAGGCGTCGGCTACGCGGAGCCGGCCCACGCCTTTGACGCGAAGTTCGGGATCCACTACCGCCGCCTCGTCGATGCCCATGCGGCAGCTGCTGGTCGGATGGAAGATCGTGGTGCCGCGCGCCCGCACGAAGGCGAGCAGGTCGGCATCGCTGTAGACGCTCGGGCCGGGATCGCGCTCTTCCGCGATATAGGGCTTGAGCGCGGGTGCGCCCATGATCCGCCGGAGCAGCTGCAAGCCTTGCACCATCGTGCGCTTGTCGCCTTCGGTCGAGAAATAGTTGAGCTTGATCTCCGGCGCTGCGGCGGGATCGGCGCTCTTGATGCGAAGCGTGCCGCGGCTCTCGGGCCGGAGCTGGCAGATCGACGCGGTCATGCCGGGCCAGGGATGGAGGGAGCCGCCGGGCTTGTCGGCGCTGAACAACAGCAGATGCGCCTGCACGTCGGGGCTTGCGAGCCGCGGGTCCGTGCGGAAGAAGCCGCCGGCATAGCCCGCGCTCACCGCCAGCGGGCCCTTGCGGAAGAGGATGTAGCGCAATCCCGCCCAGATCCGGCGGTCGAAGCGGGTCACGACGTCGTTGACCGTGATCGGCCGCGTCACACGATAGAGGAACCGCGCCTGCAGATGATCCTGCAGATCGGATCCCACGCCGGGGATGTCGCGGAGCACCGCGATGCCGTGCTGGCGCAGCAGCGTCGCGGGCCCGAGGCCCGAGAGCTGCAGGATCTGCGGCGAGCCGAAGGCACCGGCGGAGAGGATCACCTCGCCGCGCGCGCGGGCGATGACGCTCCGGCCATGCCTGAGGTACTGCACGCCCGCGGCGACGCCGCCCTCGAGGATCACGCGCTCTGTCAGCGCGCCGGTCGCCACCGTGAGATTGGCGCGCGAGCGTGCCCGTTTGAGATAGGCCCGCGCGGTGCTCCAGCGCCGGCCTTTCCGCATCGTCGTCTGGAAATAGCCGGCGCCCTCCTGGGAGGCGCCGTTGAAGTCGTCGTTGCGGGGAATGCCGACCTCCTGGCACCCACGGATGAAGGCCTCGCAGACTTCGTGGGGCTCGACCTGGTCCGAGACCGAGAGCGGACCTTCTCCGCCGTGGAACTCGTCGGAGCCTCGGCACTGCGCCTCCGATTTCTTGAAGTAAGGCAGCACGTCCTCGTAGCTCCAGCCGACATTGCCGAGCTGGCGCCAGTGGTCGAAATCCTGCCGCTGGCCGCGGATGTAGAGGAGGCCGTTGATCGAGCTCGAGCCGCCCAGCACCTTGCCGCGCGGCTGCATAATCTGGCGGTTGTTGAGCTCGGGCTCCGGCGCGCTCTGATAGAGCCAGTTCACCCGCTCGTCCGTGAACAGCTTGCCGTAGCCGATGGGGATGTGGATCCAGAGGTGCCGGTCCTCGCCGCCGGCCTCCAGCAGCAGCACGGTGT
>DATFRA010000280.1:0-4318 GCA_035263705.1 Allostellaceae bacterium
CTTGCGACGCGGCTTGGAGCGCGGGTGGTGGCGACGGAGCCCGGCCGCGGCCAGGCGCTTCGCGCCGGTGCCGGGCTCGCGAGCGGCGAGATCCTGCTCTTCCTGCACGCCGACAGCACGTTTGCGACGGGTGGACTCCGCGCGCTCTGCGCCGCGCTCGACCGCGATCCCCGAGTGCCCGGCGGCAATTTTCGCGTGGTGTTCGCCGGCGGCAGCCGCTTTGCCCGTGGCCTCACGGCCGCCTATCCCTGGCTCCGCTGGTTCACGCTTTACTACGGCGACAGCGGGATCTTCGTGCGTCGATCGGTCTATGACGCGATCGGCGGCATCAAGCCCATTCCAGTGATGGAGGACTACGATTTCGTCCGCCGCCTGGAGCGCGCCGGCCCCACGTGTCGCGTCGAGGAGCCGCCGCTCACCACCTCATCGCGCAAATTCGCGGGACGCCGCGCAAGCTTCATCATGTGGGGCTGGGTCGTGATCCACGTGCTCTATTGGCTCGGCGTCTCGCCCGATCGGCTGGCGCGACTCTATTATCCGCGCGGCTGGCGATCTCGTAACTTCGGAGAGAAACACCATGGAGATTGAGCGGCGCATCACGGAATTGGGCCTCGACGTCCCGGATTTCGTCCGCGACGGCTATTACGGCGCGTCCTATGGCTCGATGAAGCCGTTCCACATCGTGGGCAACCTGCTCTTCCTTTCGGGCCATGTGCCGCAGCGCGGCAGTCGGATGATCCACCCGGGCCGGCTCGGCGCCAACCTCACCGTCGAGCAAGGCCGCGAGGCCGCGCTCGTCACCGGCCTCAACGTCATCGCCGGCATCAAACAGGCCGTGGGCGACCTCGATCGCGTGAAGTCGATCGTGCGCACCTTGAATTTCGTGGTCTGCACGCTGGAGTTTACCGAGGTGCACAAGGTCTCGAGCGGCCTCTCCGACTTGCTCGCGGAGGTGTTCGGGCGCGAGCGCGGCATCGGCGGCCGCGCCACGATCGGTGTGATGGCGCTCGCGGGCGGCAACTGCTTCGAGACCTGGGCGACCGTGGAGCTGCGTTAGGCGTCCAGGCAAGCACAGGCGCCGCGCGATCCGCGCGGCCTAGTTCACCGCGGCTGCGGAATCAATGGCGATCGCTGTCGATCAGCCGCCAATCGTACTCGTCGTCGTCGGGGGCGCGGAACCGGGCGAGCTCGGTTGCGAGCGCCGGTGCGGCGTAGCGGCGCAAATGATCCAGGACAGAGGCGGCGCTTTCACC
Organism: Allostellaceae bacterium; assembly: GCA_035263705.1. Taxonomy (GTDB): domain Bacteria; phylum Pseudomonadota; class Alphaproteobacteria; order ATCC43930; family CGMCC-115725; genus DASZHJ01. The sequence goes on from DATFRA010000280.1 coordinate 1,254, forward strand.
GAAATCCGAGCGATACCAGCGGTAGATACTAGATACGACGAGGCGGCCCCCGTCGACGCGCACACCATGAGGCGAGTTCACATAAGCGCGCGCGCCCTCCTCGAGGAGACCTTCGGTCGTCTCCGCAGTGAAGGCGCCAGATTGCAGTTTGGGACAGCTGAGCGCCGTGCAATTGAGGGCGTAATGCACGCGCGGATCGCGCCAGATCGGCCGGAGGATGCCGTGCTCGATGTCGTCGAGGCTCAACGGCTCGCCCTCGACGCGCACCAGCTTCGCCTGCCACGGGCCAATATCGAACCATCCCGGACCAAGGTGAATGTCGAGGATGCTGGTCACGGGATAATGCTCGAGCACGACCCGCGTGGTGAGCGAATTGTAGAGGTTGATCCAATAGGCGCGCTGCTCCGCGCGGTTGAGGCGCGACACGGCGACCGCCTCGAGAGACCCGATATAGGATTGAAGCAGCGCCCGATCCGCCGCGTCGACGCGCCCGTAGGCGACGCGATTGACGCCGTCCGCGCCCGGCACCACGTAGCGGGCCAAGAGGCGCGTCCACGCCTCGTGATCGATGCGCTGCGTGGAGGCGGGGTCGTTTTGCAGCCAATGAGACGAGACCAGCTTGGACTCTGGCGCCGCCAAGCTTTCGAGCGCCGTGCAGCTCGCGAGCGCTATCGCAAGCAAAAAACCGAGCAGAGGCCGCAAGCCAATCGCTGCCGCTTCTCGCGCCATCAGTTCAGTCCCGAACATTCCCGAGCGCCGATACCGCCTGCTATATGGCATCGGTGCCGGTACTGTAAAATCAGCAGTGCGTGAAGACCCGGCTACGAGGCCAAATATCGGAGTCAGATTCGGTCAGACTACGTGGTCTCCTCGAACAGCTCGCGCCCAATCAGCATGCGGCGGATCTCCGAGGTGCCGGCGCCGATCTCGTAGAGTTTGGCATCGCGCAGCAGGCGGCCGGTCGGGAACTCGTTGATGTAGCCGTTGCCGCCGAGGCATTGGATCGCGTCGAGCGCGACCGCGGTCGCCTTCTCGGATGAGTAAAGAATGGCGCCAGCGGCGTCTTTGCGCGCGGTCTGGCCGCGGTCGCAGGCGCGCGCCACCGCATAGACATAGGCCTTGCAGGCGTTGAGCGTCGTGTACATGTCCGCGAGCTTCCCCTGCATGAGCTGGAACTCGCCAATCGGCTGGCCGAACTGCTTGCGCTCGTGAACGTAGGGGATCACCACGTCGAGGCAGGCCTGCATTATGCCGAGCGGCCCCGCCGCCAGCACCGCGCGCTCGTAGTCAAGCCCGCTCATGAGGACGCGCACGCCCCCGTTCAGCTTGCCGAGCACGTTCTCCGCGGGCACCTCGCAATCCTCGAACACCAGCTCCGAGGTGGGCGAGCCCCGCATGCCCAGCTTGTCGAGCTTCTGCGCCGCCTTGAACCCCTTCATGCCCTTCTCGATCAGAAATGCGGTGATGCCGCGCGGCCCCGCGCCCGGATCGGTCTTTGCATAGACCACCAGCGTGTCCGCATAGGGGCCGTTGGTGATCCACATCTTGGTGCCATTGAGCACATAGCGGTCGCCGCGCTTCTCCGCGCGGAGCCTCATGCCGACCACGTCGGAGCCCGCCCCCGGCTCGCTCATGGCGAGCGCGCCCACGTGCTCGCCGGAGATCAGCTTCGGCAGGTATTTGTGCTTCTGGGCGGCGGTGCCGTTGCGCCGGATCTGATTGACGCAGAGGTTGGAGTGCGCGCCGTAGGAGAGACCGACGGCCGCCGAGCCCCGGCTCACCTCCTCCATCGCGACGCAGTGGGCGAGGTAGCCCATGCCGGTGCCGCCGAACTCCTCCTCGACCGTGATACCATGAAGCCCGAGCTCGCCCATCTGCGGCCAGAGCTGGCGCGGGAAGCTATCGGTGCGATCCATCTCCGCCGCCAGCGGCGCGATCTTCGCCTCGGCGAAGCCGCGCACGCTGTCGCGCAGCAGATCGATCTCGGGGCCCAGATCGAAATCGAGCGCGGGATACCGGTTGCTGGCCATGCATGCCTCCCCTTGCATGGCGAGTTTAGATGGGGAAGTTCTGGATGAAAACCAGTGCGTCCTTCGACACGCACCCTGGCGGGTGCGCGCTCAGGATGAGGGATCGTTCTCAATGCCACCACCAACTCCCCTCACCCTGAGCGCGATCGCGAAGCGAGCGTGTCGAAGGGTCGCGGGCCTACCGTCGGCTCTCCGGCAGGCGGCTCAGGAACGAGCGCTCCTCGTTCAGGAGGGCACCGCTCGCCTCCAGGCGCCGCGTGATCTCGATCGCTTCTTGATCGGCGCCGAGCTTCTCGCGGTATTTCTCGTAAGCCGCGAGGCTCGGGAAATCGATCAAGCCGACCGCGGCGTTCACAGGACCCGCGAACTTGGTCGGCAGGTAATAGCCGGCCGGCATGCCTCCGCAGCGCTCGATCGGCGTGGCGAGCGCCTGCGCGTAGGCCTCGAAGTCCCGGAGCTTGTTGGGATCGAGCGTGTAGCGGATGTAGAGCGTGATCATCAGCGCATCTCCTTGAAGATCGTCGATCGACGCATCTTGGCGCGGCGCCGCGGCGGCAAGGTTCGGTGTCGAGCGAACCGTCGCTCTCATGGAGCCCGGGTAAAGCCGAGGTTAAGTATTTGTAACCACAGGGCTCAGGGATGAGATCGATGGGGTCCGGCATAGAGTCAGGCGAAACGGACGCGATCACGCGCCGGAAATCTTCATTCAGGAGAAAGCCCCATGAAACGCAGCACCTTAACCGCCTTGGCCCTCGCCGCAGTGCTGGCCGGCGGCTCCGCCGTGGCACTCGGACCGGTCGTTGCCGACGCGCAGTCGCAGCAGCAGCCTCAGCAGCAGGGGCAGCGCGCCGCCTTCAACCCCAGCCGCCACATCGAGGGCCGGATCGCTTACCTCAAGGCCGAGCTCAAGATCACCGATGCACAGCAGCCGCTCTTCGACGCCGTCGCCAATGCCATGCGCGACAACGCGAAGGCGATGGGCGACACCTTCCAGGGTCTGCGCGGCGATCGAGACCAGCCGCAGACCGCGCTCGC
>DATFRA010000281.1:0-3622 GCA_035263705.1 Allostellaceae bacterium
CGCGCTGAGTGGCGTCGGATTTCCGGTGCCACGGACCTATGGGCTCTGCCTCGACGAGGCGGTGATCGGCACTGCTTTCTTCGTGATGGAGTATCTCGAGGGCCGAGTGTTCTGGGATCCGGAGCTTCCCGAGCTCGGCCACGACCAGCGCGGACGCGTCTACGACGCCATGAATGCGGTGATCGCCCGGCTGCACACAATCGATTATGCGGGGATCGGTCTCGTCGATTATGGCAAGCCCGGCAATTATGTCGGGCGCCAGATCGATCGCTGGACCAAGCAATATCGCGCCTCCGAGACCGAGCGCATCGAGACGATGGACCGGCTAATCGACTGGCTGCCAGCGAACGTGCCACCTGACGAAGCCACCTCGATCGTCCACGGCGACTATCGGCTCGACAACATGATCTTCCATCCGACGGAGCCGCGCGTCCTGGCGGTGCTGGATTGGGAACTGTCGACGCTCGGCAACCCGCTTGGCGATTTCGCCTATCACGCGATGAGCTGGCGCTTGCCGCCGGGATCGTTCCGCGGCCTTGGCGGCGCCAATCTGGCGGCGCTCGGGATTCCCGGCGAGGATGACTATCGAGCGGCTTACTGCCGGCGCACCGGGCGCGCCGAGATCCGGAATTGGGACTTCTACATGGCCTATAACATGTTCCGCCTGGCGGCGATCCTCCAGGGGATCATGGGCCGTGTGCGCGACGGTACCGCCGCAAGCCTCCGGGCCCGCGAGTCCGGCGAGCGTGCGAAGGTGCTGGCGCGCCTCGGCTGGGAGCAGGTGGAGAAAATGCGGACGCGGTAGCGTTCCAAGACCGCCTTGAGGCACGTCGTATGAAGGGAGGTGACACCGGGGGAACGCTCATGCTGGTCGCGCGCCTTCACGCCGGCGTCCGAGACATCCACCCGGGATTCCGGCTGCTGATCTGCGCGCTCGCGGGCGGAGCTCTCTTTTACGTGCTGCGCGACGCTTGGGGCGCGGCCGAGGCCGCGGCCTTCGGCTGGGTGGTCGCGGTGTCGCTGTTCCTGGTGCTGGCGACGCTGGCGGTCGGTGTGGCCTCGCCTGAGCGGTTGCGCGCCCGCGCGCGCGTCCAAGACGCGGCGCGCTGGGTGATCCAGGTGCTCATCGTCCTGGCGGCGGTAGCGAGCCTCGCGGCGGTGATCGCGCTCTTGAAAAGAGTGGAAGGCGAGACGGCGGCGATGCTCGCGCTCCGCATCGTCCTTGCGGGTGGCGTGGTGGTGCTGTCCTGGACGCTGATCCACACTGTGTTCGCCGTGCACTACGCGCATGCGTTCTATGGCGATGGCCCGGAGCCCGGACCGGATGACGCCGGCGGATTGCTATTCCCGGGTGGCGACCAAGCCCCGGACTTCTGGGACTTCCTCTATTTCTCGCTCGTGCTCGGAATGACTTGCCAGGTCTCCGACGTGCAGATCACCGGCAAGCACATGCGGCGCCTGGCGTCGGCGCACGGGGCGCTCTCGTTCTTCTTCAACACCGTAATCCTCGCACTCACCATCAACTTCCTTGTGAGCGCATTTCAGTAACCGAGCCCCAAGGGTCATGGCCACTGCGGAAAACACCGAAAATACCACGAGCTTTCAGTGGGATGGATGGACGGTCTTAACCATTCGGTAGGGAAGTTCGCCGAGACTGCCCACCAGGGAGATTAACCGTACCATGACCCAAGCCACCCGCGAGCGCCGCTCCGCGCGGCATCCCATCGTCCGACCGCTCATGCTGACGGTCTTCCTTGCGCTAAGCGCCTGCAGCGTCTTCACCGGCAAGGACACTGCAGGCACGCGGGCGTCGGGCGCGACGGCGGGCAATCTCGCCCCCGAGCAATCCGCCGACACCATGCTGAAGGTCGCCGATGAGACCCGTGCCGGCGGCGATCTCGCCAATGCCGTCGCCCTCTATCGACGCGCGCACGAGCTTTCGCCCCGCGATCCGGCGCCGCTGGCGCGTGCCGGCGATACGCTGGCACAAATGCAGTCCTATACGGAGGCCGCCGAAGCCTACCAGGCGGCTCTCTCGATCGACGCCAACGACCCAGACCTGCACCGCGGCTTCGCCAGCGTGCTGCTCGCGCTCGGGAAGCCGCAGCTCGCACTCGCGCATCTGGAGATCGCGGTCTCCAAGAACAGTGGCGACGCTCGGGTCTACAACGCGCTCGGCGTTGCCCACGACCTGGCGGGTCGCCACGACCTCGCGCAGGGCGATTATCGCAGGGGCATGGCTTTGGCGCCGGATCAGCTGAGCCTGCGGAACAACCTCGGCCTGTCGCAGGCCTTGTCGGGTGACTTCAACGGCGGCATCGCGACCTTGAGCGACGTGGTCGCGCGTCCGGGCGCCACCGCGCGCCACCGCCAGAATCTCGCCCTGGTCTATGGTCTCGCTGGCGACGACGTGCACGCAGCCTTGGTGGCGCGCAGCGACCTCGACGAGGCGGCCGTCCGCAACAACCTCGCCTATTTCACCCTGCTGCGGAGCCTCGACGATGTCGGCCGCACAGCGGCCATCCTCGGTGCCGACGTCCGCGCGGCCCGCGCCGCGGTCCCGCCCGGCAGCACGGCGAAGGAACCGGCGACCGCCGAAGGGATACCCGCGCCCGCCACAGTGACCCGGACCGCCATCCCGATGGCGCCCTCTGTAGCCGCTTTGTCGGTGCCGCTCAAAGCGTCGAAACATCTGGCGCCGCAAATCGTTCCGGAGCCGACCCCCAGCACATCGCTCGAGTCTGCGGAGCCGACGCCGTCCGCCAACTTGCAGGCGGCGATGCCGAAGTTCGCCGAGGGCTCAAGCAACCAGGGGCCAACGCCCCCGGCGGCGGACGAGACCACGGCGACCCAGCTGGCCTCGGCCGCGCCCGTGGCCATGGCGCCGAGCGCGCCGAAGCCGATGAAGCACAAGGCGGAAACCGCTTCGACCGAGCCATCCGCTGCCGCGCCGCCGCCGACGCCGGTCTCGGCGCCGTCGACCAGTGCGCCGGTCACCGTGGCGCAGAAAGCGCCAGCGGTGGGGGGCAAGCGGCTCGTCGTGCAACTCGGCGCTTTCCAAGTCGAAGCCAACGCCAACAGGCTCACGAGCCAGCTCAAGGCCAAAGGCATCACGGATCTCGTGATCATTCACGACCGCGATCGCCAGGGTCGCGACTGGTACGTCGTGCGCACGGCCGACTTCGCGACCCAGGAGGCCGCGGAAGCGGTGGCGCAAAGCATCCGCGACGCCGGTGACGCCGATGCGCGGATCATCCATATCGCCTCGTCCGCCGACTAAGCCACCGAACCCATAACCACAGTAGCGGGGGCGCGCGTCTTGCGCGCCCATACCGGATTCGCAGATCACCCGTGCGGTCGGCCCGAATGGGCTCGGCTTGCCGCCTACAGCCCTGCTCGCCATAGTTCGTGCATCGCGGCCCTGGCGGGTCGCGATCGCGCGAGGACTGAGCAAGCCAAGGAGACTGTCGCTGTGATCGAACTCTACTACTGGCCGACGCCCAATGGGCACAAGATCACCATGTTTCTCGAGGAGGCCGGGCTCCCGTACAAGATCATGCCGGTCAATATCGGCAAGGGCGACCAGTTCAAGCCCGACTTCCTCAAGATCGGGCCGAACAAC
>DATFRA010000282.1:0-8663 GCA_035263705.1 Allostellaceae bacterium
CGAGCAGCCCCCACCAGAAGATCGGCATCGAGTAGCCGACCAGCGACACCGTCATGACGCCGTGATCGAAAATCGAGTTGCGCCTCACCGCGGCGATCATGCCGGCGGGAAGGCCGAGCAGAATGGCGAAGATCATGGCGCTGCTGGCGAGCTCGATCGTCGCCGGCCATAGCGTCGCGAATTCATGGATCACCGGCGCGTGGGTGATCGCCGAGGTGCCGAAATCCCCCTGCAGGACGCGGGTGATATAGATGCCGTACTGGACGAGTACCGGACGGTCGAAGCCATATTCGTGACGCAGCTGCTCGTGGCGCACCGGATCGATGCCGCGCTCACCGGCGAGCGTCTCGATCGGGTCGCCCGGGATCAGCCGGACGAGAAGGAAGGTCAGCAGCGTGATCCCGATGAAGGTCGGGATGATGAGGCTGACACGGGTCAGAATGAAACGCAGCATGTTTTAAATGGCGGCCGGCGGAGCGGCCTTCGCCACTCCGCCTTTGCCGCTCGTCCGCTTGTTGCGGCTACTTCAGCGAGACGCCGTAGAATTCATGCTGGCCGAACGGGCTCAGCTTGTAGCCCGTCACTTCCTTGCGCACAGGCGCGTTCTGCACGGCATGCGCGATGGTGAACCAAGGCGCCTCCTCCTTGAAGATCACCTGCGCCTGCTTGTAGAGCTCGGTGCGCTTGGCGACGTCGGGCGTGCGCTTGGCAGCAATCAGCAGATCGTCGAACGGCTTGTAGCACCACTTCGCCGCGTTGCTGCCGCCGGGCTTCGCCGCGGCGCAGCCGAGCAGCACGTACATGAAGTTGTCGGGATCGCCGTTGTCGCCGGTCCAGCCGATCTGGCCCATCATAGCCTCGCCCTGCGCGAGCCGCTTGCGATACTCGCCCCACTCGTAGGAGACGAGCTTCGCCTTGATGCCGACCTTGTCGAGGTCCGCCTGCATGAGCTCGCCGATGCGCTTGGCATTTGGGTTGTAGGGGCGCTGCACCGGCATCCACCAGAGATCGGTCTCGAAGCCGTCCTTGAGACCGGCGTCGGCAAGCAGCTGCTTCGCCTTCGCGGGATCGTACGGGTAGTCCTTCACGTCGTCGTTATAGGACCACATCGATGGCGGGATCGGGTTCTTCGCGGCGACGCCGACGCCGGGATAGACGGCCTCGAGGATGGCGGCCTTGTTGATGGCGTAGTTGACCGCCTGCCGGACGCGCTTGTCGTCGAACGGTTTCTTGGTCACGTTCATCGCGAGGTAGCCGACGTTCAGCCCGGGCTGCTCCAGCACCTTTATGTTGGGATCGGCCTTCATGGCGGGCAGATCAGCCGGGTTCGGGTACGGCATGATCTGGCACTCGTTCGCTTTCAGCTTGGCGAAGCGCACCGACGCATCGGGCGTGATCGCGTAGACCAGCGTGTCGATGGCGGGCTTGCCGCGCCAGCCCTCTGCGAAGGCCTTGTAGCGGATCACCGCGTCCTTCTGGTAGTTCTCGAGCGCGAATGCTCCGGTGCCGACCGGCTCCTGGTCGAATTTCTCGGGCGTGCCTGCCTTCATCAGCTGATCGGCGTATTCCTTCGAGATGATCGACGCGAAGTCCATCGCCATGTTCGCGATGAAGGGTGCCTCGGGTGCCGTCAGCGTGAACTTCACGGTGGAGTCGTCGACCTTCTCGATCGACTTCACCAGCGTCGGCATATCCATGTCGTTGTAGTAGGAGTGGTTGTCGCTGGTCACTTTGAACCACGGATTGTTCTTGTTCGACTGCCGATCGAAGCTGAACAGCACGTCATCCGCGTTGAAGTCGTGGCTCGGCTTGAAGTTCTTGGTCGTCTGCCACTTCGCGCCCTTGCGCAGATGGAAGGTGTAGCTGAGTCCGTCCTCGGTCGCGTCCCAGCTGGTGGCGAGGCCGGGCTCGATCTTGGTCGAGCCGCGCTCGAACTCGACGAGCCGGTTGTAGATCGGCCGCGACGACGCATCGAACGACGTGCCCGTCGTGTTGATCGCCGGATAGAAGTTCTCCGGGCTGCCCTCCGAGCAATAGACCAGCGTCTTCGCGGACGCAGCGTGGCCGCCGGCGACGGCCAGGGCCAAGGCGGCGGTCGCCGCCAGCAACTTCGATTTCATCTGATTTGCCTCCCCGATGAAGCCTGTGGATCGCGCCCAACCGGATCGTCGGGAGCGTATTGAGGCTGAAACTACTGTTGCCCCGAAGGCGCGTCAATCAGCCGGTGCGCCACGCGGCATGGTAGCGCCGAGCCGGCGATAGATTGGCGCCAAGACCGCCGGCAACAGGTAGATCGGCAGTTGCGCGCAGGCGAAGTAGAGCATGAGATCCGGCGAGCGAGCGGTCGCGGCGCTGAGGCTCGCCCACACCACCGCCATGTTCTTGTTGCCACCGACCAGGCCCACGGTGAGCGCGGAAAACCGGCCGAGCCAGCCGAAGCTGAGGAAGCTCACGGCCTGCAGGCCAAGGCTCGCGGCGAGGGCCGCGATGCAATAGCCTAGTACGCGCAGCGGCTCGTCGATCAAGTGGCTCGGCATGCCATCCATCACGGCTACGGCGAACAGCACCAGCAACAGCACGTTGATCCCACTGATCTCGGTCCCGTGGCGTGCGAGGCGGTCGCGCCCCAACAGCCAGCGCAACAAACCTGCGATGGCGCCGGCGCCACCCACGAACACCGCCAGGCGCAGCATCAGCGGCGCAATTCCAATGCCGAGGTCCAAGCCCATCAGGCCCAGGAGCAGGGGCGGCAGGGTCAGCGGCATCAGAAAGATGGCCGTCACCATCACCAGCAGCGCCAGTGCGCCGTCGAGACCCAGCAGCAGCGCGATCGCCGGCAACGACATCAGCGGCGGCGAAGCTGCCCAAAGCACGAGTGCTCGGGCGAGACCTGGCGGCACGCCGAGAATCTGCACGACCGCGGCCATCAGCACCGGCGAGACCACGAGCGCCCAGAGCACGAGCATACTGATCCGCAATGGATGCCGCGCATGCGCCAGCACCTGCGGCCAGTTGATGCGCAGCATGGTCGCCGCAGTCAGCAGGAACACGAGCGTGGGGAGCAGGGGCCAGATGGCGTGCGCTAACGGCTGCAGCGCGAGCCCCACGAACAGCCCGCTCGCGAGCAGCGTCGTGCCGTGCCGGTCGAAGAACGCGAGGAAGCGGGATATCATCAGGTTGGAGCGGACCGATCCGCGGTGTTGCGCGCGGACGCTAGCGGGTGTTGGCGACTCCGTCCACCGGACGACCCACATGCCGTCGCGGCGTCGGTCCTAGGCCACCACGAAATCGAACCGGCCGAGCTTGGCCATCGGGTCCGAGCGCAGGGCGATCAGCAGCTTCGGCTGAAACAGAGAGTCTCGGGTATTGCGGGGCTCGTCGGGGAAGTAGAGCTGCGTCGTGAGCAGACGGCCTCCCTGAGGCTGCACCTTCACGTGGATGTGCCGCGTCCGACCCGTGTAGACGCCGGGTAGGATGGTTTCCAGCACATAGTGTCCTTGCTCGTCCGTGAATTGGTGGCCGCGCAAGCGATATCCAGCGTTGTCGTAGGCACCGTGCTCGTCGGCGTGCCAGAAATCGAGCAAGGTGCCGGCGATGAGCTTGCACGCAGCGGACAGGACATACCCGGTCAGAATGAGCTTCGTGCCGGCCATGCCGGGCTCAATGAGTGTCGTCCGCTCCGGCGATTGCGGCTTGAAATAGGGACCCTCGGTTTCCGCTGGCGATGCGCCGGCGCAGGCCAGTGCGGCGGGCGCCGCTGGCTGGGCCCAGGCCGAGCCCAGTCCTGCGCTCGCTACGCCGATGGGTGCCAGCAGGGTGGCCCGCAGGAGGTCGCGCCTCCCGCAGGAATCTCTTCGCCAATTAATCATCGAGGGCTTAGCCCTGTTTGGCCACCGACGGCAGCAATATAGGTCGCGGTGGCCACGCGATCAGCTCTGCTCTACCTGGGTGGCGGCGCCGTCGAGCGCGGTGGTGATCGCGCGGACCTGGTCCTCGCTGAGCGGTCCCCGCGCCATCCGCATGCGGAGCGCCATCCGGAGGTTCTCCATCGCGCGCAGAATCTGCGGCGCGGGACCGCCTCGATAGGCCGCGCCCACCTCGCGCATGCGGGCGAACACGGCCTCGACCGCGCTGCGGTTTGCATCGAGGTACGCCGTGCCCTCCGGCGTCACCGTGTAGAGCTTCTTGCCGCCCTCGCTAGGGGCGACCGTGGCATAGCCAAGCTCTTCGAGCATCGTCAGGGTCGGGTAGACCACGCCAGGGCTCGGACTGTAGGAGCCGCCGAGCTGGTCCTCGATCGCCTTGATGAGCTCGTAGCCATGGCGCGGCTTCTCGGCGATCAGCTGCAAGATGAGCAGGCGGAGGTCGCCGTGATCGAACACGCGTCCACCACGCCAACCGCCGCGCATCCCATGACGGCCGCCGAAGCGTCCGCCCCAGTCGCCGCGAGCATGCCGTTCGCCGCCGCAGCCATAATGTCGATATCCGTGCATGAATTAGCCTCATGATAGGTTTTCGTTATATCGTACGATATATCGAAACTAGCTCTAGTCAAGGGGCTGTGTCGCCCGGAGCGAGAAAGATAGAGGCAGCCATGGCTTGTCGGGCCAGCGGTAGAGCCCGTCCGGTCCTTTGGTGAGGAGGCTGAACATCTGCCACGCGACCGCGTCATGCTCTCGCAGCCAATCCAGCCTCAGACCGGCCTCGAGCAGCGCCGTCACGATGGCGCCGAGGGGGTGCATCCAGCTCACTTGGCGGGTGTTCTTGAGCCGCGCGGTGCGGTCGATATAGTCAGTGGAATCGTCGTAGATGAGCGGCTCACGCTGAAAATAGGGCAGAAAGAATCCGGGATTGCCGTCGGCGAGGCGGCGGGTGTCGTCGAACACCAAGGCGGCCGGGTGTCCTTCCGCGAGGTAGACGGCGCCGCCGGGCTTCAGGAAGTGCGCGACAATTTGCGCCCAGCGGCCAATGTCGGGGAGCCAATAGATCGCGCCCCAGGTGACGAAGACGAGGTCGAACGCGCGCGGCTCCCGAATCGTCGTCGGCGCGTCATAGAGATCCGCCTCGACGAAACGCGCGCGGTTCTCGAGCCCCAGCTCGGCCGTCAGCGCGCGGGCGGCGGCGATCGCGGGCGCGGAGAAGTCGAGACCGACCGCCACGGCGCCACGCTGCGCCAGGGTCAAGGTATCGTGGCCGAAATGACACTGGAGGTGCAGCACCCGCAGTCCGTCGACCGATCCGAGCTCGGCCTCCTCGATCGCGTTGAGCCGGCTCCGCCTCTCGCGCAGCGGCGTCAGATCGTAGCCGCCCGCGCCGAGATGGACCTGGACCCGCTCGTCCCAGTTGGCGCGGTTGGTGGCTCGCCAGTCGATGGGCGTCACGCTTGGTGTCCTCCTATGGCCGCCTATGCCGCGCGGACGGCGACGCGCATGGCGCCGATGCCGTCGATGGCGGCGTCCATGACGTCGCCCGGCCGCACCGGACCCACGCCCTGCGGCGTGCCGGTCAGGATGATGTCGCCGGGCAGCAATGTGTAGAACGACGACGCGAGCTCGACGAGCGTGCCTAGCCCAAGGACGAGATCGCGGGTGTTCGCCTTCTGCCGAGGCTCGCCATTGACGGTGATCGACAGTGTCAGATTGGTGGGGTCCGCGACTTCGTCGGCCGTCACCATCCAGGGGCCCAAGACGCAGTAGGAATCGACGGATTTGCGCAGGCTGCGCTCCTCGGGGCCGCGGATGGTCATGTCGAGGCCAATGGCATAGCCCGCGACATACTGCGCCCAGTCGGCGGCACGCACGCGGTCCGCCGGCTTGCCGATCACGAGCGCCAGCTCGACCTCGTGGTCGTTGCGGCGGTCGAGGTGGCGCAGCGCCACGCCTTCCGAAGGTCCGACGAGCGCGCTGGTCGCCTTGAGGAACAGGCCGATCTTCTGGATCTCCTCAACCTGCTTCTGGAAATGAATCTGGGCGTCGGCGCGCGCCTCCTCGAGGTGCCGTCGATAGTTCACGGGCGCGGCGACGATCTTGCTGGGATTGGCGACCGGGCTCAGCAGCTTCACCTGCGCGAGGGGCCGCGTCGGCGCGCGCGCCGCCTCCGCCTCGATGGCGAGCCTGAGCGCGTCCAGAGCCGCGATCAGCGGATCGCCCTTCGGGAAGGGCCAGCGCCGCGCGGGCAGACGCTCGATCAGCGTGGTGACGTCGCGGACCTCGTTGCCCGTGACCACGCCCAACCGGTCATCGTCGAAACGGCAAAGCCTCATCGGTTCTCTCCGGACCTACTGCGCCTTGCGGCGGATGCTGATGATTCGGCCGGCTTGCTCCGGCTTCGGCAGCGCCTTGTGCGCGGCCGCCATCGCCTTGAGCCGGCGCAGGGTCTCCTCCGGCCAGGGCGCGGAGCGGCGCGTCTGATAGTCGATGTGCATCATCAGGAGCTCGTTGGTTGAGGCGAGCCAGCCTTCCTCGGCGTGGTACATCGAATGAAACAAGTGCATGCGCTTGGCGTCGTGGTCGAGGATCTGGGTCGTCACCCGTAGCGGGTCGGCAGCGCGCAGTTCGTGATCGTACGTGACGTGGGCCTCCAGCACGAAGAGCATCCCGAGCTTGTGCTCGGTGTAGGCCCAGGGCACGCCCAGCTGGTCGCAGAGCGTGTCGCTCGCGTAATCGAAGGCCACGGGGTAATAGCCGACATTCATGTGCCCGCTGGAGTCGATCCATTCGGTGCGGACGATGTCTCGGTGGCGATCCAGCGGTGCCGCCAGGTCCAAAGGCGGCAGCAGGTAGGGAAAATTCATTGCGCTGGAACCCCCGTCATTTCGGCTCTTGCTTCGCGTAGATACCCACACGGCCGGCCGTGATCCGCAGCAGGTCTTGTACGTTGAGCTCCAGCGTCACGTCGTTGCGGCCGCTGCCGCAGAAGATCGTGTCGAGGGCGGCGACGCCGTGGTCAATCAAAACGCGAGCGCCCTTGATGGGGAGGGGCACGATCCCGCCGAGCTGCATGCTAAGCTCGGCCTCGACATCGGCAGGATCGGCAGCCCGAAGGTCGGCGCGGCGCACGCCAAGCGTATCGGCGATCTTCTTGTAGTCGGCGCGATCGGCGCCGCGCAGGGCCACGATCGCGAAGGCGCCATCGGGCGTGCGAAACACCAGGCCTTTCACCATGGCGTTGGGATCGAACCGCAGGACGGTCTTGGCCTCCTCGAACGAGACCAGCGGTGCGTGATTATGGGTGCGGTAGCGGATGCCCGCGGCCTCGACGAAGGCGCGCACCTCGGGGCTCATGGCGAGCGATCCTCCCGCGCAAGCGCGATCAGCGCCTCGCCCTCGGCACGGTAGGGCAGCCATTCCTCCATGTGTCGGAAGCCCAGCCGGTGATAGAAGGCGCGCGCGGGATTCCAGTGCAGGACCCAGAGATCGAGCCGGCCCCAACCGCGCTCGACCGCGATCGCCGCGAGCCGCGCCATGAGCCGGCGCCCCACGCCCAGATTGCGCGCCCACGCCGAGACGAAGATGTCTTCAAGATAGAGGCCGGGCTTGCCGAGCCAGGTCGAGAAATTCGGGAAGAACAAGGCGAAGGCCGCGGGACGGCCGTCGACGAAGGCAAGCAGGGTCTCGAAACGCGGCGTCGGCCCGAAGCCGTGCCGGCGGAAGTCCTCCTCCGTCGCGAGCACGGCGCCGGGCGCCTTCTCGTAGATCGCGAGCTCGCGCACCAGCGCCAGCAGGATGCCGGCATCCTCGGCCGTGGCGAAACGAAGCTCGATCTCGGGCATGGCTACTCTCCGCCGCCCGGCAGCAGCGGGAGCCAGCCCCAATAAGCGAGCCAAGCAATCGCGAAGACCATCGAGATCAGCGTGATGGGAACGCCGGTGCGCGCGTGCTCGGCAAAGGTGATGCGCACCCCGTAAGTCGCGGCTCGCTCGACAACGATGAGATTGGCGAGGCTGCCCACCAGGAGCAGATTCCCCGCCAGGCTCGAGAGCAGCGCGAGACCGTAGAGCACCTCCGGCGCCACGTCCGACCAGGTCTGCAGAATCAAGATCACCGAGGGCACGTTGCCGATGGTGTTGCTCATCAGCAGGGTCAGCGGCGTCAGCAGCGCCAGGTTGTCCGGCATCAGACCATGGCTTCGGAGCGCGGCGATGACCTGGAAGGGAATGCCGGTGTCGCGGAGTGCGCCAGTCACCGCGAAGAGACAGCCGAACAGCAGCAGCAGCGGCCAATCGACCGCCGCGATCATGGCGCGGCTGGTCACCTTGCGGCTCGCGAGCAGCAGCGCCGCGATCAGCAACGCGCCGTTCTCCGGCCGGGCCTCCGCCATGAAGCACACGAGAAGCGCCAGCACGGCCGCGGCGCCCTTCAAGCTCTGCACGCGATCGTGGGGATGGATCGGCACTTCCGGCAGGTCCGAGGGCAGGGCCTCGATATTCGCCATCCGACCGTGCCACCGGAACCAGATCACGGCGAAGACCACGATGAGGGCGATGATCGCCGGCACGCCGCAGGCGCCGAGGAAGGTCCAGAAGCTCAAATTTCCGATCTGTCCGATCGCGATGTTCTGGGGGTTGCCGATCAGCGTCGCCGCCGAGCCGGCATTGGCGGCGGCGGCAAGCGCGAGCGCGAAGGGGCGCGGATCGAGCCCGCGCCGGCGCGCGCCTGCGATCA